>JANWJU010000108.1 GCA_025451775.1 Terriglobales bacterium
CGAAAAGCAACCCACCGCCAACTGACTGCGGCCGCTCGGTCGGCCTCATCGTCGGCGGCGCAGAAAATGGCATGATACGATCCGCTGGAAGGATTCTCCACCATGCGTCTGGCTGCGATGTTCGCCCTTTTGAGCCTGGCCCAAGCCCTGTCGATTGCGGGGACGTGGAGCGCCACCATTAACTCGCCCGGCGGATCCTTCGCCCAGGTCTTCACCTTCCATGACACCGGAAAAACCCTCACCGGGACGATGGTCAACGGCCGCCAGGGAACCGTGCCGCTGAGCGATATCGTTGTCCAGGGCGACCAGATTCACTTCGACTGGATCGAGAACTCCCAAGGCCAGAACTTCGACTGGAAATATGCGGGTGTCATTCACGCCAACGAGATGGATCTGACCCTCACCGTACCCATGGGCGGCAAGACCATCCACATGATCGCGAAACGCGCCGCGAACGCCACTTAGGCGGCGGTTTCTTTTTGCAGGCGCTCGGCTTGGAAGTGGGCGGTGAGGGCCTCGATGAAGGGCTGCAGGCGGCCGTCCATCACGTCGCCGAGCTGGTGCAGGCTGAGGCCGGCGCGGTGGTCGGTGACGCGGTTCTGGGGGAAATTGTAGGTGCGGATCTTCTCGCTGCGGTCGCCGGAGCCGACCTGCTGCTTGCGTTCGGCGGCGATGGCTTGATGCTGCTTCTCCGTCTCGATTTCCAAAAGGCGGCTGCGCAGCACGCGCTCCGCCTTGGCGCGGTTCTTGATCTGCGACTTCTCATCCTGGCAGGAGACGATCAACCCCGTGGGTAGATGGGTGAGCCGCACCGCCGAGTAGGTGGTGTTTACCGACTGCCCGCCGGGACCGGAGGAGCAGAACGTATCCACGCGCACGTCCTTGGGGTCGAGGTGGATATCGACTTCCTCGGCCTCGGGCAGCACCGCCACCGTGACCGCCGAGGTGTGTACCCTTCCCTGCTGCTCGGTCGCCGGCACGCGCTGCACGCGGTGGACGCCGCTCTCGTACTTGAGCTGGCTATAGGCGCCCCGGCCCTCGATGATGGCCACCACTTCCTTGAGGCCATGCACGCCGCTCTCGCTGGACGACAGCACCTCCAGCCGCCATCGCTGCTGCTCGGCAAAGCGGCTGTACATGCGGAACATCTCGGCGACAAACAGCGTGGCTTCGTCGCCGCCGGTGCCGGCGCGGATTTCGAGCACCACGTTTTTCTCGTCGTTGGGGTCCTTGGGCAGCAGCAGTTGCCGCAGCCGCGCTTCCGTGGCGGCCAACTCGGGCTGCAGGCGGGCGAGCTCGTCGGTGGCAAACTGCCGCACGTCGGTGTCGGCGTCGTTTTGCATCTGCCGCGCCTCAGCCGCATCCTGCTCCATCTGCCGGTAGCGGCGGAACTCCTCCACCGTTTCCGACAGCTCGGCATGGGCGCGGGCCGCCTTCTGAAAGCGGGCGTTGTCGGCGATCACCTCGGGGGACCCGAGTTGCGCGGTCAGCTCATCGTACTGAGCTTCCATTTTCTGTAGCCTGTCTAGAATCACGATATAACCAGCTCCCCGCCCTGGGTTTGCTCCAACGCCATGGCCTCGCGCAGCGAGCGGATCGAGCACTCCAGCTGCTCCGTATTCGGCTCCTGCGTGGTGATGCGCTGCAGCCACAACCCCGGGCGGGCCAGCAGCGCGAACACCGACTGGCTGTGGCGCGCGCCAAAGCGGATGACCTCGTACGACAATCCGGCGATCACCGGCAGCAGCGCGATCCGGATCACCAGCCGCATCAGGAAGGATTGCGCCGGAATCAGGATATAGAACGCCATGGCGATCAGCATGATCACGATCATGAAGCTGGTGCCACAGCGTGGATGCAACGTGGTGAACGTGCGCGCGTGTTCCACGTCGACGGGCTTGCCCGACTCGAAGTTGAACACCACCTTGTGCTCGGCGCCATGGTACTGATACACGCGCCGGATGTCGGGCAGCAGCGCCAAGCCGCCGATGAAGAGCAGGAATAAGGCGATGCGGATCACGCCGTCCACCGTGTTGAACGCGATCTGGCCGCTCAACATCGGCACGCGGTGCGCGATTTCGGTGGCCGCCAGCAGCGGCACCAGCTTGTAAAAGGCCACGAAGAATGCCAGCGAGATTCCGATGCTGGCGATCATGCCCCACGACGTCACCTCGCCCGCCGCGCTTGCCTCCGCCGGTTCCTTTTGCTCGCCGGGTTCGTGCAGCAGTTGGTCGCTGCTGAAGCGCAGGGCGCGGACGCCGAGCGCCATCGCCTGGCCCAGCGTGGCCAAGCCGCGCAGCAGGGGCCATCCCCAATATTTGTGGCGCTCGGCGGGCCGGGTCAGCGGCCGCGTGGTGGTGATGAGTTCGCCGTCGGGACGGCGCACGGTCACCGCGTAGGAGTGCGGGGCGCGCATCATCACCCCCTCCATCACCGCTTGGCCGCCCACCAGGATCTCGGACTCCCCACTCTCCAGCGCGATCAGCAGCTGCAGGTGCAGGAGTTGCCTGCAGAGGGCGCGGGTTCGGCGAAGCAACTGGGGCTGAGGCATGCAGACTCCCTAAAGCCAACAAAAACAAGAAGATACGGTCTTCATTATAGCAGATCCTGGAACAAATCCGCGGCCAGCCAGTCTTCGGCGAAGGGGCGCCCCGCCGCCAGGTGGAACAGCTCGCGTCCGCCCGCCAGACGCAAATACCCCTCCACCCGCTCGAACAGCGGCGCCTGCGTCTGATGGCAGTGGAAGGCCGCCACTTTCGTCTCCACATAGGGCGCGATGTCAACGGCCACGTCCGGGTGCGGCAGCCACACCGGCGGGAACCGCGGCGGCTGCACGGGCACGGTGGCATAAAACAACCGTTCGGCCTGAAATGGTGGATCAGGATGCTCGGGAAAGTACCGTTCGTGCGCCGCCCAGTGAAACGCCGCGGTGGCGCACAATCCCGCCATGGCGTGGTCGGGGTGGGCCGTAGCCGAACCCTCCGGCCCCAGGGTCAGCACCAGCGCGGGGCGCAGCGCACGCACAACGGCGACGAGCCGGCCGACGATGGCATAGAACGGCGCCTGTGGCAGCCCGGCATCGGGGAGGTCCCAGATTTGCGGCGGCTGAAAGCCCAGCAGGCGGCACGAGGCTTCGAGTTCGCCGCGGCGCAGCGCCTTCAGGGAAGCATCGTCGGTGGCGGCGCCGCGGTTGCGCGCCCGCTCGCCGGCGGTCAGGCAGACCAGATGGCAAGCGACGCCGGCGGTGGCGTAGCGGGCCACGCTGCCGCCAAAGTTGGCGGCTTCATCGTCGGGGTGGGCGGTAACGCACAGCAAACGGCGCACGCGGCTACCACTCGCCGTCTTTTTGCAGCTTGCGGATCTTGCGCTTGATGAGGTCCCGCTTCAGCGTGCTGAGATGGGTGATGAATAGGACGCCGTTCAGGTGGTCGATCTCATGCTGCATGGCGCGGGCCAGCAGTTCCTCGCCCGAGGACTCGAACCAGTTCCCCTCGGCATCCTGGGCGCGGACGCTGACCCCGAGCGCGCGCGTGACGTCGGCGCGGAACCCCGGCAGGCTGAGGCAGCCCTCCTCGCCGGTCTGCTTGCCCTCGCGGCGGATGATCTCCGGGTTGGCCAGCACCAGCTTCTGCGCCGGGTCCTCGCCGACACTGCAATCGATCACGGTGAGGCGCAGGGAACGGCCAATCTGCGGCGCGGCCAACCCCACGCCGCTGGCGGCGTACATGGACTCGAACATGTCGTCCACGAGGCGGCGCAGCTCCGGGCCAAACTCAGTGACCGCCGCGGCAGGGGTGGTGAGCACGGGATCGGGAAATTTGACAATGGGATAGATCACGTTGATTAGAAGTTCCGCACCTGCTCGCGGTAGGCGTTGGCGTTGCGCTGCAACTCGAGGAGCGAGTCGCCGCCAAATTTTTCCAGCGCCGCCTGGGCCAGCACCAGCGCCACCATGGCCTCGCCCACCACGCCGGCGGCGGGCACCACGCACACGTCACTGCGTTCGTAGGCGGCCTTGACCGGCTCGCGGGTCTCAAAGGCCACGCTCTCCAGCGGGCGCCGCAGGGTCGAGATGGGCTTGAGGAATCCGCGGACGATGAGCTCCTCGCCGTTGGTCATGCCGCCCTCCAGCCCGCCGGCGTGGTTGCCGGCGCGGGTGAAGCGATGCTCGCCGCGGTCGTAGCCGATGGGGTCCTGGGCCAGCGATCCGGACGTGGCGGCGGCGGCGACACCGGCGCCGATCTCGCACGCCTTCACCGCCTGGATCGAGCAGATGGCTTGCGCCAGCTTGCCGTCCAGACGTTCATCCCAATTGGCGCAGGTGCCCAACCCCGGCGGCAGGCCCGCGGCGCGCACCTCGAAAACGCCGCCGATGGTGTCGCCGGTG
The DNA here is from genome assembly GCA_025451775.1 of Terriglobales bacterium. GTDB lineage: Bacteria > Acidobacteriota > Terriglobia > Terriglobales > SCQP01 > SCQP01. Next base: position 4,388 of record JANWJU010000108.1, read on the forward strand.
CGCAGCACGCGATCCACCTCCGCCTTCATGCGCTGCTCCGCCTCGGTATCGAGGCAATGAAGCAGGATCTCCTCCCGCGCCGCCAGTTGACGCAGCCCCTCCCAGGTCACCGGCACGGTTTCGGGCAGCACGGCCGCGCCTACCTGAATCACGTGGCTGAGCACCTCGATCCCCAACGCGCGCAACAACAACTTGGCCACCGCGCCCGCCGCCACCCGCGCCGCCGTCTCGCGCGCGCTGGCGCGCTCCAGCACGTAGCGCGCCTCGGGGAAATTGAACTTGATGGCGCCCGCCAGATCGGCGTGGCCGGGACGGGGACTCTTCACCGGCCGCGCCGCCTCGCCGGCGGGCGTGGCCACCGCCAGTGTCTGCTCCCAGTTCTTCCAGTCGTGGTTGGGGATAAGCACCGCGATGGGAGCGCCAATCGTCGCTCCATTGCGCACCCCGGAGAGGAACTCCGGCGTGTCGCGCTCGATCTTCATGCGCCCCCCACGGCCGTAGCCCTGTTGCCGGCGCCATAACTCGTGGGCGACAAAAGCGGGGTCGATCGCCAGCCCAGCGGGCATGCCCGAGAGCAGCGCCAACAGGGCTTGGCCGTGGGATTCGCCGGCGGTGGAGAAACGTAGCATGATCGTACTGAACAGTTTACCAAGTGGCTCGCCACTTTTCGCTGGGTCGCTCCCGCTGGTCGCTTTGACGGAATGGCCGTCGGCGACGCGCCCGTAGCTAACCGGGCGGCTACCGATCCGATCCGGCTACAGCCGGGGGATGGTCACGCCGCTGGCGCACGAGCGGGGCTGAGGGGACCCCGCGACGCGCCGTCGGCTCAGCGGGCGGCGAAGCCGGGCGCCCGCGTCAAATATGCTAGATTCTGGGCAGGAGGAAACGGATTTGGCCACGGCGGCGCCCCCACGGGGCGAGGAGGAGATCCAGTGGGGGTTCATCGGCTGGCTCAAGGGCCAGCTCGAGGGCCTGCAGGCCTACTCCCTGCTCACCGGCCGCACCTTCCGCAACGTCCTGGCGCGCCCCTTCTACGGCGGCGACACCATGCTGCAGATGGACAGCCTCGGCGTGGGCTCGCTGCCGATCGTGCTCATGACCGGCTTCTTCACCGGCGCCGTCATGGCGCTGCAGTTGTCAGCCACGCTGGCGCAGTACGGGCAGATTCAGCGCACCGGGCAGCTCGTCGCCCTCTCCATCGTGCGCGAGCTGGGACCGGTGCTGACCGGCCTCATGGTGGCGGCGCGCAATGCCGCGGGCATGGCCAGCGAGCTGGGCTCGATGGTGGTGACCGAGCAGGTGGACGCCATGCGCGCCCTGGGCACCGATCCCATCAAGAAGCTGGCCACGCCGCGGCTGCTGGCCACCATCTCCATGACCTTTTCCCTCACCATCATCGCCGATCTGTGCGGCTTGATCGGCGGCTATCTCTACGCCATCCTGGCGTTGCGGCTGGACGGCCGCCAGTACTGGTACACCGCGATGCAGGCGCTGGGCGCCACCGACATGGCTCAGGGGCTGTTGAAACCGGTGGTGTTCGGCATCATCATCGCCACCGTGGCCTGCTACTTCGGCATGTCGGCGCGGGGTGGCACGCGGGGCGTGGGGCGCGCCACCACGCAAGCGGTGGTGTCGGCCTCGGTGCTCATTATTCTCACCGACTTCCTGTTGAGCCGGGTGCTGATCGGCTTCTTCGGGGCGTAATGGCGGACGCCCCCATCGAAATAGAATTCGACAATGTGAGCATCACCCTGGGCGCCACCCCGGTGCTGCGCGGCCTGTCGCTGCGCGTCCGGCGCGGAGAAACCAAGGTGCTGCTGGGCGAATCGGGGGCGGGCAAGTCGGTGGCGCTGAAGCTGGCGATTGGGTTGCTGCGGCCCGACCAGGGCCGCGTCATCGTGCTCGGCGAGCCGGTCAGCACGATGCCGGAGGCGGCGCTCTATCGGCTGCGGCGCCGGATCGGGATCGTGTTCCAGGAGAGCGCGCTGTTTGATTCCCTCACCGTGCGCGACAACGTGGCCTACCGGCTGGACGAGGAGCACGCCATGGACCTGGAGGCGATCGACGCCCGGGTGCGCGCCTGCCTCGCCGCGGTCGAGCTGGAAGAAGTCATGGACAAGTTTCCCGCCGAGCTCTCCGGCGGCATGCAGCGCCGCGTGGCCATCGCCCGTGCCCTCGCCACCGAGCCCGAGATCATGCTCTTCGACTCCCCCACGGGCGGGCTCGATCCCATCACCGCCACCAACATCATGGAGCAAATCATCCGCCTGCGGGATGTGAACCACGTCACCTCGCTCCTGGTCACGCATCGGCTGCAGGACGCGGCCATGCTCGCGGCCTACCGCTGGGATGCGGAACACAATGCGCTGCGCCCGGCCGATGGCATGAGCGCCCACACCTCCTTCCTCGTCCTGCACGACCAACATGCCGTCTTCGATGGTTCCGCCGCCGAACTGCACGCCAGCACGCAGCCCTACGTGCAGCACTTCCTGCAAATCTAGAGTGGCGGCGCTTAGCGGTAGCCGCGCGCGAGCAGGTATTTCGCACCCGCCTCAAAGGCCTGCGGACCAGGCACGAAAAACCCAAATGCATCCGCCAGCCGGCACATCGTATTGAAGGCGAAGGCAACGGCGAGCGCGTCCTCGATCTGGGGCCGCGAGACGCCGGCAGCCAGCAGCGCGCGCATGTCGTCCGCATCCACGGCGTGCTCGCGCGTCAGTTTGCGCAGCATGCGGAGCGTCGCCCGCAGCGGCTCCGCCAGGGCTGCGGTGTCGAGATCACCGAGCGCCGCCGAGACCCGGACCTGATCGCGATAGGCCGCTTGCGCCACCGCGGCGTGCGCCTGGGTGCACCACTCACAAGCATTCGCCTGGGCGACGATCGCCGCCATCAGCTCGCGATCGCCCACCGGCCAGGCCGACGGCCCGCGCATCGCCTCCTGGGTCACGCGCTGCATCGGCCTCCCATAGAAGTCGGCGCGGTACTTGACCAGCTTGACGGCATCGAGCACCGGCTGCCGCGACAGTAGGCGGATCAGCGTGAACAGGGCTTTGGTGCCGGCCGAGTGGCCGTGATCGAGAACCGCCAGACGCATGCTACCGCTCCCCGGCCGCAGCCTCGAGGGCCGCCATCGCCGTCTCGTATTGCCGCGTGGCCTGGCCAACCGCGGCGCAGATGACCATCTCGAAAATCTGGTCCTCGCTCAGGCCCGAGGCCCTCGCCGCGGCGATGTCCCCTTCCGTGACTCTGTAAGCCTGTCTGGCGACTTTATCGATAACGGCGGCCAGCGGTTCGCTAACCCCTGCGTTATTGAACGCCGCCCGGCGTTGTGCCGGCGGCGCCTGGCCCGCTCCCTCGACGATCCGCGCTTCCAGCACCGCGCGCGCCTGCTTAATATCCGCCATATTGCTTCCGGCCCAGCGACGATCCTCTCTTCGACGCCAGTGTACATCCGGCCGCCGTGCGCCGGCCGGGTTGCAACCTAATATTTAAACCCGTAGCGCAACTCCACATACACCTCGCGGGGGGCGTTGAAGTGCGTGCCGCCGAAGGTCAGGCTATTGTCGATCAGCAGGTGGCGATTGAAAATATTGAGAGCGGTGGCGGACACGTTTACGCGGTCGGTGAGCTGCTTGCCAGCCGAGAGGCTGAATTCCGCATGCTGGGGCAGGTGGGACGGCGGAGCGGCGCCGTTGGCGAATCCGGAACCGTAGTACACGCTCAGGTCGCCGTAGACGGCGCCGGGAAAGTTCCAGTCCAGCCCGGTATTGACGGTGTTGCGCTGATCGTGATCGAGCAGGAAATACCCGTTGCCGGGCGTGAAATCGGTCAGCCCGCCGCTGACCGCCCCCTCGCCTTCGGCGATCTGGTTGGAGTAGGCGAGGTGGAACTGGCCGCGGTTCCACAGCCGCGGCGACCGCACCGTGGCCTCGAAGGCGCGGATGCGCGCGCCGGCGATGGTCAGGGGAAAGAAAATATCCGAGTTGCCCACATTATTGTGGTCGAAAAAGTTGCGGGCACGGTTGTGGAAGTAGTCCATGTCCAGCCCCCAGCTCCCACGCCCAAGCTGGAAGGGCACGGTCATGCCCACCTGCCACTCCTCGTCCCGCTCGCCGCGCAGGGGAATGAAGGCCAGGCTCTGTCCGGTGACAAATTGCAGCAGCGGCCCGGAGATCGTCTCCAGCGGCGGCGCCTGGTAGTAGCGGCCATAGTTACCGCGCAACACCCAATGCCAGCGCGGCAGTTGCACGGCCAGCCCCACCCGCGGCGAGGTGGCGTTCTCCGGCAACTGCCCGGCAAAGTGGGATTGCCGCACCCCGCCCATCAGCGTCAGCCACGCCCAAGGGTTGTACTTCTCCTCGGCGAACACTTCCTCGAGTTGGCCCGACAGCGCCTGCGGCTGCGACAAGTCAGGGTGTGAGGCGTCGTTGAAGCGCAGGCCAAACAGCTCGTGGTCGTGCTGCCCGAAACCATAAAAACCCACCTCCAGGTTGTTCTTCGCCGTCTGCTCGGTCAGCGTCGTCTGCAGGCCAGCATAAGTGGAGGTGCGCTGATCGGTGGTGCTGATGGGATAATCCTGCGCCCCGCCCAAGTAGTTGGCGCTGTTGTAGTGGTACAGGGGCGAAACCGTGAGCAGCGTGTCGGGACTCAAGGTGCGCACCCAACTGAAATTGACGAAGGCGTCGCTCTCCTGCTGGGCGTCGTGCTGAAAACTGGCCGGGGCGGAGTTCTGTTCGGGGGTGTTGGGGATCTGGTAAAAATCCCGCCGCTGCGACGCCGCCAAACGCAATTGATTGTCGGCGTTAACGTTATAGATCAGCGACTCGAAACCGCCCTGCCCATTGTCGGCATCGTGCAGCGCCTGCGCCACGGGCGTTTCCAGCCCCAGGCCGGAGCGGTTGCCGCTCAAGCCGGCGAAGTAGGCGAACTTGTCGGTGTGGCTGCCGAAAGTGAGTTCGTCATGGGTCTGGTGGAAGTTGCCCAGGCTCAGTTCCAGTTCCGCCTGGTTGTTCATCGAGAAGCCGCTGCGCGGGACGACGTTGAAGACGCCGTAGGTGCGGTCGCCATACTCGGCGTCGTAGCTGCCACGCTGCACTTCCATATAGTCCACATCGCTGGGATTGAACTGTGGCCCAACGTTGCTGGCGATGTTGGTATTGGGCACCGGCACGCCATCGACCAGCCAGCTCACTTGGTGGCCGCCGCGCACATGCAATTGATCGTGGACCATATAAGCGCCGGGGACGAAATCGGTGATCATGGCCAGGCTGTTGGGCCGGTCGGCGCCGGGGGAGCGCACCACCTGCTGCCGGCTCACCGTGGTGGTGGGCGTCGAGGATTCGACGTTCACCGCGGGCGCCACGCTGGCGCTTACGGTGGTGGTTTGCGATGCCGTGGCCAAGGGCAGCAGCAAATGCACGATGGGCTCGGAGCCGGAGGCCACCGTCAGCGATTGCTGCGCCGCCTGCAGCCCCGGCGCGCTGGCGGTGAGGACGTAGTCGCCCAGCGGCACCCGCTGAAAATGAAACTCGCCGTTGGCGTCCGCACGCGTGCTCATGCTCCACTGCGAGTTGGCGGCGCGCAGCACCACCTGGGCGCCGGGGATGGGACGGTGCTGGGGATCGTGAACGATCCCGCGAACGCCGCCAAAAATCGTGGCAAAGGCCACCGACACGAAGCAGACACAACAAACCACCGGCAACCACACTCGACGCGTGCTCATTGAATTCTCCCTAAGATCGCTCCATCCAGGAAAGCGAGCCGCGGCCGTGCGCTGCGCGCGGCCTCCGGCCCAGGGATCGAGAAGCGATCAGGCGGACGGAGGACGGAACACGCGGGAGTGAACGCCGGCGGCTGGCCGCGCGCACAGGATTGGGGCGGCGCCCAAGGCCCGTACCAAGGGAGTGCACTGCGGAACCCGGGCGAGCGGCATCAAGGGCGTGGATGAGGCCGGCAAGTGCAAGGCAACGCCGCTCACCTTGGCGCAGGACGTTGCACAGTCATTATTTTTGTGGGTGCCACACATGGCCGGAACGCCGTTGCCAGCACTGGCCGCCGCCGTGCAAGAACCCTGGCCCCAGCAACTGGCCACGCCTCCATTGCTCAGCGCCCAGCTGAGCAGCGGCAGCAACAGGATCCAAACCACGAATAATTGCCGGCGGGCTCGCATTGATTCGACGATCCAATGAGATGTCCGAATCGATGACTCGGATTCAATTTCCAGATTAGCATCCCGTAAATTCTGCGGGCCGCCGGTGGATCACGCGATCATCCAGTTACCTATAAGAGCCGCCGGCCGCCGCCACGGCTGCCGGGCGCCGAGCAGAAAGGAACCAATACAGCAGCGGCCCGGTGGCCAGCAGCGCGACTGCCGTACCCGCGAACCGGGGCTGCTGCTTGATGGCCAGGGCCAACATCGCCACCGCCAGCCCCATGGGCGCGCAGCACACCGGAAGCAGTTTCCATCCGGAGAGTGGAATGCGGAACGGCGGTGGCTCGCCATGTTGCGCCGCGGCTTTGGCGTTCGCCCCCACTGCTGCCGTCGCCGCCGCTGGCCGCCGGCGCAGAATCCACAGCGCCACGAACTCCAGCGACAATCCGGCAATGTCAAACAGCACGTCCAGCGCCAGCAGGTTGGTGAACGACACCCAAACAAAGAGGCTGTACAGCACCGTGCACACCAGCACCGCCTGCCACGCCGCCCCGTGCCGGTTCCGCCCCAGCAGCCAGCGCGGCAGGAAACCATCCTGCGCCAGGCTCATCGGCAGCGGCACCACGTAGAGCAGTTGGCCGGTGTACTGCGCCCACGCGCTCAGGATGGCGGTCAGCGTCATGGTCAGCGCCACCGCCGGCGCCAAGCGCGTTCCCAGCGCCAGCGCTCCCAGACGGACGAAGTACCCATTGCTCCAGTGCGCCGCCACTGGATCAAGATGCAACCCCGCTGCCACCGGCAGCACGTACCCCAGCGTGATCAGCACCAGCCCCCAAAACAGCGCCCGGGGGTAGGTATGATGCGGCCGATGCACGTCGGGCGCGAAGGTGGCCACGTTATCCCAGCCGGCGTAGTTCCACATCACCGTGCTCAGCGCCACCGCCCAGCCTGCCCAGCCCAGGGGTTGGCCGGACGCATGCCCTAATGCCGCCGCCGGGACAGCGTACGCCGGCGCCCGCCACCACGCCGCCAGCACCAGCGCCACGAACGGCGCCATCACCGCCACCGAACTCACCATGGCGTAGCGGGAGATGAAGCGCGCCCCGCGCAGGTTCAGGATCGCCGCCAGCCAGATGAAGCTCAGCACAAACGCCATCGTGGCCGCGTTCGAAAGGGCATGGCCGGTGAACATGGGCCACCCCTGCCGCATGATGGCGCCGCACAGCACCGGATACAGCGGCATGTCCACCCAAGTGAACAACCATCCCCACCAGCCCTCTTGAAAGCCCCAGAAATCGCCGGCCGCGAGGCGCACCCACTGGTAGTAGCCGCCCAGCAGCGGCAACGCCGAGGCCAGCTCCGCCGCCATCAGCGCGATCGGCAACGACCACAGCACCGGCACCACGAGCAAGAGCGCCAGCGTCGCCCGTCCGCCGATCGAGGCCACCATCGGCTCCAGCCCGTAGGGCCCGCCGCTGACGGTGAGAAAGATCAGCGCCAGCAGCCCCAGGGTGCCAATCGGCGCGCGCCGCTTCGCTTTCTCCGCCTGCATGAGTGCGCCAACATAGCACGGTTTGGCGCAGGCAGGTGGCTCGCCACTGTTTGCCGGGCCGCTTAGACGGTCACGGTGACCCGCAAAAAGGCGGCGGGAATGAACGTGCCCGCCTGGCTCTTGTTATGCGCGTTGGCCAGTTCGACCAACTGCTCGTGGAGGAGCTGCGCCTTCCCGGCTTTCTGCGCCGCTTCCACGGCCACCATGGTGGGGCCGTAGAAACGTTCGAAGAGATCGATGAAATCCGCCGGGGTCTTCTCGGGATGGGCGAAGTAGTAGGTGTCTTTCACCATCGATATGCGTTCCCGTGCGACTCCGGCCCGGCCAAAACGCTCGATGATGTGGCTCTCCACCCCCCAGGTCATGGGGCTGACGAACCCTTCCGGCGGAGGCGGGGTGAACGCCGAGCTCACTTTAAGCAACTCCGAAACAAACGTCGGATCGCCGGGGATCCAGTTGCCCATCACCACGCGGCCGCCGGGTTTGGTAACCCGCACCATCTCCCTCGCCGCATCGAAGGGCCGGGGCGCAAACATTGCCCCGAACACGGAGAGGCTCAGATCAAAGGTATTGTCCTCGACCCCGAGCAGGTCGCAGGCATCGCCCTCGCAAAATTTCAGCCGGGTGAGGCCGGCTGCGGCGGCGCGCCGGTTGCCGGCCTCGACCATGCTGGGGGTGAGATCGATGCCGGTGACGTCGGCGCCCAGGCGGGCCAGCGGCAGCGCCGTGGTGCCATCGCCGCAGCCGAGATCCATCGCCCGCAGCGGCGGCACGATGCCGAGGGATTCAACGAGCGCTTCGCCGGATTGCCTCATAAACGCGGCGATTTCGGCAAAGTCGCCTTTTTGCCATAGCGCACGGTTGAGGTTAACAGTTGCCGCCGGGCCTGCGCTGGCTGCCATTGCCTTAGGGTGCATGTGGTTCTCCTTCCTCAGGACTAGAATTGTCTAATGCCGCGGCACGCGGGGCCATGCCCGCAGGTCCCGATTACTTGCTCGGACGTCCAGGAGGACGAATGGACCCATTCTCCGAAATCCTGAGCGGCGTGAAGCTGACCGGAGCGGTGTTCTTCACCGCCGAGTTCTCAGCTCCCTGGGGCGTTGCCACGCCCGCCTCGCACCCTGGGCCCGGGACCGGTCCCCGAGCACCCCATCTGTTGCTCTACCACATGGTGGTTGAGGGCGAGGCCATGGTTCAAGTCGCCGGCGGACCGGCGCTCGAGCTGAACGCCGGCGATATCGTAATCGTCCCCAACGGGCACGCCCACAATATGAGCAGCAAGGGGGCGCCTCGCCCATTCCTGAACTACGCCATCGTCGAGGCCAAGGTTCAGGCGGGCGACCTGAGTCCGTTGCGGGCCGGCGGCGGCGGCGCCACTTCACGCCTGGTGTGCGGTTACCTGGCGTGCAACCCCGACCTCAGCCGCCCTATCCTCGACGCGCTGCCACCCGTATTCAAGGTCAATATCCGCGCGGACGCATCCGGACACTGGCTGGAGAGTTCCATTCTCCACTTGGTCGAAGTCGCCGGTTCCGGGCACGCCGGCAGCCAAGCCATGCTGGCGAAACTCTCGGAGGCCTTGGTCATCGATGCGCTGCGCCGTTACGTGGAACAACTGCCAGAACGGAGACGGGGCTGGCTCACCGGCGTTTGCGATCCGGTCGTAGGAAGAAGCTTGAGCTTGTTGCACAGCCGCGTTGCCCAGCCCTGGACGGTCGCCACACTCGCTGCCGAGGTCGGCATCTCGCGCTCGGCGCTGGTGGAGCGCTTCTCCCGCCATCTCGCCGAGCCCCCCATGACGTACCTCACGCGATGGCGGCTGCAGTTGGCGGCGCGCTCGTTAGCCGGAACTTCATGCGGCGTGGCCGAGATCGCCGCCCAGGTCGGATACGAATCCGAGGCCGCCTTCAACCGCGCCTTCAAGCGGGAATTTGGCGAGCCTCCCGGCCGTTACCGCACCCAGCAGCGCGCTCCCCTGCCAAAATCGGTGTAGGTGGCGCGGGGGAATCGCTTGACATTGCGCTGAATCGCGCCAGACTTGAGGCAGCGGATTTGGTCCCAGGGAATATCCATCGGGTGAGCTTTCGTGGCTGCGAAATGGGCAGTTGCCATGCTGTTGCTGGCCGCCGCCGGGGGCGTGCAGAGCCAGTCCCGCGTCCGCATCGTGCGCGTCAGCTTTCTTACGCCTAACACCATCCTGAGCCCGCCCGTGCAAGCCGGCGCCCGCCGTTGGACGCAGGTCATGCTCAACGAGCCCATCGTGGCCGGAGATTGGTTGCGCACCGGGCCGGGCGGCGCCCTGGAAATTCAGCTGGACTGCGGTTCGGCGCTGCGGCTGGCGCAAAATTCCGCCATGCAGGTGCAAGTTCTGAGCTTGGGAGCGAAGGGCTTGCCCGTCACCAGGGTGGCGGTCGAGCAGGGCCGCGCATTCTTCAGCATGCGCCGCGCCGACAGCGCCGATTTCCGCATCGTTCTTCCCCGCGGCACGGTGGATGAGAGCCACGGCAACGCCCGCTTCCAGATCATCGTCGCCGCCCAGCCACCCTCCGCCACCGTGAGCGTCAGCAACGGCAGAATCGGAGTCGAAGTGAACGGCACTACCTACCCGCTGAAAAACTCCGAGCGCTTGGCCTGGAATTCTGCCGGCGCTCCGCAGCGCTCCAAAGCGGTGAAGGCCAAAGACCCCTACGCCAAATGGAGCCAGGATAGGGATAATGCGTTTGATCGTTCACTGCTACTGGATGAGGGGTCACAATTCGCCGGCGCCGAAGTGGCCGCGCCGCCGGGTTCCACCATGGCCACAACCGGCACGCCGCAGCCGGAGTGGAATGCTCGGGGCTTTCCCCCGCCGCCGCAAGGCTATTTTGTGAATCAGGAGGGCAAATGGGCGACCATCAGCGACCTCCCCACCTCGCCCGAAGCCGCCGGCACGGGCGGAATCGAGGTTCCGGCCTGCGCCCACAACTGAGCCTCGCGGCCCCCGCTCTATTCATACCGGATTGCCTTCGCCGGATCGAGTGCCGCCGCACGGCGCGCCGGCAGGTAACACGCGAACAACCCAACCCCGATCAGCAGCACACTCACGGTGAGGAATAGCACCGGATCGGAGGCTGAAACGCCCAGCGGCAGCGAGGCCATGACGCGCGCGGCCGGGTACGCCGCCGCCAGCCCGATGAGGAGCCCCAAGAGCAGTTGTTTCATGCCGCGCGCCATCACCAGGCGCGCAATATGTCCGGGGCTGGCCCCCAGTGCCATGCGCACACCGATCTCCCGCGTCCGATTGACCGTGGCCTGGGCCATCACCGCGTAAATGCCGATGGACGCGATGAAGAGCCCGGTGAGCGCGAACAGCCCAAAAAGCCCGCCGAACACCCGCAAATACCATCGGTTGTGATGGATCATCTCCGCCAGGGTATCGGTGTTGGTGACCGGCAGATCCGGATCAAGCTTCTGCACCGCGGCCCGTAAGGGCAACGCGAGCGCCGCCGCATGGCCCGAGGTGCGCGACAGAACCACCATGACGCTATCCCAACCCTCCTGCCGATAGGGAACAAAAAACAGTGGCTGCTGGGTCGCACTCTGGGGCTGCTGCACCATGTCCCCCGACACGCCAATCACCGTCAGCCAGGGGGAGTATTTATTGTCGTCATACACCCGGAAGCGTTTGCCCAGCACAGCCTGCCCAGCCCAGAAATGCGCGGCGAAGGCCCGTGTCACAATCGCCGCCTCGCGGCCCGGAGCGCCGTCGCTGGCGTTGAAGTCGCGGCCGCGCAGCAACGCCAGCCTGATCGCGTCGAAATAGCCTGGCGATTGAGCCATCATCGCCGCCGTTGGGCCTTTTTGCGGATCGCTGACGGGCTCACCTTCGATTTCGATGGGGTCGGTGCCCACGCCGCCCAAGCCGGGCAGGCTCGACGCAATCACCGCCTGGCTGACGCCCGGAATGGCACCCAACGGCGGCAGCAGTTGATCGAAAAAGCGGACGCGCGCAGCGGCGTTCGGATAACGCTGGCTCGGCAGCGCGATGCCTCCAGTCAACAGTTGGCCACTCGGCACAAAGGGATTGACCGTCTGCGCGGCCAGAAACGCGCGCACGAATATCCCGGCGCCGGTGAGCAGCACGAGCGTGAGCGCAAACTGAAACACAATGAACAGGCCCGAGAGCCAGCCGCCGCGGCGCGTACCCGCGCCACGCGTTCCCTCCTTGAGAATCGTGCTCAAATCCGCGCGCGAGGCGCGCAGCGCCGGCGCCAGGCCCGCCATCAACCCGGCGAGCACGCACAGCACGGCAAAGTAGCCGAACACCGTGGGGTCGATCGTGAAAATGATCCAGGTGGGTTTGCCCACGTTCTGCGTGGCCATGTCGAACCAATGCACGCCGTAGGCCGCCAAGCCCAGCCCCAGCCCACCCCCCAGCACGCTCAGCATCAAACTCTCGATCAGCACTTGCCGCATCACGCGCCAACGCGAGGCGCCCAGCGCTACCCGGATCGACAGTTCCTGCTGCCGCATCAGGACGCGGCTGAGCATCATGTTGGCCACATTGGCGCAGACGATCAGCAGAACCAGGCCCACCGCCACCAGCATCGACAGGAACATGGTGTCGATCTGGGGGCCGTTGTAAAAGGCGTTGAACGTCATCGCCGCGGCGCTCACGCCCTTGTCCGCTTCGGGATAGGCGGCGGCGAGCCGGTGCGATATCCCCTGCAGCTCGACGTTGGCGCGTTGCATCGAGATGCCCGGCTTCAAAATGCCGAAAATATCGACCGAACGATTCGAGCGCTTTCGCAGGTCCGCGCCTGGAACCAGCGGCATCCAGACGTCCACGCCGCTGGGAAAGCTGAACCCCTCCGGCATCACTCCCACCACGGTGGCCGGAGTGCCGTTCACCCCTACCACGCGGCCCACAATGTTGGCTGCGCCCCCGTAGCGCTGCTTCCACAGGCCATGGCTCAGCACGACCACGGGCGCCGCGCCCGTCTCGGCGTCGCTCGCCAGAAGCCCGCGCCCCAGGATCGGGTGCGCGTGAATCATGGCGAACGTTCCGCTCGAAACCTGTTCCAGGCTGTAGCGTTGCGGCGGGATATCGGGTTCGCTGATCACCGCGTTCATTCCGCGTCCCGCTTCCAAAGCCGTAAAGAGCGTGCTCTGGCTGCGGTAATCGAGAAAATCCGGGTAGGACGCCGGCAGGCGATCCACCCGCTGGTTCCGCTCAGCCACAATGACCAGCCGCGATCCCTGTGGCACCGGCGGGGCTTTGTACATGACCGCGTACACCAGCGTGAAGATCATGGTGTTCAGGCCGATGCCCAACCCCAACGCGGCGGTGATCGCCAGCGCATGCCAGGGCTGCGAAACAATCGCGCGCAGCGCGGACCGCAGGTCGTGCCCCATGCCTCCCCTTACGGGCGAACGTCGCCAGAAGTTCGGGACGTTTTGGCTTTTTTCGGGCGATGGGAAGACCCGCCGCCGAGAAAATATCGGGCAACGATCGACTTGAGAACTCCAGGCAAAAACGGCGAGCGGGAATGGCCAGGAAACGCCGGGATTAGCGGGAAGGTTTGCGGCGCGTAGGCTTGGTGGAGGCCTTGGCCTTGGCGGGAACGCGGGGTGCGCGGAGGGCGGCGCGAACTGTGGCTTCGAAGCGCCGGCACGGCGTCTTGCCAAGCGTTTCCGGCACCGCGAACGTCTTCATGCGAATTAAACCGCTGTAGAATGCGAAAGGCCACGTCTGGCAACGTGGCCCGGCATTCGTGGCAACGCTGCGTGGTGTTTCATCCACAATGAGAGCGCCCCTTTGGCTCTGCCATTCATCACCACCTTTTACTGGAACACCGCAGCAAACGGCGTTCTCTTCATGTACCGGCCACCAGTGATGGCGCATAGGCTGCCGCGCCACGCCCCAACAGAATCAATCCCCTACCGCCAAAAGCCCTCCAAGTGTTACGCTTGACGTAATGCATAATGACCGCTATCATTGACAATGATCCTCGGCTACCGGGACAAGCGGACCAGGGATTTCGCGACTGGACAGCGCATCAAGGCGTTTTCGGGACTTGAACGAGCTGCGCGCTTGAAGCTGGACCGGCTGGAGGCGGCTACGGGCCTGAAGGATCTTGCCGCGTTGCCCGGCAATCGTTTTGAGGCGCTGGCCGGAGATCGCAAAGGTCAATCCAGCATCCGCATCAATGATCAATGGCGAATTTGTTTTGAATGGTCGGAGCAGGCGTTCGGACCCGAAAACGTGGAGATCGTTGATTACCATTGAGAGGAGGAGAACCAGAAATGGCGGTGTTGCTCATACATCCAGGGGAGCACTTGGCCCAGGAACTCCAGGAACTCGGCATGAGCGCGGCAGAGCTTGCACGGAAGCTTGACGTTCCGACGAACCGCGTCACGGGCATTTTGAATGGCCAACGGGCCATCACCGGCGATACGGCGCTGCGCCTGGCGCATTTCTTTGGCACGAGCCCGGAGTTTTGGCTCAACCTCCAGAGCCTTTATGCAATTCGGGTCGCCCAGAAAAAAGCTGGCAGATCGATCCGGGTGCTCCCGACCCTGAAGCGGCCGGAGCACGCGCACATCTAAGAATCGCTCATGGGGTCCGGCCCGTCCCCCGTTGTTGGCGTAGAGCCGAAAGAGTGGTGCGCCCTGAGAGATTCGAACTCCCGGCCTTCTGGTTCGTAGCCAGACGCTCTATCCAGCTGAGCTAAGGGCGCGGTTGGGGAAAGGAACTGCCGGTACGCCGGCCCGCGCATCCCCTGCGGTATCGGCTAATTAAGACTACGGTCTCAGACCCAAGGTGTCAACTGGCCACCGCGCGGGGTGCGGACTCGACCTGCACCGAGACCAGGCGGGAGATGCCGGCCTGCGGCATGGTGACGCCGTAGAGGGTGGGCGCGGCTTCCATGGTGCGCTTGTTGTGGGTGATGAGGATGAACTGCGTGTGCGCGCCCATGCGCTTCACCATGTCGCTGAAGCGCGCGACGTTGGCTTCGTCCATGGGGGCGTCGACCTCATCCAGCAGGCAGAAGGGGCTGGGCTGGTAGCGGAACACGGCCAGCAGCAGCGCCATGGCGGTCATGGCCTTCTCGCCGCCCGACAGCAGCAGGGCGTTCTGCAGCTTTTTGCCCGGCGGCTGGGCGACGATATCGACACCGCTGTCGCCGCGCGCGTCGGGCTCGGCTTCGCTCATCTTCAAGAAGCCTTGGCCGCCGCCAAACAGCACCTGGAACATTTCCTGAAAGTAGATGTTGATCTGCTCGAAGGCTTCCTGGAACTTCTGGCGCGAGATGGTGTCCATCTCCTGAATCGCCTTCTGGGTATCGGCGATGGCGTTGAGCAGGTCCTGGCGCTGGGTGTCGAGGAACTCGTGCCGCTGCCGCGCCTCCTCGTACTCCTCGAGCGCCATCATGTTGACCGGGCCCAGGTTGTCGATGCGCTGGCGCAGCTCGCGCACCTCGGCCTCGAGGGCGGGGAGCTCGCCGGCCACCGGCGCCGGCTCGGCGCCGTCCAGTTCGGCCAACTGGGCCAGCTCGCAGCCCAGCTCCTCACGGCAGCTCTGGCGCAGGTGTTCGAGGTCGGCCTCAAGCCGGGCGAGCGCCACCTCGCACTCGTTCTGGAGCTGGCGTTTTTGGTCCCACGCCTCACGGCCGGCGGCGAGCTCGTTTTCGAGTTGCTGGACCTGGACGCGGGCGGCGGCGAGCGCGGCTTCGGCGCTCGCTTGTGCGGCGGTGGCGCGGGCCAGTTCGGCGTGCAGGCGTTCCAGGCTGGCGTGCAGGATTTGGCGCTGGGCTTCGAGTTCACGCTGGCGGGCTTGCAGGACCTGCGCCTCGGCCACCATGGCTTCGATGCGGGTGGCGATATCGCGCTGTTGGCGTTGAAGGCGTTCCCAGGCGGCGGTGGCGGCGCGGGCGCGCTCCTCGATGCGGGCGGCTTCGGTTTGGGCGGCGCTCATGGCCTGGGCCGCGGTATCGCGGGTGGCGGCGGCGGCGGCCACGGCGGCCACGCCGTCACTCTCGCGCTGCTGCAGCCGCGCCGCCTCGGCGCTGGCGGCGGCGGCCTCGTGGCGGGCGGCCTCGAGACGCTGGCTGGTTTGCTGCTGTTCGGCCTGGGCGCGTTCGCGTTCGAGCACAGCGCGCTGCAACATGGCCTCGGCGCGTTTCAACTCGCCCTCGACCTGTTGCGCCGCCTGCGTGCTGGTGAGCAGGCGCTTCTCCGCCTCGTGGCGCTGATTCCGTGTCTGCGCCAACTCCCGCTCGGCCTGGTCCCGGTCCCGTCCCAGCACGATCTGCCGCTGGTCCAGCCGGGTCAGCGCCGCTTGCTCCTCGGCTTCGCGCCGCGCCAGATCGCGCAGTTCGCGTTTCAGGCTGAGCGGTCCAGAACCGGCGCCGGCGCCGCCGCTCACGGTGAGGTTGTGATAGCACTCGCCGCCAGCGGTGAGAAAAAACGCGTGCGGGTACTGCACAGCGAGGCGGCGCGCTTGCGCCGCATCCGCGGCCAGATAGGCGTTGCGCAGCTTGGGCAGGATGTCGGCCAAGCCCCGCCGGAACCCGTTCAGCGCCTTGACCTCACCCAGCAGCGGGATCAAACCCGGCTCCGCCGCGGGCTCCGGCGCCGCGGCCGCCGCCGGCGCCGTGGTGTGGCCGTCACCGTGCACCAAAAACGTCGCGCGCCCCTGCTCCTGCGAACGCAGCATGCCCACGCCTTCGCCGGCTTGGTCCCAGCTCGGCACCACCACGAAGTTCATTTCATCGTGCAGGAACTGCTCCAGCACTTGATCGTAGGGCGCATCCACGTCCAGAAACTCCCCCAGCACGCCCAACGGCTGGAAGGAGGCGGCATCGCGGCGCCCAAACAACCCCTTGACCGCCTCGCTGCTGTAGCCGTGGTGGGCCACAATCTCCTCCAGCGAACGGCGGCGCGCGCTCAACTCCGCCAGCCGGGTGCGGCTCTGCTCCCCCTGCTTCCGTTCCTGGGCTTCGCTGGCGATCAGCTCCGCCACCCGGCGCTCCAACTCCTGGGAACGCGCCGCCAGCGCCGCGCTCGCGCTTTGCTGGTCCTGGAACTCGATATCCAACTGTCCGCGGCGGACGCCGTTGCGATCAAGCTCGCCGCGCGCGGTCGTTTCATCCTCGGCCAGGCGCTGCAGTTGCCGCTCGAAACCGGCGATCAGGGTCTCGCCCTGGCCGATTTGGTTTTCCAGCTGCGCCGCTTGGCGCAGCAGCGTGAGGCTCTGCTGCCGCGCCGCTGCCTGGCCGCGCTCGGCCTCGGCCACCTGCGCCTGCGCCGCCTGATGCTGGGCGCGGCAGGCGGCGAAACGTTCGGCGGCGCCCGCCGCGGCTTCCCCGGCAGTGTCCTGGTCCCGGCGCGCCTGTTCGAGCTCCGGCTCCAAGGCGGCTTGCTGCTGCTGCAGCCGGGTCTGCTCGGTGGCGAGATCGGCGCCGCGGCGCTCCAACTCCGCGCTCTGCTGTTCATGGAAGGTGATCTGCTGGGCGGAGCTGTCCCGCTCCCGCTGCAGGCGCCCGGATTCGCCGGTGAGGCGCCGCAGTTCCAACTCGAGTGCGGTGCACTGGGTGGCGTGTTGGGCGCGCGCGCCCTCTTGCGCGGCGATGGCGTCATGCGCCGCTTGGGCCGCCTGCGCCGCGGCGGCGTGCTGCTCGCGCAACCCGGTTTGCGCGGTTTCGATGGCTTGCGCCCGGCCGCGCGCCAGCCGGCGCTGGCGGCCATCGAGCTCGGTTTTGTAGCCGCGGTAGCGCTCGGCCTTGGCCGACTGCCGCTTCAGCGACGCGGTTTGCCGCGTCACCTCCTCGAAGATGTCATTCACGCGCGAGAGGTTCAGGCGCGCCGCTTCCAGGCGCGATTCCGCCGCCCGCCGCCGCACCTTGTATTTGCTGATGCCGGCCGCCTCCTCGATCACGGCGCGCCGGTCGTAGGGACGGGAGCTGAGGATTTGCCCGATGCGCCCCTGTTCGATGATGGCGTAGGACTCCGGCCCCAGCCCCGTGCCCAGGAAAATGTCCTGAATGTCCCGCAGCCGGCAGGGGCGCCCATTCAGCAGGTACTCGCTCTCCCCGCTGCGGTAGAGGCGGCGCGTCACCACGATCTCGCCCCGGCGGTTATGAGCGATAAACCGGCGGCGCTTGCGGATGCTCAGCACCACTTGGCCAGCCGCCTGTTCGGCAGCGGGCGCGGGGACCGCTTCGGCCCCATCGCCATCTTCATCCCAGCCGGCGTCCATCCCTTCCTCCGCGGCCTCGGCCGGCGGTGCGTCATTGGAGGCATCCGGGAAAGTGCCGGGAGCGGCTTCCACCTCGTACTGTTCGGGATCGACCAAGGTCAAGCTGACCTCGGCCATGCCCGTCGCGGGGCGGTCGCGCGTCCCGGCAAAGATCACGTCCTCCATGCGGGTGCCGCGCAGCGACTTCGCCGATTGCTCGCCCAGCACCCAGCCGATGGCGTCGGCGAGGTTGGATTTGCCGCACCCGTTGGGGCCCACGACCCCCACCACGCCCGTGCCCGGAAACAGCAGCTCGGTGCGCTCACAGAACGATTTGAACCCTTGCAGTTGGAGCTTTTTCAGCTTGAGCACGGCCCGGCTCCTTTGCCCTTAGCGTGGGCGAACACTCACCGGAAGTGTAGCCGTGATGTACCTGGGAATCAAGCCTATAAACCATATATATAGGGCTTCGATGCCAATAGCCCCCATATATTGGGCTGGATCTAGGGCCGTTCCAGCAGGGCGAGGATGGGGGCGGAGTTGGCCGTCTGGGTGTCTGCAGGCTGCGGCTGGTCGGTGTGGAAGTAGAACTTGTAGGCTTGGATCCAATTGCGGGCAATGGCTTGTTGCGCGGTGGCCAGCGGCAGGTTCCCCTGGCACACCGAACGTTGCAGGTACTGCTCGAGCTGGTCCTTGACGTAGGAGTTCCAGGTCGCGTGGGCGCGGGGTTCGGGCCAGAGGTTGCGGATGTCGGCGGTCCCGCCCAGGCCGGGCGTGATCAGGTAATCGACCTCGAAGTTGGCGGGGTCGGCATGATGGAGGCCATACTCGCGCAGGACGCGTCGTTGGAGGCTGGGGGCCACTGGACGGTTGATGGGCACATCCTCGCGGCTGCAGAGGGCGCCGAGCGCGACCGGTTGGGCCGCGCCCGGGGTCAGGTGCGGATCGGGGAGCAGGCCTCCATCAACCTGCACCAGCGTGGCGCGGTGGCGGGGCAGCCCAACGGACGCCACGAGCAGCGCCAGCGCGAACGCCGCCACCCATTGCCAGTGCCAGCGCGCGGGCGCGGGCTGGAGCGCGGCGACGGCAAGGCGGGCCTGGAGGCGGCAGCGCGCTTCGTTGTGATCCACGGGAAAATCGGCGAGGTGACCGGCCAGGCCAGGGGTGAGTGGCATCCCCTCCTGGGTTTCGACGGCGTAGACGTTGAGTAACTCCCTGATGCGCAGCAGCTCGGCCCGGCATGAAGCGCAGCGGTCCAGATGGGCGAGCACGCGCGCCGACTGGCGCGGCGGCAGGTCGTCATCGCTCAACCGTATCAGCTGGCGCGGGGAGGGATGACCTAAACGCATGACGGATATCCTCGGCTGTCAGCGGGCCGGCGCCACCGCTCGCGCGGTAGTGGAGACCCTGGGCGCGGGAAAATCCAACCCTGCAAGGTATTCCGCGGCCGCCTCAGGCGTAAATGGCGGTAAAGCTGCAGAAACACCG
The DNA here is from genome assembly GCA_025451775.1 of Terriglobales bacterium. GTDB lineage: Bacteria > Acidobacteriota > Terriglobia > Terriglobales > SCQP01 > SCQP01. Next base: position 23,798 of record JANWJU010000108.1, read on the forward strand.
TTTGGGTGATCTCCTCGCCGTCCTGAATCGACAAACCCAGCGACAGAATATAGCACAGCAGCCCGCGCCGGTGTTGGTGGCTCGCCACTTTTCGCTTGGTCGCTCCCGCTGGTCGCTAACCTCACTCACAATCTCTCCGGGGGCGTGGCCGGTGACCCGTGCCGCCGTAAGGACGGCTGCTGCTTCCAAATTGCTCATTCGGCCTTAGTATATTCCCGGGGTTGCATTTCTGTTCAGGCTCCTCGTGGCAAAGTTCAGGCGCAAAATGCCTGAACGTGGGCGGGGGTGGAAGAATATTTACTTGTAATGACCAAGAAATCCGGTTGGCCGGCGTTAGTTCTTGTGCTCGCTTTTTTGCTCCCGCTCCCGGTCCAGCTGGCGGCGCAGGCCAATAGCGGGGATCTGCGGCTCAGGGTGACCGACCCCACCGGGCTGGCGCTGCCCGCCACGGTGGTAGTCTCCAGCCAAGCGAACCAGTACCAGAAAACCCTGACCACCACGCCAGAGGGGACGCTGGACGTTCCCGGGCTGCCCTACGGCGTGTATGCGGTCGCCATCACCCACGCTGGGTTCGCGCCGTGGGTGCAGGCGGTCGACATCCGCACCTCGACCCCAACCCAAGTCGCCGTGCAGCTCAAGCTGGCGGATTCATCACAAGCGGTCACCGTCACCGCGCCCAAGACGTTGATCAACCCCGAGCAAGCCGGCGCCGTCGCCCGCATCGGCTCGATCACGCTCCAGAGCCGGCTGGGCGCGCTCCCCGGCCGCTCGCTGCAGGCGCTCATCAACTCCCAGCCGGGCTGGCTGTACGAGGGCAACGCCGTGCTGCATCCGCGCGGCTCCGAGTACCAGACTCAGTTCGTCATTGACGGCGTCCCCATCCAGGGCAACCGTTCGCCCAGCTTTGGCCCGGAACTGGAGGCCGCTGATGTCTCCTCGATGAGCATTTATACAGCCGGCATCCCCGCCGAATACGGCCGCAAGCTGGGCGGCGTGGTCGAGATCAACACCATCGACGACACGCACCCTGGCTTTCACGGCAAGATGAGCCTCTCCGGCGGCAGCTTCGATACCCGGGAAGCGTTTTTTGAAGGCGAGTACACAACCGGCAAAAACACGGTGGGCTTCAGCACCGATGGTTCCGGCACCGCGCACTACCTGAACCCAGTGGTTCCGCAAAACTACACCAACCGCGGCACCACGGGGGATTTCTCCCTCGATTTCGCCCGCCGCATCTCCCCCAACAACCGGGTGACTCTCAGCCTGCGCCACGAACTCTCGCGTTTCGATCAGCCCAACGAACAGGTGCAGCAGGCCGCCGGCCAGCATCAGAACGCCGACAACTTCGACACCATGGGCATTGCGGCCTACGAGCATGTCTTCTCGGCCCACATGGTGGGCGCCGTGCACGCCATGTGGCGTGACGGCAGCAACGATTTCTTCTCCAATCCGCAATCGACGCCGGTCATGATCACGCAGCACAACGCCCAGCGCGAGGGCTATGCCAACGCCTCGCTGACCTTCGATCTGGGGCGCCAGGAGTGGATGGTGGGCGGCGAGACCGACAACACGTTTCTGCATGAAAACCTCGCCTATCACATCACCGACCCCAGCCAGTACGACCCCGGCACGCCCGTGCTCTTTGCCTTTGCCGGCCGGCACCCGGATCTGGAGCAATCCGCCTACGCGCAGGATCTGATCCACCTGGGCAACTGGACCGTCAACACCGGCTTGCGCTGGGACCACTACAACCTTCTCGTCAACCGTCAAGCGGTGAGCCCGCGGCTCTCGATCGCGCGCTATTTCCCCGGCGCCGATATGACGCTGCACTTCTCCTACGACCGCATTTTTCAGACGCCGTCGTCGGATAACATCCTGCTCTCCGCCTCGACCCAGGTGGAATCGATCGCTCCCAGCGCCTTTTTCCGGCTTCCGGTCGAGCCCTCGCTGGGCAACTATTACGAAGGTGGAATGAGCAAGGGGTTGTTCGGCACGATGCGGCTCAACCTGAACTACTACCGGCGCGCCGAGAACAACTTCGCCGATGACAACCAGCTCAACAACACCTCGATCAGTTTCCCCATCGCTTTTGACCGGGCGGTGGTCTACGGCGCCGAGGCCCAACTCACCCTGCCCGCCGGCCGCCGCTGGTCCGGTGATCTGAGCTACTCGTATATGGTGGGCACGACGTGGCTGCCGGTGACGGGCGGACTTTTTCTGGGCGCCGACGCCTCCGGCCTCAACACCGCCAGCAGCGAGTTTCCCGACACTCAGGACCAGCGCAATACCTTCCGCGGGCGGCTGCGCTATCAGTTGACGCCCCGCCTCTGGCTGGCCGGCGGAGCGGAGTACAACTCCGGCCTGCCGTTTAAATTCAATGGCGATGCCACCACGGCGCTGGCGGAGTATGGCCCGCAGGTGATCAGCCGGGTCAACTTCGACCGGGGACGCCTGCATCCCACCATGCTGGTCAACGCGTCCTTCGGCGCCCAACTCTGGTCCAACGACCGCTACATGGTGAACCTGCAGGCCGACGGGCACAACCTCACCAACGTGCTCGACCTCATCGACTTCGGAGGCCTGTTCTCGGGCAACGCCATTGGCCCCTCGCGCAGCGTCTCCGTGCGCCTGGAAACCACTTTTTAACCGCCCCACTCCAGCCAGGCGCCGGTAAGGGGAAAGTAAAGGCCGCAGCGCCACGGGCGCGGCTCGGCATCGAGAGCGGCCACCAGCTGGGCGTAGGCGGCGAGCTGAGGTTGATAGCGCTCGCGCTCGGCCTCGAGCCAAGCGGCGGCCTGGGCGCCAGGGCCGGGTTCCGTGATTTTGTAATCGATGATCCAGTGTGTGCCGTCCGCGGCAATGAAGCTGCGGTCGATGACGCGATGCGCCGCGCCGCCGGGCGTGGCGCCGGCGATCGCCCACTCACAACGTGCCCCGGGGTGGCGGTCGAGGATCCAGCGGCCGCGGGCGTCGCCGAGGGTGTGGCGCAGCGCGCGCTCGGCGCGTTCTCGCGCCAGGGGCAGGTCGGCGGGCAGCACGCCGGCGGAGCGGAGCTGATGATCCAGTTGCGCCGCGCTCCAACTCCGAACGCCGCTCTCGGCCAGGCGCCGCAGCAGGGCGTGCACGGCGGTGCCGGTGCCCCGCTCCCAGCCCCCGGGCGCCAGGGCGCCCTGCATATTCTGGAGATTCTGGAGACCTACGGTGGCGGCCGCGGGCGCCGGCGCCACGGCTGCGGCTGGGACCACGCGCACGCGCCGCAGGAGGGGAAACCCGGCCGCCGGCGCCAGGGTGGAGCTGAGCGCCTCATGCGCGGCGAGTCCAGCCTGGCTGCGATGCTGCTGGAACTGCCGCTCGAACTCGGGTTGAAGCGTCGCCCACACGCACGCCAACGGTGAGCCCCCATCCGGCGCCCGCAGTTGGCCGGTGCTGGGATGAAGCGGCATGGCCGCCACGAGATGCAGCCGTTGCCGCGCCCGCGTCATGCCGACGTAGAGCAAGCGCCGCTGCTCCTGCCGCTTTTTCTCCTGATCGCGTTGCTTGATCAGTCCGTAAACGGTGCGCTCCTCCGTGCCCCTGGCCGGTTGCGGCGCCATGAGCCATGCGAAATCGCCCTCCGCGGGGAACTCCGCCCAGCGCAGCAGACCATCCTTATCCGGGCGCAGTCTCCTCCCCAAGCCCGGCAGGATCACCGCGTCAAATTCCAACCCTTTGGCTTGGTGCACGGTCATGATCTGAACCCTCCCCTGCGGCGCATGCTCATCGGGGGCAAAAAGGCCATCGAGTGCGGCCCCGAGCGCCGCCGCGTCCCACCCGGAAGCGTGATCCAAGCGTTCAAAAAATGCCGCCGCGCCGGCGGGATGGGGGGTGCAGCCGGCGCCATCCAACTCGCGCCAGCACCACTCCACCAAGGCGCGCGGGGACCAGCGCCCGCGCTCTTGCGCCGCCGCCTCCAGCACAGTCATGGCTCGTGCCGCGCGCGCGCCGCCATCCCCGGATAGGTGGGCACGCCGCTGCCGCCACAAGTCTCTAACAGCGGTCTCCCGGTCACCGCCGCAGAGCGCGTGCAAATCGGCCAGCGTGAGGCCGCACCAGGGCGCCCGCAGCACGGCCAGCCACGCCACCCGGTCCGCCGGATCGTGGAGCGCCCGAGTGAGCGCCATCAAGTCCAGCACCACCGGGCTGTCTGCCAGCTTCATCAGCTTGCTGCCCGAGTAGGCAACCCCAGCCCGCCGGAGTGCGTGGTGGATGGGCGCCACATGCGTGCGCGAGTGCACCAGGATGGCGACTGTGCCGGCTCCGGCGGCCATCTCCTGTTGCGCCAGGCGCGCGACCTCGACCGCTTCGGCCCGTGGGTTTCGGCTGGCAATGGCGACGACGTCGGCTTCGCCACCGCTGTTGACGCCCTCACTGGCGATCTCGAAATGGCCCCCGACCCAAGCGGCCAGCGCCCGGCCGGAGCGGAAGTTCCGGCGCAGTTGCAGGCACTGCAGCGGCTGCCCGCCCAAGTGTCCGCGCACCTCGGCCTGCTCGAACAGTTCCACCTCGGCGTCGCGGAATCCAAAGATGGATTGCATCGGGTCGCCTACGAGAAACAGCGTGCGGCCGTCGCCCGCGGTCCAATCCGAAATGAGGCCGCAGATCAAGCCGTACTGGGCGCGGGAGGTGTCCTGGAATTCGTCGATGAAGATGTGCCGCAGCTGGGCATCGAGGCCATAGGCAAGGGCGCTGGGAGCTTCGAGCGTGCCGAGCGCCGCCCGGGCGGCGAGGGTGATCTCGGTGAAATCACACTCCCCTTGTTCAGCAAACACGACGCGCAGTTCGGCCGCGGCCACCGGCAACAGGCGTACCAAGGTCGCGACGATGTTCCATTCGTACTCGGAATAGGCGGGCTCGGGCAGCGACCGCGTGCGATGCAGCGCCGCGCAGGCCGCGTCGCCGAGGCCAGGGTACGGCCCTTTTTTGCGTGCGGTCCCTTCCTTCGTGAGCAGTCGTGCGGCCACGGCTTGCCAGCCCGCGACATCCAGTCCGGCCACGGTGACCGGGACGCCTTCGGCATGGAGTTTCTGGCGCACATCGTCGAGCTGGGCTTGCAGCACTTGGCGCAAGTTGGCCTCAAACTGTTCCTGGCTGGCGCCGCTCAAGACCAGCGGCAGCCAGGCATCGCGCCGGGCGAGCAATTCGGCCAGCAGCGTCTCCGCCGCCTCCAGATCGCCGTTCAGATGGCGCAGCAGGGCGCGCGCCGCCGCGCCGCCCGGGCTGGGGTCATCGCCGGCAAGATCGATGCGGGACATGGTCGCGCGGCTGGCGGCGCGGTAGAGCCGATCGGCGTCCTCGGTGGGGCGCGGCGCCGGGCCCAGGCGGGTCAGCCACGGCATCCGTCCCGCCAGCTTCAGCGCCAGGCTGTCGAGGGTCATGATCTGCAACCGCGAGGGCGAACGCGCGAGTTGCCAGTTGTGCCGGGCGTCCTGGTCGCGTGCCCCTCTCGCCAGCTCCCACGTCAGCCGATCATGCGCGGCTGCGGGGGGCGCGCCGGCGGCGTTGGCGATCGCTTGCAGCACCCGCTGCCGCATCTCGCCGGCGGCTTTGCGCGTGAACGTCAGCGCCAGAATCGCTTCCGGGGCCTCGACCTCCGCCAGCAGCCGCAAGAAGCGCTGGACGAGGAGCCCGGTCTTCCCCGATCCGGCGGGCGCGCGCACCAGCACCGAACCGGCGGCATGGAGCGCGGCATGCCGCGCTTGCGCGTCATCGTCATGCCGCGCTGGGGCGGCGGCCTCAGGCGTCATCGCCCACCTCCATAAACTCCGCGGGCGCGTGGTCCATCTCCCACTCGCCGATCCGGCACAACATGGGCAGGTCGCAATGTTTGCAGGTTTCGCGGCGAACCTTCGGGTCGATCTCGGCCCCACCCGCCAGATACGCCGCGGCGAGATCGAGCAACGCCTGTTCCCACGCCGGCAGCAAGCCGGGCGTGCAATCTGCCTTTTTCAACGCCACATCGCCGAAGCGGAGTTGCACGAAGGCAATCCCCCCAATGCTGTCCCGCGCGGCATCGGTGACCGCGTAGACCGGTAATTGCGGCTCCTCGGGCCGGGGCATGTCCCACAGGCCTGGCGACACCTTGCCCGATTTGTAGTCCAGCAGCACACGGCCGCCGCCGTCGAGTTGATCAATCCGGTCAAGGCGCAGCTTGAGCTTGAGGCCGCCCCAATCGAGTTGGCGCTCATGTTCCAGAGCCTCGACGTGAAAGGCCGGACGCGTGAGTTCGACCTCCAGCCACGCCGTGACCAAATCGGTGAGCCGGTGCATTTCGGCGTCGGCCAATCCGGGGCGGGCGTGCAGCAACGGTTCCGCGCCGGTGACCGCCGCCGCGGCCTGGGCGGCGAGGCCGCGGCGTTCGTCCGCGCTCATGGCCAGGAGCCGGGCTTGGCTGCCAAGTTGCTCGAACACGCGCTGCAAGACGGCGTGCAGCAGCGTCCCGCGGGTGGTGTGGGTGAGGCCCGCAGGCGGCGCGTCCGCCGCTTCGGCGTGCAAGCGCCGATGCACGAAGGCGCGGAACGGGCAGGCCGCTTGCTCTTTAAAGATGCCGGTGCCACCCTCGGCGTCCGCGCCCGTGGCTGGGGGAGCGTGCGTGTCGTCAAGGGCGGCTATGTCAGCCGCCTGTCGCCGCGCGTCCCTATTTTCCATGGGGTGTTCCACCGGCGTCCAGGCGATCGGCTCCCAGGGCAGCAGCGGACTGGGTTGCAGCGGGCGCTCGCCATCGTTGGCGGCGTAGCTGATGGCGATGGCATCGGCGCTGCGGCGCAGCCGATCGAGCTGGCGCTGGGCAAAATCGGATGTCTGCGCGGGCGTGGCGTGGGGCAGGCCAAGCTCGGCCTGCCAGCGGCGCGGCAGAAACGGATGCGGCGCTGCCGGCGCGGGCACGGCGGTGTCGTCCAAGCCGGTGATCCAAAGATGGTCGAACTCCAGTCCGGCGGCCTCGAGCCAGCCCATAATCTGTACACCGCCTCCAGCCTGTTCGGGCTGAAACAGCCGCCCGGCGGCGACGGCGCGCAGGTTGCGGAGCGCGGCATCGGCGGTGACCGGGCCGCGGGCATTGACGGCATCGAGGCTGGCGCAGCCGGTAAGCGCCTGCTGCCAGACCTCGCAGGCTTGATGTTCAGCGCTGGAGAGACCGCGCTCGCCCGGCCATCCCATGGCCGCGAGCGACGCCGCAAAGCGCTGGGTCCAGCTTGCCAACGGCGCTGTGCCAGGACCGCGGAGCGCGTCGCGGCCGGCTGCGAGCGCCCGCGCCAGCCCCGGGCAGAAGCGCGCGGTCTCCGCGCCGCCCAGCGCTTCAGCGGCGATCTGCGACCGTCCTTGGCGCGCCCAAGTGGGGCGCCGCCGCGCGCGGGGGCCGGCTTCCTGCTCCGCACCCGCCAGAAACGGCGAGCTGACGATGGCGGCCGCGCGCGCGGGATCGAGCCAGGCGCCGGCGGGGGTGAGCGCCCATTCGAGCAACTCCAAGGCCGCCGCCGCCACCGGCCAAGCCGTGAGCGGCCGGCCCAGCGAGAGGTGAAACGCAGGCGGCGCTGCCGCCCACGGCGCCCGCTCGGGGTGAAACTCGGCCGCGAATGCGTGGGCGGCCAGGTCGCGGATGCCGTCCAGCCCCGGCGCCACCATTGCGATGCTCTGGCTCGGATCCGCCATCCACAATTGATGCGCCCAGCGCGCCGCCGCCGCCATCTCCTGCGCCGCATCGGGGGCCTGGCAGGCCTGCATGAGGGAGCCGCGGCGCTCGGGCTGCGGCCAGCGGTTGAGGGCCATGCCCGCCGCTGCCATCGCCTCCATCAGCTCTCGCTGCCGCGGCGGTGCGACCTCGTCGAAACCCGCCATCCAGACCGTCTTGGCTATCGACGCTTCTCCGCCTCGCAGCAGCCCGGCCACGGCTTGGGGCAATTCGGCGGCGGTGATCCAGCCACCGCGGCGGCAACGTTCGCGCACCAGTTCCACCCAGTGGTGAAACGCCGCCGTCTCCTGGTTCTGCCCCCAGGCCGCGTCGTTCCAGGGCAGCGCCCACGCGTGCGCCAGTTCCCAAGCCGCGGCCGCGGCCGCCGCCGTGGCTTCCACATCCAGCAGCGCGGTGTCCATCCTGCCCGGCCCGGCGGGGCCGGCGGGGCCGCGGACTGCCTCATCCCATAGCCACCGCTCCTGCGCTGGATTGAGCAGCACGCGGTCGCCGTGCTCGCGCCACACCTGCTCCAGCCAGGCCGAGAGCGGCACGATCACCGGCGCCTCCCAGGCGCGCCCGCCGGCCTGCTGCTGGCGCTCATCGTAGGCGCGGCGCAGCTCCCGGGCCAGCCGGGCTTGGGCGGTGAGCAGCGTGGCGCCGGCGGCGAGCGAAGCCCAGGCCGTCTCAATGCTGGTGGGGTTCACGCGTCGGCTCCCAAGGCATCGAGCAGCCAGGTGTACTCGAAGGCGACTTCCCGCAACCGGTCGTAGCGGCCGGAAGCGCCGCCGTGGCCGGCGGCGAGGTTGGTCTTGAGCAGGAGCGGAGTGGTGTTGGTTTTCAACTGCCGCAGACGAGCAACGTATTTGGCCGGCTCCCAGTACATGACCTGGCTGTCGTTGAGGCTGGTGGTGACCAGCATCGCCGGGTACGCCTGCGCCGTGAGGTTATCGTAGGGGCTATAGGAGCGCATGTAGGCGTACGCCGCGGCGTCATGCGGGTCGCCCCACTCCAGGTACTCGCCCACCGTGAGCGGCAGGGTCTCGTCCATCATGGTGTGGATCACATCGACGAACGGCACCGCCAGATGGGCCGCGCGGAACAGCTCCGGCCGCAGGTTCAGCACCGCGCCGATCAGCAGTCCGCCGGCGCTGCCGCCCTCGACGGCGAGTTTTTCGGGCGTGGTCCAGCCCTGGGCGACGAGGTGCTCGGCGCAGTCGATGAAATCGAAGAAGGTGTTTTTCTTGTGCAGCAGCATGCCGGCATCGTGCCAGGCTTCGCCCATCTCGTTGCCGCCGCGCACGTGGGCGACGACGTAGGTCACGCCGCGATCCAACAAACTAAGGCGGGCGCTGGAAAAACCGGCTTCAAGGCCGTAGCCGTAGCTGCCGTAGCCGTAGAGCAGCAGCGGGCCGGGGCGGGCCGCCCCCCGTTTCCATACCGCCGACAGCGGCACGCGCGTGCCATCGCGCGCCGCCGCCCACAGCCGCGCCGTCTCGTAGGCGGACGGATCGTAGCCGCCCAGCACCGGCTGCTGCTTGAGCAACTCGGTCGCCCCCGTGGCCATGTCGTATTCGAATACGCTGGCCGGCGTGACCGGGCTCTGATAGTGGTAGCGATAGCGCTGCGCGCCGGGCTCGGGGTTGGTTCCGGGCGAGGCCGCGTACACCGGCTCGGGAAAGGGGACCGTGGTCCAGGCGCCGGGGGCAAGCGCATTGGCGAAGCGGTGCACGCGCAGCCGGGTGAGTGCTGCCGCCGTCTCCTGCGCGACCGCGAAATCGTCGAATAGATCCAGGCCCTCGATCAAGACCTCGGGATCATGCGGCAGGAACTCGCGCGCGGCCTCCCAATCCGGCGCCGCCGCCGGTACGGTGAGCACGCGGAAATTCTTGGCGCCGAGGTTGGTACGGATATAAAACAGCCCGGCGCGGTGGTCGATATCGTACTTGTGGTCGCGCTGCCGCGGGTGGAATAGGCGCAGCGGCGCGGTGGGAGTATCCGCCGCCAGGTAGCGGAACTCGGTGGAGTCGGTGGCGGCGATGCCGAGCAGGATGTAGCGCAGATCGCGGGTGCGGTCCACGCCGATGTGGTAGAGCTCGTCGGGTTCGAAGTAAACCTCATGATGATCGGCGCCCAAACGATGGCGCCAGAGGCGGTCGCTGCGCTTGGTGACCTCGTCCTCGGTGGTATAGAACAGCGTTTGGGAATCGGCAGCCCAGGCGACGGAGGTGACGCGCTCGGCGATGATGGTGACGGCCCCGGCCGCCAGCTCTTTGACGCAGAGCTGGTAGCGGCGCATCCCGGTGTGATCCACCGTGTAGGCCAGGCGGCGGGCATCGTCGCTGATCTCGAAGGCTCCCAGGCTGCAGAAGGGGTGGCCGGCGGCGAGCTGGTTCTGGTCAAGCAGAATCTCCTCGGGCGGTGGCTCGCCACTTTTCGCTGGGTCGCTCCCGCTGGTCGCTTGAGGGCGGGCTTCGATTGGCGGCAGCGGATGCCCGCTCTGCTCGTGGCATCTCCAAGCTGCCTCCATGGGGTTGTCGCCACGGCGGCAATGGATGGGGTATTGCAGGCCTTCCTCGGTGCGCGAGTAATAGCGGAACGCGCCGCGCCGCACCGGCACGCTCAGGTCGGTTTGCTGGATGCGTCCCAGCATCTCCCGATAGACGGCCTCGACCCGCGGCTCGTTGGCGGCGGTGGCGGCGGCGGTGTAGTCGTTTTCCGCCTCCAGGTAGGCGCGCACGGCGGGATCGTCCCGCTCGCGCAACCAGAAGTAGGGGTCGGCGAGGGTCTCTCCGTGATAGGTGTCGGTGTGCTCGCGGCGTTCGGCCGTGGGCGGAGCGAGGGTAGGCGTGGGCGGCGGCTCGGGACGCATCGCTCCAGTCTATCGCTCCAGTCCCGCTCCAGTCCCGCCTCCCGCCGGCCCTCTGGCGGCGGGGTGCCCAGCGGCTAGCCGCGGCCGGGCTTGGCGGCGTCTTTGATGAGATCGGGGGGCGCGAGGGAGGGCGCGTTGCCCAGTTGCGAGGCGATGTGGGTGGCCTCCTCGACGGCGCGCGCCAGCACGGAGCGGATCTTGCCGTCTTCCAGCATGAGCAGGCCGCCGATGGTGCAGCCCGCGGGGGTGGTGACGTCGTCGCGCAGCGCCGCCGGATGGCGGCCCGTCTGCTGCACCATTTTGCCGGCGCCCACCGCCGTCTGCGCCACCAGCGTCAGCGCCAGATCACGCGGCAAGCCCACGCGCACGGCGGCGTCGGCAAACGACTCCATGATCAGGTACTGGTACGCCGGGCCGCTGCCGCTCAGCGCGGTGATGGCGTTGAAATGGTGCTCCTCGGTGGCGACGCAGCGGCCCACGGCGGTAAACACGCGCTCGGCGCGGGCGAGATGTTCGGGCATCGCCTGGCGGCCCGGGCAGATCACGGTCATGCCTTCACGCACCACGCAGGGGGTGTTGGGCATGGCGCGGACCCAGGGATTCCGGGTGCCGAGCGCTGCCTCGAGCTGCGCCGTGCTCACGCCTGCCATGATCGAGATCAGCAGTGTGTCCGGGCGCAGGCCGCCGGCGCGCAGGGCGGCAATGACCTGCGCCGCCTGCTTGGGCTTGACGCAGACTAGAATCATGCCCGTCTGCGGCAGCCGCCCGCCAAAATCCTGGACCACGGGCACGCCCAGCTCCGCCGCCGCCGCGGCGCAACTGCTTTGGGATCGGGCCGCGGCCCAGGCGTCCTCGCGCGCAATGGCGCCGCTCTCGAGCAGTCCGCGCAGCAGTGTGCGGCCCATGACGCCGGCGCCAATGACGCCCAGGGTTTCGCCCTTGGAGACGAGCGGAAGCGCGGGGGCGTGGCGTGGGTCCGGAGTCTGAGCTTTTGAATCCATTGCATCCATGGCGAGGTTGGCCTCCATCCTAAATGGTACAATCAGCCTGAGCATTTCAGGAGCCGTCCTTATGACTTTCCGCTTCCGGCGCGTGCTCGTGATGGCCGCCGGGTTGGTTTTAGCCGCTACCTTGACCGAGGCGCAAGCCCCCGCCGCCGCCCCGGCGCCTGCTGCTTCCACCGGCGCTGCCGCCGCTCCCGCGGCCGCTTCCGCGCCCGGCTCGGAGTTCCCGGCTGGCCCCGGACGGGACACATTTATTCGCGTCTGTTCCGCCTGCCACGCCCCCGAGCAGGTCATCGGCCATGGCCAGGACGCCAGCGGCTGGGCCGATACCATCAATCAGATGATTCAAAACGGCGCTCAGGGTTCGGACCAGGATTTCGGTGACATCGTCCAGTACCTGTCCACCCACGTCGGCCCCATGCCCTCCCAGATCAATGTGAATACCGTCACCTCGCTCGATCTGCAGAACTGGCTGGGGTTCACCCCGCAGCTGGCTGATGCGGTCATCGCCTACCGCGCCGCCCATGGCAAGTTCACCTCCCTCGCCGATCTGGAAAAGGTTCCCGGCGTCGATGCCAGCGCGCTCGCCAACTTCAAAAATGCGTTGACGTTCTGAGCTGCTGGCCGCCGTATACTGAAAGGCAGCTAGTCCTTCCCCCCGACCGAGGAGGCTGTGTGCAACGTTTCCAATGGTTTCTCATCGCGCTCGCCGCAGTGTGTCTGGCCGGGATGCCGGTCGCCCAGGCACAATCGATTGACGCCTTTGCCGGATTGAATGCCCTCACCGCCAGTCAGGCGGTGCAGAACATTCCCCGCCTCGGTGGCGGGCTGTTCCCCAGCGCCGGCCTAAGCCTGTTTCTGGGGCCCGTCGGCATCGGCGCCGAGGCCGCTTTTCGCGCTCCGCAGAGCAACAGCCAAGCCACCGGACTGCGCCCGGTCTACTACGACGTCAACCTCATCTTCGATCCCATCCACATCAGCCGCTCCATTGTGCCGGAACTGATGCTGGGGGTGGGCGCGGAGAGCATTAAGGCCTATTCCGGGCTGACCCAGTGCGGGTCGCTGGCCGCGTGTAATAACTACGCCAGCGCCAATCATCTGACAGGCCATGCCGGCCTGGCCGTCAAGGTCTATCTCACCGAGCATATTTTCCTCCAGCCGGAAGCCCACTTCTACTTTATTCGCCACAACACCGCGTTTCAGGCGACGAATGCTCAACGTTTCGGCATCTCGCTGGGCTATACCTTCGGGGGCAGCTAGCATCTAAGCAGACGGGTCCGCCATCGGCGGAGAGGAGTGACTGTGAAAAAAATTCGCTGGGCGGTGGCCACCGCCGTGCTCGTGCTGTTGGTTGGGTTGGCGCCGGCGCTAGCGCCGGCGCAATCGGTGGATGCTTTCCTGGGGTTCAACACCCTGGTGACCGGCACCTCCGCCAACGGCCTGCCCAAACTCGGTGGCGGCTTGTTTATGAACGCAGGCGGCGATCTCATCTTTCTGCCCCACAACCTGGGGGTCGGCATGCAGGTGGCGTGGCGCGCCAAACAGGAACTGTATGCCGGCGCAGTGGTACGGCCGCTGTACTACGACCTCAACCTGGTATGGCAGCCGGTCGCCCCCGGCTCCGCCATCCGCCCCGATTTCGCACTCGGCTTCGGGGCCCAGAGCCTGCGCTTTTACACCGGCACCTTTCAATGCTCGACGTTTGGAGGCTGTTCGAATTACATCAGCAGCAACCACCTCGTGCTGCACGCCGCCGTCGGGGTCAAAGTTTACATCACCCAACACATCTTTATCCGCCCGGCGCTGGACTTCTACAACATCCGGCACAACTTCGAGTACGGCGTCCCGGCTGCCTACCAGCCCGGCATCTCCATTGGCTACACGCTGGGCCCGACCTCGTAACCTGTGGGGGTGGGCGTGGCTTGACACAGAGCAGGTTCAGCGCCAGCATCGAACTACAGAATTACTCTTAGGGGGCGGCCGTGGTCAGCAAAAAATGCGCGGGGTGCGGGCAGTACTTTTCCGGCGACTTGAACGGGGATTATCTCTGTCCCGCGTGTGCGCACCTGGAGGCGATGCCGCAGCGTCCGCTGTCCAGCCTGTCCGGCTTTGACATGGGTGACGCTCCCCTCAACGCATCGCCGGACGTCGCGCTGGATGCATCGTTCGAGGCGGGAGCGCCGGCCGACGGCGCCCGCCGCCCCGCCGATCAGGCGCATCCGCGGAACGTCAAAGGGCAAGCCGCCTGAGCGGCCAGCGGAAGGGTTGCAGGTGGCGTGCCGTCGCTGATCTGTGATCTCCGGGCGGAAGCCGCGGGTCATACCGCCGACTATCAGGCGTTGCGGGAGGCGGGTGAGCCGCTCACGCTGCTCTGGCCGGGAGTAGCGGCCAACGCAGCGCCGGCGGCGGGGTTGTGCCTGGTGGGCGATGCGGCCGCGTGGGAAGCCGCGCTGGAGGACGAAGCCATCCCCTGCATCGCCGGTTTGCCCGCGCCGCCCGCTTGGCTGCCGGTGGCTGAGATGGATCGCATCCTGCTGGTCAGCGCCGCCGGCGCCGCCTCTCGCCTCCCTCCGCTCGAGCACGCCCTCGCCAATCGCTTGTTTGCGGCCGGGGCTGAGGAGGTCGAACTGGTGCCGCCCGCCAGCCTCGCCGATTTGGGCCAAAGCTGGCACAGCGGCCGCCGGGCTGGCGCCCCGCGGCTTACGCCGGGCCAGTGGGAGCGGGCGCGCGGGATCTGAAAAAAAGGCTCGCGTCGGCCCGGAACAGCGCATAAGCGATGAGCGCGAAGATCACCACGTGCACCGCCAACTGCGAGCGGGCGTAGAACGCCGTGCCGATCACGTGGCCGCCGATCCACGCCACCGCCGCCCAGCGCGCCCAGTTGTGGCCGAGGAAAAGGAACACGCCCAAAACGAGCGCCAGGCCATCGATGGCGAGGATCCAGCCGGCATCCGTGGGCAGGCCGCGCCCGGCGATCCATGGCCAGAGTTGATTGCCGCAGGCGGCCACGCCAACCGCGATGTAAAGGATCGAAATCCCGGCGATCGCGAGCGGTGGCTTCATTGGGCCGTGACCGCCGGCAGCGGCGGGTTGGGTGGCAGGCCCATCAGGGCTTTGTACTCCACCCGCGCCCGCAGCGGCGCGAAGGCGGGATCGGTGAGTGAGTCCTTGAGCTTCGGATAGTGCTCGTCGTAGGCCTGCCGGAACTGGTGCACGGCGTCATCAATCATGCCGATGCTGCAGAACAGCCGCGAGAGTTGGTAGTGGTACAGCGGCGTATCGTTCTCATTGACGTCGCGCACGACCGGGCCCGAGCCGGCTTGCGGGAACAGCGCATCAGGATCAAGGCGCAGCGCCTGGCGGTAGGCGGTCATGGCCTGGGGGACACGTTTGCGGCCGAACTCGGCGCTGCCCAGGTTGACGTAGTAGACGGCTTGGGTGGCGTCCAGCTTGACGGCCGCGGCGAACTGCTTGGCAGCGTTCTTGTATTTGCGCTGCATGAAGTAGACGGTGCCCAGGTTGTTGACGTAGCGGGCGTTTTTCCCGGCGTACTTATGGGCATTCTTGTAGCTGCGCTCGGCCAGCTTGAGGTTGTTGAGCTGCTGGTAGGCGATGCCCAAGCCGTTGTACAAGCCCGCGCGATCGACTTTGGTTTGGGGTTGCTGGAGGGCGGCTTGCAGCGCCGTCACCGCATCGGCGTAGTCGCGCCGGGCCAGATAGAGGTTGCCCCACTCGGTGGCGCTGAGCGGGGCCGCGGCTGGAGCGGCGGCCGAAGCCGCAGAGGCATCGCTGGCCACGTTTTGCGCACCCACGGCCAGCGCGAAACAGGCCAGCAGCACCCAGACCCGGGCTGACATGGGAAAGGCTCCTTGCGCCCAGTATCCACCCGCCGCTAACCGCATGCAAGCGGCGGTGGCGGGCACTGGCACGGGCGTGGTTGGCTGACGTTAGCCGCCGCCGCCTATGGCTTGGAAGATGCGACCGAATAAGCCCCGCTTTTTAGGTTGGGGCGGCGCCGGTGCGGGCGTGGGCGTGGGCAATGTCACCGGTGCCGGGGCGAGTGCCGCGGCAGGCTGGCGCGGTGGCGGCGGCGGGGGTGGGGCCTTCGATCCTCCCAAGCCGAACAGGTTGAGGGCGCTGGCGATGACCCCATGGGGGAACAAATTGCTGGGATGGAGATGGCAGCTCTGCTTGGGCTCGGTGCCGTCAAGGTAGTAATCGGTTTCCACCTGGCTGGGCGGACACAGCGGCGTGGCCAACTGTTGGGAGACGGTGTCGATGCGCTCGGCGACCACGCCGGGCGGGGGCGCGAACGGCTGCGGGTTAGCGTAGGCGGGCAGCTGCACCGCCTCCTTCATGAATTCAGTCCAGATGGGCAGGGCGGCGTGCGCACCTTCGATGTTCAGGTTCTCGTAGTCGTCCAACCCCACCCAGACCACGCACAGGAGATTGTCGGTGTAGCCGGCGAACCAGGCGTCGTGCGAGGTGCCGGTTTTGCCGGCGGCGGGGGCGAGGAAGCCATCGGCGCGCACCCGGACGGCGGTGCCCGAGCTCAGCACCGACTCCATCAGGTCGGTGGTAAGGAACGCGATGCGGGGATCGAGCACCGGCTTGGGCTGAAAATTCGGGGTGAAGACGCTGGCGCCGTCGGCGTCGTCGACCGTGTCCACCAGCCGCGGTGTCAGGCGCACGCCGCCGTTGGCGAAGATGGTGTAGGCGCCGGCCATGGTCAGCGGGGTGGCGGTGTAGGTGCCGATCGCCTCCGACGGCGTGGGCTGGGCGTTGACAATGCCGGCGGCGTGCGCCAGATCGGTCACGGCCGGCAGGCCGACCTGGACCGCCAGGCTGATGGTGGCATTGTTGAGCGAGTGCTCGAGCGCGGTGCGCAGCGTGACCTCGCCGTAGAATTTGTTTTCGAAGTTCGCCGGCTGATAGCCGCCGGCGAAGGTGGTGGGCACGTCATCGACGATCGAGGTCTCGGTGAGGGGCGTGAGGTTGGACAACAGGCCCGTCTCCAACGCAGTGGCGTAGACAAAGGGCTTGAAGATGCTGCCCGTGGGCCGCTCCGCCAACACATGGTTGAGCTGGCTACGGCCGTAGTTGCGGCCCCCGACCAGCGCCAGCACCGCACCCGTGTGGGGATCGATCGCGATCAACGCGACTTGGGCGCGGGCGGCGCGGGCGCCGGTGCGCGGGACGCGCTCGTGCGCGCGCAGTGCGCCCAATTCCTTGTCCACCGCCGGCATGCTCAGCGCCACCGCGCGCGCCGCCGCCACCTGCAGATCGGGGTCGAGGGTGGTGTAGATGCGGTAGCTTTGGCCGCTCAACTCCCGCGGCGAGATATGGTCGCCGATGCGGTCGCGCACCATGTCCACGAAGTAGGGAGCGTCGCTGGCCTCGTTGTTGGCGGGCGCCAGGTGCAGCGCCGCCGTCTGCGCGCTCGCGGCCTGCGCTGGAGTGATCGAGCGGGCGCGCACCATCGCCTGCAGCACCTCGTCCCGGCGATCGATGGCGCGCTGCGGATGGCGGTAAGGGGAATCGAGGTTGGGGCCGTGGATGATGCCGGCGAGCAAGGCGCACTGCGGCAGCGTGAGCTGGCCGATGTCCTCGCCAAAGTAGGCGTCGGCGGCCTCGCCAAAGCCGTGGATGCTGTAGCTGCCGCGCTGGCCCAAGTAGAGTTGGTTGGCGTAGAGCTCGAAGATCTGCTGCTTGGTCAGCCGCTGCACCAGCTCGGTGGCCACCAGCGTTTCTTCCAGCTTGCGCTTGATGCCGGCCCAGCCGTGGCGTTCATACCCCAATCCGAAGATGCCCCGCGCCACCTGCATGGTGATGGTGCTGGCGCCCTGCTCCCGCTGCCCGCTGCGGATGTCGCGGAACGCCGCCGTGGGCACCCGCCACCAGTTCACCGCCCCCTCGTTGAAGAAATCCCGGTCTTCGATGTCGACCACAGCGTTGATCAGCGTCGGCGGCAAATGCTGGTAGTTGACGATGCGCCGCTTGATGCGGTTGGTCTCGAACAGGGTGGTGATGACCTCGGGTTCGAGCTGGTAGCTGTTCAGGGGGCTTTGATCGGTGGCGTTATGGATGGCGGCGATCTGGCCGTTTTGAAACTGCACGTCCACCGGCAGGGGGGAGCGATAGGCCTCGAGTCCGGGCCGGATCTCGATGGTGTCGCCGGCCAGCGTGTAGCGCCCCACCGGGGAAGGCTCGCTGGCGGCGTAGCCGGCGCGGCGCAGCCAGGTGCTGAGCAGATCCGGGGAGATGGTTTCGCCCACGGCGATGGTTTTGGGAGCGGCGAAGACCAGGCTGGTGGGACTAAAGATGGGGGCGCTCAGGCGGAGGTCAATCACCGCCGCGTAAATGTTGTAGTAGCGAATGAGGATGATGCCGGCGGCCACAAACAGCATGAAACACAGCGTCAGCAGCGTCCGTCCCACCGGATGCGCCAGCCACCGCACCCAGGGCCGTGTTTTGATGGTAATGGTCAGTCCGCGCCCCTCTGTTTTTTCCGATCGCCGCCCGCAATATTTAAGTTCAGGATACCCCAGCCCCGCGATCTATGATTAAAGGACATGGTACCCACCCGCGATATCGTCCGCGCATGGGGGGCCCTGCTGCTGGGTCGTAAACCCGCCCTCTCGATTGAGATCACCAAGGAGTGTCCGCTGCGCTGCCCGGGCTGCTACGCCTTCTCCGAGGGGCACGTCGGCGATGGCGTCAGCCTGCGCCAACTCCATGATCTGCGCGGCGACGAGTTGATCGCTGGGGTGATGGAGTTGGTCCACCGCCTGCGCCCGTTGCACGTCTCGATCGTGGGCGGCGATCCGCTGGTGCGTTACCGCGAGCTCGAAGCCCTGGTGCCGCAACTGCTCGCCACCGGTTTGTTTCTTCAAATTGTCACCAGCGCTTTCCGGCCGCTGCCGGCCGCCTGGATTGGGCTCGACAACTTCGAATTGGTGGTCTCCATCGACGGTCTGCAACCAGACCACGACGTGCGCCGCAGCCCGGCGACCTATGCCCGGATCCTGAAGCACATCGAGCGCCATAGCGTAGTGGTGCACTGCACCGTCACCGCCCCGATGGTGCGCCAGCCCGGCTATCTGGAGTCGTTCATGCGGCAATGGTCGGCGAACTCCAACGTCAAAAAGATTTGGATGAGCATCTTCACCCCCCAGCGCGGCGACGTGCTGGAGGAAATTCCTACCACCCGCGAGCGCCAACTCATCATCGCGGAGTTGTTCCGCCTGCGGCAGCTCTACCCCAAGTTGGACATGCCCCAGGGCTTGGTGGAAGCGCTGGAACATCCGCCCGCCTCGCCAGCGGAGTGCATCTTCGCGCGTGCCACCACGGTCATCTCAGCCGACTTGAAGAGTGAGATCGGCCCCTGCCAGTTCGGCGGCGATCCCGACTGCTCCCGCTGTGGCTGCATCGCCTCCATGGGGCTATCCGCCATCGGCGGCTACCGCCTGCCGGGCGGCCTCACCGCCGGCGCCATCTTCCACGCCTCCGCCAACCTGGGCGACAAGATCGCCTCCCGCCGCGCCCGCCGGGACGCGGCCCAGGCGGCAACGCTACCGGAGATTCCCATCCGCCGGGCGTCGTAGGATGATTCGCGCCGCTGGGCGCTACCAGTCCGCGCGCTCAATCGCGGACATCTCGACCTCGCGCATCGCGCCGGTGGCACGGTCCACTACTTCCACGATGCCCTGGGCTGCCTTCTTCCCCACCGTGATCCGGCGCGGGATGCCGATCAGGTCGGCGTCCTTGAACTTCACCCCGGCGCGTTCATCGCGATCGTCGAACAGCACGTCCTCGCCTTGGGCGGTGAGCGCCGCCACCACGCGCTCGCTGGCGGCGGCGATGGCCGCGTCACCCAGGTTGGTGGGGGTCACGATCACCGAGTAGGGCGCGATGGAGCGCGGCAGCCAGAAGCCACTCTTGTCGCAGTTCTGCTCGATCGCGGCCACCAGGATGCGTTCGATGCCGATGCCGTAGGAGCCCATAATCGGCTCTGCCGCGCTGCCCGCCTCGTCCTGCACCGAGACGCCCAGCGCGTGGCTGTACTTGCGCCCCAGCTTGAAGATGTGTCCGATCTCGATGGCTTTGGAGACGGTGAGCGGCGCACCGCATTTGGTACAGGCATTGCCGCTGCGCACCTCGCGCAGGTCGGCCCATTCGGGCGTGAAGTGCTCGCCCGGCGTCACCCCGCGCAGGTGAAAGCCCTCCCGGTTGGCCCCCACGATTAAATGATGGCGGCCGCGCAAGGCGTGGTCGGCGAGGATGCGCAGCGGACGCCGCGCCTTGACCGGGCCCACCGAGCCCGGAGGCGCGCCGGTTGCGTCCACGATCTCCTCTGGCCGCGCCGGACGGAACTCCCGCCCACCGAGCGCCGTGCCCAGTTTGGCCTCGCTGGCCTCGTCATCGCCCCGCACCACAACCAGCACGGCCTCCGGCCCGGATTCCTCCTCGACCATGTAGACCAGCGATTTAGCCAGCCGTCCGGGGGCTTCACCCGTTAGCGCGGACACCTCGGCAATGGTGCGCTGGTGGGGGGTGGCAAACTCCTCCGGAGCGCCCCCAGCCGCTTCCGGATCAGCCACCGGCGCCGGGTGCGCCTGGGCCTTTTCCAGGTTGGCGGCGTAGCCACAAGCGGCGCAGAGCGCCACCAGATCTTCGCCCGCCTCGCCCAACACCATGAACTCCTGCGATTGCGAGCCGCCCATGGCCCCCGAGTGGGCCTCGACGGCGACGTAGCGCAGCCCGCAGGCGTCGAAGATGCGGCGGTAGACGCGGTCGTGCTTCTGGTAGCTGACGTCCAGCCCGGCCTCGTTGAGGTCGAAGCTGTAGGCGTCCTTCATGATGAACTCGCGCACCCGCAGCAGCCCCGAACGCGGCCGCGGCTCGTCGCGGAACTTGGTTTGAATCTGGTACCAAATCTGCGGCAACTGTTTGTAGCTGCGCAACTCCTTGGCTGCCAGCGCCGCCATCGCCTCCTCGTGCGTCATGCCCAGGCAGAGGTCGCGCTGGAAGCGGTCCTTGAGCCGGAATAAATTGCCGCCCATCAACTCCCAGCGTCCACTCGCCTGCCACAACTCGGCGGGATGCAGCGCCGGCATGTGGAACTCCTGCGCGATGGTGTCCATCTCGCGCCGCACGATGGCTTGAATCTTCAATAGCGACCGCCACGCCAGCGGCAGGTACTCGTACAAACCCGCCGCCACCTGGCGGATGTAGCCCGCCCGCAGCAGGAAGATGTGGCTCGCCACCTCGGCGTCGGCGGGTGCTTCGCGCACCGTGGGAATGAAACTCTGGCTCCAGCGCATAGAGAAAAATGTTAACACCGCGGGCTGCGGAGCGCGGGCGGGGGGATTTGCAGCCCGTGTGCGTTACCGCTGGCCCTGGGCGGGAGTTTCGTGTATGGTGTGGGCGAGGTGCAACTGACATGGGTCTGACACGGCGCAATTGGTTACAAATATCGGCGGGGGTATTCGCGGCTGCGGTTCCGGCACGGTGGGCGCGGGCGGAGCGCGGCGTGGGCCAAGGCGCGCTGCCGGGCACGGCCGCGGGCGAATCATCGACGACTCTAGCCGCCGCCTATGGCCAATCGCCGTATCCCAGGTTGCCGATCACCTTTTTCGCCCACCGTCTCGGCACCGACCACTGCGAGAGCGTCTCCGTCATGGACATGAACGGGGATGGGCGGCTCGATATTTTGAGCGGCGCCTACTGGTACGAAAACCCCGGCGCGGCGGGCGGACCCTGGGCGCGGCATCAGTTCCGCGAGGTGCCGCTGACGGGCGAATTTGTGGACGACTGCGCCGAGTATCTGATCGACGTGAACAAGAACGGGCGGCTGGATCTGGTGACCTCGAGCTGGCAGCGGGATGGCATCTGGTGGTACGAGAACCCGGGCAAAGCCGACGTCATGTGGCAGCCGCATAAGATCTGCAGTTCGATCGATACCGAAGGCATGGTGATCGGCGACCTGATGGGCACGGGCAAGAATCAGGACCTGCTCGCCTGCCATTACAACAGCAACGGCCTGATCTGGGTGAACTTCTCCGGTCCCGAGCCGGTGGCGCATCAGGTGGGCGCGCGCCTGCCGCTGCCGCCCCGGCCGGCCCCGCGCGGCGGCGCGGCCGGGCGCCGCGGCGGCCCTGGCCGCCGCGGCCCGCAGTGGCCCACCTCGCTGGGCCAGGGCGATGGCCACGGGGTCGGCATCGGCGACATCGATGGCGACGGCAAAAACGACATCCTCACCCGCCACGGCTGGTTCAAGAACATCGACGCCAGCCAGAACAAGTGGGAGTTCCGCCCGGAGTGGGAGCTGAAGGAAGAGGCCGGTTTCCCCATGATCGTCTACGATGTCGATGGCAACGGCCGGCCCGACGTCATCTACGGCAACGGCCACGGCTACGGCTTGTTCTGGCTGGAACAGCTGGGCAACGGCACCTGGCGCCAGCACCTGATCGACGATTCCGTCTCCCAGGTGCATGCCATCGCCATGGCCGATCTCGACGGCGACGGACAACTGGAGCTGATCGCCGGCAAGCGCTACCGTGCCGACCCCAACGAAGGCCAGTACGATCCGCTCGCCATCCATTACTACAAGCTCGACCGCGGCACGCAGCGCTTCACGCGTTTCCCCATCAGCTATAACGGCACCGCCGAGGTGGGCACGACCATCATCCCGGTCGATATCGATGGCGACGGCGACCTCGACATCGTCGTGGGCGGCAAGACCGGCGTGCATTGGATCGAGAGCTACCGCATCGGCAACCCCGGTCCGCGCGATGCCGTGCGCGACAAGGAACTGCTGCTCAACTACGACTGGCCCTTCCCCGGCGAAGGCACCAGCGTCACCCAGCAGAGCGCCCCGGTCGACGACTCGACCCCGCTATAACCATGAGGCGAACGCGCCGAGGCTGGTGGCAAGCGTTGACGGGCCTGTTGCCCGCCTACGGCGCGTCCCCCTATCCCAAACTTCCGCTGACGTTTTTCGCCCACCGCCTCGGCACCGACCACTGCGAAGGCGTGAGCGTGATGGACTTCAACGGCGACGGCCGGCTGGACATCATCAGCGGGGCCTACTGGTATGAAAACCCGGGGCCGGCGGGCGGGCCGTGGGTGCGGCGGCAGTTCCGCCTGGTGCCCACGCTCGATGAGCGCGTGACCGACTGCGGCGAGTTCCTGATCGACGTCAACAAGAACGGCCGCCTCGATCTGGTCACCTCGGGCTGGCAGCGGGACGGGATGTACTGGTATGAGAACCCCGGGCGCCTGGGCCCGTTGTGGGAGTGCCATAAAATCTGCCACTCCGTCGACACCGAGGGCATGGCGATCGGGGATCTGCTGGGCACCGGCAAAAACCAGGACGTGGTCGCCTGCCATTACGACAGCAGCGGCCTGATCTGGATCAACTTCTCCGGCACCGAGCCGGTAGTGCACCAACTCGGCGCGCGCATTCCGCGGCCCGCGCCCAGAACGCCGCCGAAAAACCCGCCTTGGCCGCCGGATTTTGGCCAGGGCGACGGCCACGGCGTGGGCATCGGCGACCTCGACGGCGATGGCAAGAATGACATTCTGACCCGCCACGGCTGGTTCAAAAATATCGACGCCGCGCACGACCAGTGGGAGTGGCGTCCGGAGTGGGAGCTGAAGGAGGAGGCCGGATTCCCCATGATCGCCTATGACGTCAACGCCGACGGCGTCATGGATTTCATCTACGGCAACGGCCACGACTACGGACTCTACTGGATGGAGCAGCTCGGCCACGGCGCCTGGCGCCAGCACCTCATCGACGACTCCGTATCCCAGGTCCACGCCATCGCCATGGCCGACCTCGACGGTGACGGGCAGCCGGAGCTGATCGCCGGCAAACGCTACCGCGCCGATCCCAACCCCGGCCAGTACGACCCGCTCGCCTTGCACTACTACAAGATCGATCGGCGCACGCAGCGCTTCACCCGCTTTCCCATCAGCTACAACGGCACCGCCGGCGCCGGGACCACCATCATCCCGGTTGACATTGACGGCGATGGCGACGTGGACATCATCGTCGCCGGCCGTACCGGCGTGCACTGGCTGGAGAGCTACCGCATCGGCAGCCCCGGCCCTCGCGACGCCGTGCGCGACAAGGAGCTGCTGTATAACTCCGACTGGCCCTTCGACGGCGAGGGCACCGAGGTCGGCCAGCAGAGCGCGCCCACGGACGACTCAACCCCGTTGTGACACTCATCAAGCGAATGGAGGAAACCGGAAATGGACATTAGCGCCGAAGGCAAGATTTCAAGGCGAAGCGTACTGGCCAACGGCGCCATGATCGCCGCGGGTTTGGCGGTGGCGCCGCTGGCGGCCCGCGCCCAGAGCAAGGCGTCACAGGCCGACACCACGCGCGCGATTACGGGGCGGGACTCGCTCAAGGCGCATGCGGCGCATCACGGCCTGCTCGCGGGAACGGCCGTCAACGCTCGCGCGCTCGCCACCCAACCCGAGTACGCCCGCGTTCTGGCCGAGCAATACGACATCGTCGTCGCGGAAAACGCGATGAAGTGGGGTCCCCTTCGGCCGACGCCTGACACCTTTTTCTTCACCGACGCGGATGCCCTGATGGCCTTCGCCGCTGAGCACAAGATGAAGGTGCGCGGGCACAACCTCTGCTGGCACTCGCAGCTTCCCACCTGGTTCAACTCGACCGCAACCAAGGAGAATGCTCAACACCTGCTGGTGAATCACATCACCACCGTCGCCGGGCGCTACCGCGGCAAAATCGAGGCTTGGGACGTGGTCAACGAGGCGGTGCAAGTCTCCGACGGCCGCCCCGACGGGTTGCGCAATGGACCGTGGATGAAGCTGCTCGGCCCGGAGTACATTGACATCGCTTTCCGCACCGCGCGTCAGGCCGATCCTCATGCGCTGCTCACTTACAACGACTACGGCGTGGAAAATGACAGCGACGATGCCGGGAAAAAGCGGGCGGCGGTGCTGGCGCTGATGCGTGGAATGAAGGCCCGCAAGACTCCGCTGGACGCGCTCGGCATTCAGTCCCACATTCACGCCGGCGGTTCTTTTGGCTCAGGCATTCGCGACTTCATGGCCAGCGCCCGGGACCTGGGACTGAAAATCTTTCTGACCGAAATGGACGTCAATTCAAGCAATCTGACTGACAACGACATCGCGCACGTCGACCAAGCCGTCGCCGCGACCTACCGCGACTACCTGACGACAACCTTGGCCGAGCCTGCCGTCGCCGCCATGCTCACCTGGGGGTTCACCGACAGGTACACCTGGCTGGGTGGCGGCCGCAGGGGGCAGCAGCCGAGCCATCCGCAGCGGCCCTTGCCCTTTGACGCCAACTACCAGCCGACGGACGCCTTCTTTGCCATCCGCGACGCCTTCGACCATCG
The DNA here is from genome assembly GCA_025451775.1 of Terriglobales bacterium. Lineage (GTDB taxonomy): Bacteria > Acidobacteriota > Terriglobia > Terriglobales > SCQP01 > SCQP01. The sequence goes on from JANWJU010000108.1 coordinate 48,785, forward strand.
CCAGACGCGACAGGCCTGAGAGCCCGGGCACAGTGGGCGGCGACAGGCGCCTAGCGGAGCGGGGCAAGGTCTCGTAGAATAGAGCCTGCCCTGCTTCGGGCCGACGTAGCTCAGTTGGTAGAGCGGCTGATTCGTAATCAGCAGGTCTCCGGTTCAAGCCCGGACGTCGGCTCCAGACCTCGGCACTACGCCAACCACCCGTGTCGGTGATTGTTGTCCCGGGCGCTCTGCTCGTGGCATCTCCATGCTGCCTCCACCTGCATCCCAATCGGCGAGGCTTCTATGCCAACCCGTCACGCCACCGCACAGTGGGAAGGCACCCTGGCCCAAGGCCGGGGCGCCATGGAGTTTGACGCCTACCAAGGCCAATTTTCGTTTGCTTCGCGGATGGAAAGTGGCCCCGGCACCAACCCTGAGGAGCTGCTCGGCGCCGCCCACGCCGGATGCTTTTCCATGGCGCTCGCCGCCGCGCTCCTGCAGGCCGGCCACCGTCCGGATCGCATCCGCACCACCGCCGCGGTGCACTTCGGCCCCGATGGCGGCGGGTTCCAGATCTCGCACATCGAGCTCGCCACCGAAGCCGAAATCACCGGCATTGGCGACACCGACTTTCAAGACATCGCCGCCGACGCCAAGTCCTCCTGTCCCGTCTCCAAAGCCTTGGCCGCCACCCGCATCTCCCTCACCGCCAAGCTGCTGCCCGGCGACAGCCTGCGCCGGGCCGGCTAGGTAGCTCGCCCACCGGCGGCGTGTCACAATTCAACTCGGGGAAGCGTTGTTCCCAGTAGTATGGGAACGCTCGACTGGATGGAGAAGCTGGGCGAATTCGAGGCGGTGGCCACCCCCGCCGGAACGGCGGCGGCTTCGGCGGCGGCTTGGCCGGAAGCGGTATTCGCTGGGCTGTTCCGGGAGCATTATGCGCATGTGGTGGGAGTGGCGGCGCAGGTGGTGGGCGAGCGCGCGCAGGCGGAAGAGATTGCCGACGACGCCTTTTGGAAACTGTACCGCCAGCCGCAGTTGCAAGCACCCGGCAATAACGTGGCTGGCTGGCTGTACCGGACGGTGACGCGTTTGGCGTTGGACCGGCTGCGGAGCCGCAAACGCGCGGGCGCCGGACAGCAGCGCTGGCAGAGCGAGACGATGTCCCCCCTGGCCCCTGGCGGCCGCGAGGCCTCCGGGCCCCTGCGCGAGCTGGTGCAGCGCGAGGAGGCCGATCGGGTGCGGGGCGTGTTGCGCCGCCTCAAGCCGCTGCAGGCCCAGTTGCTGCTGCTGCGCTACAGCGGCCTCTCCTATCAGGAAGTGGCGGCAGCGCTGCAGCTGAACCCGGCCTCGGTCGGCACCATGCTGGCGCGGGCGGAATCCGCGTTTGAAATCGCGTATGCCAGGAGGGCGGAATGAGCGAGGCAAGGAAGCAGGAACAACCGTTCACGGCCCAGGTCGCGGCCCAGGTCGCGGCGCGATTCACGGCGATCGCCCCGCCGCCGGCGATGGGGCCGGAAGCCGAGGCGGAGGCGGTCGAGCGTGCCTGGGCACGGTTGTGCGCGCGCCGGACGGCGCACGCCACGCCGCGCAGCTGGTCATTGCTGTCGCGGCCGGCGTGGCTGGGCGCCGCCGCCTGCGCGCTGTTGGTGGGGACGCTGGGGCTCAGCCCGGCGGCCCGCTCGGCGACAGCGCGGGTGTTGTCGCTGTTCCGCATCCAGCAGGTTGCGGCCCTTCCGGTGGATCTGACCAGCAACTCGCCGCTGGCCAATCGCAGCACCGCCAGCATGATCCAGCGCATGATCGCCGACGAGCTCACCATCACGCTCAACGAGAAAAACCAACTCGTTCCCAGCGGCGGCGCCGCCGCCCAGATGGCCGGTTTTAGCCTGCGCTATCCGCTGAGCCTCCCTAGCCCCCAATTCTTTGTCGAGGGCGCCAAGGACTTTACCTTGACGGTTGACCGGAACCGCGCGCAGTCGATCCTCGATGCCGCCGATGTCACCGGTGTCAATCTGCCGCAAGGCCTGGATGGCGCCACCATGTCGGTGCATATTCCCCGCGCCGTGGGTGTCCTCTACGGCGACTGCGCCCGCTGGTTGCAACGCAACGCCACCGGCTTGCCCTCGGCCCCCACGTCCGGCGCGTGTACGGTGATCGGCGAAGGCCCCAGCCCCACCGCCAGCTTGCCGCCGGGACTGGATATGGCGACCATTGCGGCGGCGGGGCTGCAGATGACGGGCATGAGCGCCAGCGCCGCCCAACAGTTTTGCTCGACCATCGACTGGACCTCGACCTTGGTGGTGCCGTTCCCGCGCAACGCCGCCAACTCCCGCGATGTCGCCGTCGATGGCGCCAGCGGCATCCTGCTGACCACCTCCGCCACGGCGCGGCAACCGCAGTACGTGCTGTTGTGGACGCGCGGCGGTATGCTGTATTCCATCGCCGGTCCGGGCGATGGCAGCCGGGGCCTGACGCTGGCCGCCGAATTGCCCCCGGCCTAACGTAACCCCAAGGCATCGCAAAGGCATGGATTGACCTCTGAGCTCGCGGTTGAAACCCACACGTTGCGCAAGCTCTACGGCCGCAAGCTGGCGGTGAGCGACTGTACCCTGGCGGTGCGGCGGGGCGAGGCCTTTGGTCTGCTCGGGCCCAACGGCGCCGGCAAAAGCACCTGCGTGAAGATGCTGCTGGGGCTGGTGCGCCCCACCGCGGGCACGGGCCAACTGCTGGGCGAACCGCTGGGAGCGGTGGCCGCGCGCCGGCGCGTGGGCTTTCTCCCCGAACACTTTCACTTCCAGGATTGGCTGAGCGGCACCGAACTCCTCCACCTGCATGGACGCTTGCTGGGCATGGAAGCTGGCCGCCTGCGCCAGCGCGTGCCGGAGCTGTTGGAACGGGTCGAGCTGGGCCGCCAGGGCCGCAAGCCCATCCGCGAGTACTCCAAGGGCATGCAGCAACGGGTTGGCCTCGCCCAAGCCCTGCTGCAGGAGCCCGACATCGTCTTTTTGGATGAGCCCACCAGCGGTCTGGATCCGCTCGGGCGCATGCTGGTGCGCGACCTCATCGCCGAGCAGCGGCAGCGGGGCGCTACCGTGTTTCTCAACTCCCATTTGTTGGGCGAGGTTGAAGTCAGCTGCGACCGGGTGGCGTTCGTCAAGGCAGGGCGCGTTTTGGAGACACGCGATCTGCGTGCCCCAGAAGCCGTGACCGTGGTGAATGTGCGGGCGCGCTCCGTGCCGCGCGATGGCTGGGGCCGGTTGGGCATCCAAGGCCGGCGTCAAGACGATGCCAGCGCAAGCGACCCCGCCAAAGGTGGCGACCCCCCCGAAGCCTGGCGCTTTGAGTTGCCACGGCCCGAGCTGCTGCCGGAGCTGCTGCGATTGCTGGTCGATGCGGGCGCCGAAGTTTTCGAATACACGCCCCGGCGGGATTCGCTCGAGGAGACGTTTTTGCGGGTGGTGGGCCATGAAGGGGATGGCCAATGAAATCCGCGGTCACGCTCATCGCCGCGACCACCGTGCATCAGGCGGTGCGGCGCAAGCTGGTGCTGATGGCGGCCGTGGCGTGCGGTGGATTTTTGCTGCTCTATGGGCTGGCGTTCGCGGCCGCCATGGCGAACGCCAACAACGTCATCAACGCCGCCAGCCGGCTGATCCAGCGCGAAGCGGCGAGCTCATTCATGCTGCTGGGGCTCTACGCCGCCGATCTGCTCACCGCCACCATCGCCATCCTGGCCGCCAGCGACACCATCTCCGGCGAGATCGCCAGCGGCGCCATGCAAACTCTAGCCAGCAAGCCGGTGGCGCGCTGGCAGATCTTTCTGGGCAAATGGGTGGGCTTCGTGCTATTGCTGACGGCTTTATTGGCCGTCTTGCAGGGCGGCGTGATGCTCATCGCCTGGGGCTTCACCGGCTACTCCGCCCCCAACGTCGCCTCCGGCTTGGGTTTGCTGTGGTTGGAAATGGTCGTGCTCGTGACCATCACGCTGTTGTGGGGCACGCGCTTGTCCACCCTGGCCAATGGCGTGCTTAGCCTGGGGCTATTCGGATTGGCCTTCCTGGGCGGGTGGATCGAACAACTCGGCGCCGTGACCCAGCACGTGCGCGTGGTGCAGATCGGAATTGTCGCCAGCCTGATCATGCCGAGCGAGGCGCGGTGGCGGCGCGCCGCCTTTGACATGCGCTCGCCGCTGTCGGCCGCGGTCAACTTCGGCCCCTTCACCTGGGCCTCGGTGCCCAGCGGTCTCATGGTGGTTTACGCCGCTGCTTATGCGGCCCTGGCGCTCATGCTCGGGCTGCGCAGCTTCGCCACCCGCGATTTATAGCGGCGCTAGGTGGCCTAAAGCCCCAGCTTGGGCCACAGCGCGTCCACCTTGGCCTTGGTGGCCGCGTCCATCAGGATCTCGTTCGGCCAGGGGCGCTGGAAGCCTTCGCTCGGCCATTTGCGGGTGGCGTCGATGCCCATCTTCGAGCCGAAGTTGGGGAGGCGGGAGGCGTGGTCGAGCGCATCCACGGGCCCCAGCGTGAATTGAATATCCCGCTCCGGGTCGATGTGGTTCAACACCTTGAGCACGACGTCGGCGATGTTGTGCACGTCCACGTCCTCGTCGACCACCACAATGCATTTCGTGAACATGGCTTGCCCCAGGCCCCAGATGCCGTTCATGATCTTGCGGGCGTGGCCGGGGTAGGACTTGCGCAGCGCCACGATCATGAGGTTGTGAAAGACGCCTTCGATGGGCAGGTTTACGTCCACAATTTCGGGAAACTGCATCTGCATCAGCGGCAGGAAGATGCGGCCCACGGCTTCGCCCATCCAGCCATCCTCCATGGGCGGCTTGCCGACGATGGTGGTGGCATAGATGGGGTTGCGGCGGTGGGTGATGCAGGTGAGGTGCAAGACCGGATACTGGTCGGCGAGCGAGTAGAAACCGGTGTGATCGCCAAAGGGGCCTTCCAGGCGGCGTTCGTTGAGATCGACGTAGCCCTCGAGCACGATTTCCGCGTCGGCGGGCACTTCCAAATCAACGGTCTGGCATTTGACCAGCTCGACCGGTTTTTGCCGCAGGAACCCAGCGAGCATCATCTCGTCCAGCGCCGGCGGCGCGGGCAGAATGGCGGCGAAGGTGGTGGCGGGATCGGTGCCGATCGCCACCGCAACCTGCATGCGCTGGCCGGAGGGCTCAGCCTCGGCCAAAAGCGGCGCCTGCACCTCCGGCAGGCCATGGGCGCGGCGCGTGATCTCCGCGGCCGCGAGGGGCGCTTGAGCGCGCAAATGACCGCGCAGATGGTCGGCGCCCTCCTTGTGAATTTGCCAGTGCATGCCCAGCGTCTGGCCGTCGAAAACCTGCAGCCGGTACATGCCGGCGTTGCGGCGCCCGGTGGTGGGATGCTTGGTGAACACCAGCGGCAGCGTGATGTAGCGGCCGCCGTCCTCGGGCCAGCATTGCAGGATGGGGAAATCGAGCACCGAAAATCCCTCGCGCAGCACCACCTCCTGGCAGGCGCCGGATTTCACCGTGCGCGGAAAAAACGCCCCCACCTCGGCCAGCACGGGCAGCATTTTGAGCTTGCCCATCAACCCCTCCGGCGGCTGCATCTCCAGCAGGGCGCGGATGCGGGCGGCGACCTCGTCGGCGTGGTCCACGCCCAGCGCCATCGCCATGCGCCGCCGGGAGCCGAATTGGTTGATGAGCAGCGGCCGGCCGGCGTATCCGGCGGGGTGCTCGAACAGCAGCGCCGGTCCGCCTTGTTTGCTGACGCGATCGGTGACCTCGGCGATCTCGAGCACGGGATCGACCTCGGCGGCGATGCGCTTGAGCTCACCGGTGCGCTCAAGAGCGGCGATAAAGGCACGCAAATCGGGGAACGACATACAGGAAGCCGATTATAGCGTGCGCCAGCGGGTGGCCGCGACCAGCGGCCCCGCCCAGCGCGGCCGTGCCAGTCCGCGCAGCGCCCCCTCCTGCAGCCATGGAGGCGCCTGCATCAGCCAGCGCAACGCCGCGCCCACACGGAACGATCGTCCGCCGGCGCGCCGCAGAGCGGCCGCGTAGGCTTCAGGGCGGTCGAGATGCCTCACCGCCAACTGCGCCGAAAGCAGCGCCCGCGCCAGCCCATCGCCGGTGAAGGGATCGACGAAACCGGCGGCATCGCCTGTCAACAGCGCGCCCGCGCGCACCGCCGCGTGCGCTCCCATCATCACTGGCGCCGTGACCACGGTGGCTGTGGCCTGGCGGCCCGGGCGCAAGCGTTCGGCCAGCGCGGGGTGCGCGGCGGCGGCGGTGATCCAGGCGGAGAAATCGCCGCTATCGGAGAGCGCCCCGGCGGCCTCGCGATGAATCAGGCAGCAGGCGTTGGTCCAACCGTTTTCCACCGGCGCCAAGCCGCAGTAGCCTCCCCGGAAGACGAACATCTCGACCGCGCTGGATGGCGCCAGCCCGGCCAACCGCGCTTTCACCCCCACCCAGGCAGATGGCGCCGGCGCGGCTGCCGCCAACCCTGGCAGCCGCCACCAGCGTCCAGCCGCCAGCACAATATGGCGTGCGTGATACGTCCCCGCGCCGGTATCAAGTTCGGCGCCGGGCGCGGCCGCCCGATAGGCGGTCACCGCGGTGCGTGAATGCAGCACTGCCCCCGCCGCCCCCGCTGCCTCCCACAGCGCGGCATCGAGCTTGAGACGGGAGATGCCGCGCGCCGGGTGGGGCAGGTGAAAGGCGGCCCGCCGGCCCCGGGCCGAAATCCAAACCGCCGAGTCAATGGCAGGAGCGGCCGCCGCCAGACCCGGCACCAAACCTTGGAGCAGCGGCAACGCCTCGGCAGAGACGTACTCGCCGCAGACCTTGTCCCGCCCAGGCGTGCCCCGCTCGAAGACGGCCACGCTGAGGCCGCGCCGCGCGGCCAGAATGGCGGCCGCCGCACCCGCCGGCCCACCCCCAATCACGGCGACATCACAGCGCTGCATGCTGTGCCTCTGGAGGCCACAAGATCAGCCCCAAGCGATACCGCGGCAACCGCAACACCTCGAACCGCGCCGCCCCGCTCCCGCCGGCCAGCACTTCCAGCTCCCGCCGCGTGTACGCCTGGGCAACGCTGCGGGGGCCGTCGTGGCGCGTGAGGCGGCTGAATCCCGGACTCATGGCCCGGATCGCCAGATACGGCCACCAGCTCCGCTCCAGGTCATTGATGAGCACCCCACGGCGGGCCACGCGCAGCATCTCCTGCAGCAGGCGGGAGGCCACCGGCTCGCCGGGCTGGTCGTGAAAGTGGTGCAGGAATAAATTGCAGGTGACCAGGTCCAGGCTGGCGTCGGCGAAGGGCAGCCGGTTGGCGTCGGCCGCCAGCGCTGGCACATCCACGCCCAAGTGGGTCAGCCGGCGGTCGAGCGCGACGGCGGTAACGGTGAGGCCGCGATGGCGGAGCCATGCGGTATTTGCCTCCATCACCTGTCCGGTGCCGGCGCCCACGTCGAGAAGGGTCAGCGGTTCTGCTGGCAGCGGCGAGACGCCGAGAAAGCGGGTCCACAGTCGGCGCCAGGAGCTCACGCCGCCAAGATGCCGGTTGATCCACCAGAGATCGCCGAGGCCGCGCTCGATCTCGGCGGGCGTGCCCTCATCGTCGTCGAGCAGTTCGTGGGCGAGACGCAAGCGCATGTCAGGCGCCCATGTCAGGCAATAGCCGAGAGCACCAGGGCGGAGTTCTTCGATCCGAAGCCGATGCAGTTGCACAGGGCATGCTGTAAGGCACAGCGCCGGCCCGGCTCGGGAACGTAATCCAGGTCGCACTCCGGATCGGGCGCGTCCAAATTAGCGGTGGGCGGGAGTTGGCCATCGCGCATGGCGAGCAGCGTGGCGGCCACGCCAGCAGCGCCGCAGGCCCCCTGCGGATGGCCAATCAGCGACTTCAGCGCCGACATGGGAATGCGGTAGGCGGCGGCGCCGAAGACCCGCTTCATGGCCCGCGTCTCGATGCGGTCATTGAGCACGGTGGCGGTGCCGTGCAGGTTGACGTAGTCGATCTGCTCCGCCTCCAGCCCGGCATTTTTCAGCGCCATTTGCATGGCGCGCGCCGGCTCCTCCGCCGACTCCTCCAGCCGGACGCGGTGAAACGCCTCGCACGTCGAGCCATAGCCGGCAATCTCGCCGTAGATGCGGGCGCCGCGCGCGCGGGCATGGTTGAGTTCCTCGACCATGAACATCCATGACCCCTCGCCCAGCACAAACCCGTCCCGGTCGCGGGAGAACGGCCGGGAGCCGCGCTCCGGCGCCTGGTTCCAGGAAGTCGTGAGGATTTTCATCAACGTGAAGGCGCGGGTGATGAGCGGCGACAACGGCGCATCGCCGCCGCCGCACAGCACCGCATCCGCCGTGCCGCATTGGATGTGTTGGCGGGCGTAGCCCAGCGCGTCGGTCGAGGAGGTGCAGCCGGTCGAGATCATGTGGCTGAAGCCGCGCAGCCCGAAGCGCATCGAAACCTCGCTCGCCAACGTTCCCAGCGTGGATGAGGGGATGGTGTAGACGCTGCACTTCCGGTCGCGGCCGCTGAAGTACAGCGAGAACTGGCGCTCGACGAACTCGAGCGCGCCCCCGCCGGAGCCCACCAGCACGCTGATGCCGCGGCGCGCCTCGAGGTCCATCGCCGCCGGGTCAAGGCCGGCATCCTGAAGCGCTTCAGCGGCGGCGGCCAGTAGCAGCGGCACCACCCGGCTGACGTGAGGCGCGTCCCGCTCTTCGAGATGGTCCAAGGGGTTGAACTGCGCCGCTTGGCCGCCGATCTGCACGCTCAGTCCGGCTTCGACAAACGCAGAGATGCGCCGAACCCCGCTCCCGCCCGCTCGCGTCGCCCGCCAGAACGCCTCCCGGCCGACGCCGTTGGGGCTAACCGCACCGATGCCCGTGATAACCGCCCGCCGAGCTTCCTTGCCTCCAACCATGCCACCATTAGATGCTCGGTGAGCGCTTAAGACACTACAAATCCGAGGGCACGGGCGTTGGCGCGTACTCGCGCATCGCGGCTCACTACCACCACCAGCGCCGGTGGTTCGCCCAAAAGTTCGACCGTCGCCAGATGAATGGCGTCAACAGTGCGGATGGGCTCAACCGGAAAAGGCCTTCCGGTTCGCGCCAATACCTCCGGAGTGATGGCAAAAATCGCGCAACGCCGCTCGAAGCGGCTCAGGTCTCGAAACGCCCGTCCCAACCTGCGGTGGGATCTCCCGCCTCCAGCGGGGGTCGCACCACGCCGGCCAACACCAGCGCTCCCAGCCGGGAATGCTGCCGCGCGAGTGCCGGAGCGCGCACCGGACCCAACTCGGCGATGGCGCGCCCGTGGACGGTGACCACCACCGTTTCGCCCTTCTCCACACGACGCAGATATTCGCTCAACCGTTCCTGAGCTCGCGAACGCCCGCCTCTTGCATGGCTTCATTGTAGCGTCATGTGGCGTCAATTTGGCTGACCACGGTACCGATCGCCTTTGCGGCGATCATTAAGCGGGGCGGCGGCGGCGGATGGAGCGGAACAACCTGCGGATGAGAACGTGCACGCCTCCGGCTAAAATGCCGATCAACGCGTACAGGAGCCCGTTCTTGCCCGCCAGCCAAAGGGCAAGGTGCGTGGCTTGGTGGCCGCTCAACCCAGGCGTGGTCATCAGCCGCAAAGATGCGGGCCAGACGCGCAGCCACAGCGATGGCTGCGGGTGCAGCGAGGTGAACAACGACGCGATCAACAGCAGCGCCACCAGCACCCCGGCCATGAACAACGCCCCCGCCCAGCGCCCCAGCGTCGTTAAATCCTCCACCCGGCGCGGTGGGAGAACGGCGGCCTCGATGGGGGTGAGCAGTTTGTAGTGGCGTCGGCGTTTGCGCGTCATAACCTTAGCGGTGCTTTATAGTCTAGCCGTGCGGGAGCGCCAGCGGCGGGATTGGGCGGAAGGGCCCCGGTCCTGCCGCTGGCGCCGAGCGGGCGGCGCATTCGCGCCGGGTGCCCGCGATCAAAAATGATCGCGCAGATCGGCGAAGCGGTCCAACTGAAGGCACTCCTGCCCACTGCAGGGCACGATGTCGTCGTGCTCGAGCACCCAGGTCCAGGGGTGGGGAATGAAGACGGCGTTGAGGCCGGCGGCGAGGGCGGGGTTGACGTCGGAGCGGGGGCTGTTGCCGATCATCCAGCAGCGCTCCGGCGGCGTGCGCAGTTGATCGAGCTGCGTGCGGTAGACGGCTTCGTCCTTCTCCGCGACCACGTGCACCTGCTCGAACCAGGACGCGAGTCCGGAGCGGGCGACTTTACCGGTTTGCTCGGCGTAGTCGCCCTTGGTTAGCAGCAGCAGGCGGTGCCGGGGCGCGAGGTAGCGCAGCGTCTCGACCGCGTCCGGCATCAGTTCGATTGGCGCCTGGGCGATGGCGGCGGCGTGCGCGGCGATCATGGCTTCGGCTTCCGCATCCCAGGCGTGCGGGGCCACGTCGCGGTAAGCCCGCGCCAGGGCCACGCGGAAGCTTTCCAGGCCGTAACCCATCTCGACGATGAGCTGCCGCTCCTGGGCGTTGATGCGTTCACGGATGGCCGCCACCGACGCCCCCGCCGCCTCGCCCAGCGCCCGTTGCAGATGGGTGGTGAAACCGGCGATCGCGCGCTCGAAGTAGATGTTGTTCTCCCACAGCGTGTCATCGGCGTCGATCAGCAGCACGTGCTCCCGGCGGCGGGTCATGCTTTCGCCTCCGGCGGGGCTTTCGCCTCCGGCGGGGCCTGCGCCTCGGCCAACAGCGCCTCGGCGCCCGCCTCATCGAGCACCGTGATGCCCAACTCCTGCGCCTTGGCGAGCTTGCTGCCCGGATCGGAGCCGGCGATCAGATAGCTGGTCTTGGCGCTGACCGAACCGGAAACCTTGCCGCCGGCAGCGAGGATGCTGGCCTTCATCTCCTCGCGCGTGTGGTGCTCGAGCGTGCCGGTGAGCACGAACGTCTGGCCAGCCAGAGGCAAGGCGGCCGCAGCCGCTGGCTGCTGGTGCGGGTCCAACCCAGCCCGCTGCAGCCGGGATATCAGCTCCCGGTTGGCGGGTTCACTGAAAAATGTCTGGATCGAGCGGGCGATCACCGGTCCCACCTCGGCCACGTTCTCCAGCACCTCAGCTGGCGCGGCGGCAACCGCGTCCAAGGAGCCGAAGTGCGCCGCCAACACTTGGGCCGTGCGCTCGCCCACAAAGCGGATTCCCAAGCCATAGAGAACGCGCCACAGCTCGGCGCCCCGGCTGCGCTCGATCTCGGCCATGAGGTTGGCCGCCGACTTGGCGCCCATGCGCTCCAGCCCGGCGAGCATGGCGGCATCGACGTTCTCATACAAACCGGCCAAGTCCCGCACCCGGCCGGAGTCGACCAGTTGATCGATCAAGGCCGGACCCAGGCCGCCGATGTTCATCACCCCGCGGCGGGCGAAGTGGTGCAGCGACTCCTTGAGCCGCGCCGGACAGTTCGCGTTGACGCAGCGCAGCACCACCTCGCCCGGCTCGCGATGCACGCCCGAACCACACACCGGACAGCGCGCCGGAGGCTCAAACGCCTGCTCGCCGCGGGGATGGCTGAGATCCACCTCCAAAACCTTGGGGATCACATCCCCGCTGCGTTCAATGCGCACCCAGTCGCCGGGGCGGACGTCGAGGCGGGCAATCTCATCCAAATTGTGCAGGGTCGAGCGGCTCACGGTGACGCCGCCCACCGCCACCGGATCGAGCTCGGCGGTGGGCGTCAACGCCCCCGTGCGCCCCACGCTCATCGCGATGGCGCGCACGCGGGTCACGGCCTGCCGCGCGGCGAACTTGTAGGCGACCGCCCAGCGGGGAAACTTGCCCGTCGCGCCCAGCTTTTCCCGCAGCGGTTCGGCGTTGACCTTCAGCACCACGCCGTCAATCTCGAACGGCAGCGCGTCCCGGTCCCGCTCGCAGGCGGCGATGAATTCGATCCCCGCTTCGATGTCAGGGCACAGCTTCCAGCGGCTGGTCTTAAAGCCGGCGGCGGCGAGCGCGGTCATGGTTTCGGCTTGGCTGGCGAGCAGGGAGCGCCCCTCGGCGAGGAGCGCGTAGCCATAAAAATCCAGGCGCCGGGCGGCGGTAATACGGGCGTCGAGCACGCGCACCGCGCCCGCGGCGGCGTTGCGCGGGTTGGCGAAACGCGCCAGTTCTTCATCCTCCCGCTCCTGATTCAAGCGCTGGAAGGCGGCGCGCGGCATGAGCACCTCGCCCCGCACCTCGAAGTCGGCGGGCAACCCCGCCGCGTTCCGATGCTCGGCCGCAACCAGCAGTGGAAGCGAATGGATCGTCCGCAGGTTTTCGGTGACATCCTCGCCGGTACGGCCGTCGCCCCGGGTCAGGCCCCGGCTCAATTGGCCGGCGACGTAGGTGATGGCCATGCTCAAGCCGTCCAGCTTGAGTTCGGCGACATAGGCGGCCGGCTCACCTCCGTTGGCGGCGCGCACGCGCCGGTCGAAATCCCTCACTTCGGCCTCGCTATAGGCGTTATCCAGGCTCTGCAGCGGCGCGCTATGGGCGGCCTTGGCCAGCCCCGCGCGTGGCGTGCCGCCCACGCGCTGAGTGGGGGAGTCGGCCGTGATCAACTCCGGGTGTTCCGCCTCCAACGTCTGCAGCCGGCGCATCAGGGCGTCGAAATCTGCATCGCTGATCTCGGGTGCGTCGTAAACGTAATAGAGACGTTCGTGGCGGCGGATCTGCTCGCGTAGCGCGGTGCTCTCGGCTTGCGGGGTCATGTCCGTGCCCGATGGTATGCTGCTGACAACATTCCTGCTGAAAACATCATGGATACGCTCACCCACACCCTGACCGCGGTGGCCATCTCCCGCTGTTACTTCAAAAAGCGGGTGGCCTACGCCACCTCGGCGCTCATCATTGCGGCCAATCTGCCCGATCTTGACATGATCTATAGCTGGCCCGGCATCCGCACCATCGAGTACCACCGCGGCGTGCTGCACTCGCTCTGGATGCTGCCGGTGTGGGCGGTACTCGTGGCCTGGGGGCTGCGCTGGTCGGTGCACCGCTGGCCGGTCAAGCGCCAAGCCGGCACCGCCGGGCCCCTGCCCGTGCCTGGATGGGGCATTGGCATCGCGCTGGGGCTGGCCGGGGTGGGCTCGCACATTGTACTGGACTGGACCAATGCCTATGGTATCCGGCTTTTCGCCCCCTTCAGCCAGCATTGGTTTGCGCTCGACCTCATGCCCATCTGGGACCCCTATCTTTGGGTGCTGCTGGCGGCGGTCCTGGGCTTTCCCATGCTGCTCAGCCTCATTACCAACGAGGTGGGCGCCATCGGCAAGAACCCCCACCGCGTGAGTGGCGTGCTGGCATTGCTGGTCCTCGCCGGATGGTTGGGGGTGCGCCAGCGGGCGCATAACCAGGCCCTCGATCTGCTCAACGCCCCCAACGTCTCCGGGCTTTACGAAGGCGAGCTGCCGCTGAACTGGGCAGCGTTCCCGCAATCGGCCAGCCCCTACGACTGGCAGGCCGTGGTGGATCTACCCAGTCAGTACCTGATCACCGACGTGCGCTCGCCTTGGGACGAAAACCAAGGCCACGTGCGCTTGCTGCGCAGCTATATCAAGCCCCCACAGCCGCCCGCCATCGCCGCAGCCGAAGGCACCGCCACGGCCAAGGTTTTCCTGGGTTTTGCGCGGTTTCCGCTGGCCCTGGTCGAGACCGATAGCGGGCAATCGCTGGTCATCCTCACCGACATGCGCTTCGCTCACGGCATCGAGCGCCCGGCCATGCACGTCGATGTGCGGCTGAGCGAGAGCCAACAGATTATCGGCCAAGGCTTTAGCTGGCGCCGGGGGAACTGAGGCCGCGCCGCGGGTGGCTCGGCCTCGCTCCAGCTACTTCTTCGGCGCCTGCGGGACGACGGCTCCCATGGCCGGCGTGTAGCCCTTGACGACGCCCTTGTCCAGGGTGAGCAGAAACGGCAGGTTCGGATCCGGCGGGTTCGGCTTGTACGATTCGATGATGCCGTCAACGGTCACCTCATCGCCCACTTTGGGACGCTTAAGCCAGTCGGCGGCAATGATCAGATGCACATCGGCGGTGGGGGTGACCGCGCCGGCTTTGGCGCCGACCGCGATATCGACGCTTTTGGCGGCAACCTCGGTCACGACACCATCCAGCTCAACACCCGTTCCTTTCACCTTGGCCCACTCGGCGTTGGCATATTCAGCGCGCTTGAGCCGCCATTCCAGGCCAGGGAAGCTACCCTCCGGCGGCGGGGTGTTTTTCGCCGCCTCGACCGCCTTTTGGTAGGCGGCCATGTTGGTGGCGTTCTCGACGTCGACCTTGGAAAGGATTTTGAACCCTGCCGGCGGGGCATTGTTGCTGGTGGCCGTGGTGATAACGGTGTCGAGCCCATCGGTGGCGCCGTGATAGCTGGTGTAGACGGTGGTCAGGTAGCTCTTGAACGCCGCCGTCTGTGGCGCCAATACCGAAGCCTTGGCGAGATCGAAGATGCCGGCGTTGTAGTCCGGGACGGCTTGCGTGACCTCGGCGATGCCACGCCAGTAGTACGGCAGCGGGTCCTTGGGGCTCTCCTGGGTGGCTTTGCTCAGGGTGGTGATGGCGGCGGCGTACTGCTTGGAGTTGAGCTGGGCGAAGCCCAGCGCCTTGGTCAGGATCGGCCCATACTGCCCTTGCGACGTGGCTGGAGCGGAAGCGAGCAGTTGCTGGCCGCAGGTGGCGGCTTCCTCCAGCGTAGCCATTTTGGCCGCCATGTTGGGGTCGTTGGGCTGCACCAGCGTGGGATCGAGGTAGGCGATGATGGTATAGGCTGGCAGCAGTTGGCTCGCCTCGGCCGTGGGCGATTTCAGCAGTTGCTCGGCGGTTTGTACCGCCTGGGCGCGCAGCGCCGGATCGGCGGCTTGCGCGGCCATCTCCAGCTGCAGCCCGTCATCCTTATAGGCGGAATCAGGATGCTTCTGCACGAAGGCGGCGGCCAA
>JANWJU010000109.1 GCA_025451775.1 Terriglobales bacterium
ATGGGCCGCATCGCCCCCAACAACTATGTGATGGACGGCGTCATTCCCCGTACCCAGATCGCCACCGCGCTGGAGCGCATCGCGGCCATCGGGGAGAAGCACGGCCTCAAGGTGGGCAACATCTTTCACGCCGGCGACGGCAACCTGCATCCGCTGGTGTTCTTCGACGAGCGCGCCGGCGAGCTGCCGCGCGCCTTGCAAGCCAGCCGCGACATCATCGGGGTGTGCGTCGAGCTGGGGGGATCGATTACCGGCGAGCACGGCGTCGGCATCGAGAAGCAGGATCTGATGCCGCTCATCTTCTCTGCCGCCGACCTCGATTTCATGCGCGCCATCCGCGCCACGTTCGACCCCGCGGGCTTGCTCAACCCCGACAAACTCATCCCCCAGTCCCGCCTCTGCGCCGAAGTCCGCGCCGACGCTCCGCTGTACCGGCAGGGTCTATGACGGCTGACGATGTCACCCAAGCCATTCGCCAAGCCGTTCGTGACGCTGGCGCCGGAGGTATTAGCTGTTTCCGTAATCCGGCGTGCGGGCATCGGCATCTGGATCTGCGGCCGTTGAATGCGCTGCGCTTCTACCATCCCGGCGATCTCACCGTGGGGGCGGAAGCCGGCATGACGGTGGCCGAGCTGAACCGTATCCTGGCGGAACGAGGGCAGTGGCTCCCCTTGGACGTGCCCCATCCTGAGGCGGTGACCTTGGGGGCGGTGCTGGCCACGCGCAGTTCCGGGCCTCTGCGTCACGGCTACGGCACGGTGCGGGATTTCACCATCGGGCTGGAGATGGCCACCGCCGCGGGCGCGCTCGTGCATAGCGGCGGGCGGGTGGTCAAAAACGTCGCCGGTTACGATTGGATGAAACTCGCCATTGGCGCCCGCGGCGGCTTGGGCATCATCACCGCCGTTCATTTCAAGGTCTTTCCGCGCCCCCAATCCGGGCTCACGGCCATCTTCTCCGGCCTCGACTGGGACCAGGTCGCCGCGCTGCGCCTGGCCATGCTGCGCTCACCGCTGCATCCGGTGGCGCTGGAGCTGCTCGTCACCGCGGGCGGCGAGCGCCGGGTTCTGCTGCGGGCGGCAGGCTCGGCCACCGTGCTGCGCCGCTACCAGAGCGAAGCCACGGCCCTCGCTCAAGCGGCGCGCTGCGAGGTGAAGGTCATCTCCGGCGCGGTGAGGGAAGCGGCGTTATGGGATGGCATCGCCAACTTCCCGCGCGCGGGTGACGATTACCGGTGCTGGCCCGCGGCCGAGGCGATTGCCATCTTAAGTGCGCTGCCGGAGACGGTCGCCATCTCCGGACGCCTGGGGTTGGGCGCATATTGGATACGGGGGGCGAGACCTGCAGCCATTGCCACCCCCGCAATCGATCCTGGCGCCGCCGCGCTGGCGGCGCGGATCAAGCAAGCCCTCGACCCCGAGGGACGTCTGCACGGAGACGCTTGTGGCTAGTGCTTTCCATACCGCCGATGCACCGCGCGCCAGCGACTACACGCGCTGCATCCGCTGCGGTCTCTGCCTCAACGCCTGCCCGACGTTCCGCGTGCTGGGCGAGGAACTCGATTCGCCGCGCGGGCGCATCTACCAAATCGCCCAGGCCGACGCCGGCCGCTTGCCACTCAGTGACGGCTTGCGGCTGCACCTGGATCAGTGCCTGGTATGCCGCGCCTGCGAGACCGCTTGCCCGTCGGGGGTGCCCTATGGCGCCATCATCGAGCGCGCCCGCGCCGACATGCGCGCCACGCGTCCGCTGCCGCCGTGGCAGCGCTGGCTGATGGAATCGCTGCTGCCCAACCCCGGGCGCCTCGCATTCGCGGCCAGGGTGCTGCGTATCTATCAACGCTCGGGACTGCAGAAGCTAGCGCGCGCCTCGGGCCTGCTGCGTGCGCTTCGCCTGGCCGACGCCGAGCGCTTCAGCCCGGTTATCGATGGCCCGCCGTTTCCCCACCGCGGGCAGACGTTTCCGGCTCATGGGACGCGGCGCGCGCGCGTGATCTTCATCCCCGGCTGCGCGCAGAATGCCCTGCTGCCTGGCCTCAACCACGCCACCGTGCGGGTGTTGCGCCAGCACGGCTGCGAGGTGGTCGTTCCGGAAGGGTTCGGCTGCTGCGGTGCGCTGCACACCCACGCCGGGCTGCGTGATTTCGCCCGCCAACTCGCGCGGACCAACATCGCCGCGCTGGAAGGCACCATCAAGGAGATCGGGGCCGACGCCGTCATTTCCAACGCCTCCGGTTGTGGCGCCGCGCTCAAGGAGTATGGCGAACTCTTCGATCACGAGCCCGAGTGGCAGGAGCGCGCCCGGCGTTTTTCCGCGCGCGTGCAGGATGCCACCGAGTTTCTCGATGCCCTTGGCCTGCGGCGTGAGCTGCTGCGTCCGATCGCGGCCGTGGCCACCTATCAGGACCCCTGCCACCTGGCGCATGCTCAGCACGTCCGCCAGGCCCCGCGCCGGCTGCTGGCTGCGATTCCCGGGCTGGAGCTGCGCGAAATGGAGCGCAGCGATCAATGCTGCGGCAGCGCCGGCATCTATAATTTGCAGCAGCCGGCGATCGCGCAGTCGCTGCTCGCCGATCGGGAAATCGTGATTGCCGCCACTGGCGCCTCGCTCATCGTCACCGCCAACCCGGGATGCATGCTCCAACTGGCGCGCGCCGCCGGCCCGGGCCAAGCCGTGCGGCATGTACTAGAAATGCTCGACCGCAGTGCAGGGGACAATTCCCGACTCGAGCGGGAGTGACGTTGGGGTACACTTTTGCCCATGGGAAAAGCCCTCAACTCCCTCACAATCTTCTTTTGTCTGTTGGGCGTGGTGGCGGCCACGCTGGCCTATGGTGAGCATTACAACACCAAACCCTCGCCCTGCCAGATCAACAGCGTTTGGGATTGCGGCATTGTCAACCACAGCGCCTACGCGGTGTTGCATGGCATCCCCATCGCCCTCATTGGGGCGGTGGGCTACGCGTTGCTGATTGCGTTTGTGGGCCGCTACCCGTGGGTCGCATTCTATGGGGCGCTGGCCGGATTTTTGTTCTCGCTGCGGTTCACCTACGTCGAGTGGCGGGTGTTGGAGGTGTGGTGCCTCTACTGCCTGAGCTCCCAGATCATCATCGCCATCATTGCTGTTTTATCGCTATTCGCCGCGCTCCAATCCCGGCCCGAGTGGGCGCGCCGGCACGCTTGAGGCGGTGGTCTGGACATCGGCTTCGGCCTGTTCGGCTTCCGTGGCTTCTTCTTCCAGACCGCGCCAGGAGATGCCTTCGTGGGCGGACATCACCGCCCCCAGCGGCGTGATCGCATAGATGGCAATGAGCCACAAGATGAGCGCCGCGCTGGTGGCCGCGGCCGGATCGGCGCCAAAGAGCTTCACCAGCCCAAACAGCGTCAGCACCTGAAACCCGCCGCCCACCGCCGGCAGCTGCACCACCGAGCCCACCGCGGTCAGGCCCATCAGCAGCACCGCGTCGGCCACGCTGAAGCCGGGCAGCATGTTGGGGTAGGCGACCACCGCCATCCAGAACGCCAGGCTGATCTCGAACCACAGCAACAGCGTGTACCCCACCGCGCCCAGCAGCGTGCGGGCGCGCGTCAGGCCGGCGGTGCCGGTGGCCAGCGTGCCGGCGAACGAGATCAGCTTGCGCCGGAACTTGGCGGGATGGGCGGCGTTGCGCCGCTGCAGCCACGCCAGTATCGGTTCCGACTTGCTGTGAAACCAGTACAGCAGGCCCAGCACGACAATGACGAAGACGCTCACCACCATCCCCGCTTTTTGGAATGCGTGCTGGTAGGTGCTGTCGTGGGTGAGCGCTTTCAGGCCCGGATCGAAGGCCAGAAACAGGCCAACCAGCAACACCACCCCGGCCATGTCGAAAGTCCGCTCCAGCAGCCACACCGCCAGTTGGGGCGGCAATTTGCTGCCGTGTTTGCGGGCAATGTAATACGGCCGGACCAGTTCTGCCGGGCGGCCCAGCAACGCCGTGCCCGTAAACCCGATCACCGTCCCTTTCCACACCGGCCAGAAGCGTCCATGCGGCGACATCAACAACTGCCACCGCCACGTGCGGATCAGGTAGCTGGCGTAAATGAGCAGGATGGAGCCGGCGATCCACCATGCCTGCGCCCCCTGCGTCGCGTGCCATACCGCAGTCCAGCTAAATTGGCGCCACTCCGGACTGTGGTGAAATTGCCACACCAGCAGCACCAGGGCTGCGATCCCGGCGAGGGACAGGAGGATACGCTTGCGGTTCATGATACGGCAGTGGGGGGACACGGCGGCGCTGCCGCCGCTCTCAGTATAAAGGGAACTAACCGCGGACCGCTTGCGTTCCATAGGCTGTGAGCACAGCGATCCCCATAGTGATCCCATGGTCTAATCCAAGGTACGGCGCCGCCCAGGCCACGCTCATGTCCATTGCGACCGCCCCCGCCGACGCGGACCATGCGCTCATCGAACGTTGCCTCACCGGCGACAACGCAGCCTGGGAGCAGGTCGTGCGGCTGCACTCCCGCCGGGTGTACAACCTCTGCTTGCGCTTCACCGGCCGCCCACAGGATGCCGAGGACCTCTCTCAGGAGGTCTTTTTGCGCTTGTACCGGAACTTGGCCCGCTACCGTGCTGAAAGTGGGAATTTCATCACCTGGCTCACCGCCCTCACCCGCAACCTCCTGATTGACCATTACCGCCGCTCCCGCAACGACCGGCGCACCGACGCGCTGGATGATAAGGCCGAGGCGGCGTGGCCGGCCACGACCGGCACTGGCGGCGCGGGCCTGGATCATCTCGTCTGGGGCAGGGAAGCGCAGGAATATATTCAGCGGGCGTTGTGCCGGCTTTCACCCGAACTGCGCGAGGTGGTCATCCTCCGCGACTTGCAGGATATGGATTACAAATCGATCGCCGCGGCTCTAGCTTTGCCCGAGGGGACGGTGAAATCCCGCATCAATCGCGGCCGCATCGAGATGGCGCGGCTGCTGCGCGCCACCCTGGGCACGAGTGTCCCCAGTGTGAAGGACCCGGCGTCCGCCAAGGGAGTACAACCATGAGCACGACACTCACCTGCTGGGAGTGCGAAGCGCAACTGAGCGAGTACCGCGACGGTACGCTGGCGGCGCCCAGTGCCGCCAGCGTGCGCGCCCATCTGCAGGCGTGCGCCGCCTGCGGCGTGCTGGCCGCCGATTTGAACGCGGTGAGCGCGGCGCTGGGCGCGCTGCCGCAGATGGAGCCGCCGCCGCGGCTGCTGGCGGCGATCCTCGTGCAGACGGCGGCGCCGCTGGGCGTGCCCGGCAGCGCGGGCGCCGCACGGCCCTATCCGGCTTATCCGGCGTGGTCCTGGGCGGGAATGCGCGCGGTGCTCTTCGCGCCCCGCTTCACGCTGGGCGTGGCGATGTCGGTGTTCGCGGTGGCGCTGACCATCAACGCCGCGCAACTGGATTTGAGCCACGTCTCGGTCGCCGACTTCACTCCCGCCAGCTTGGCGGGATCGGTGCTACGCCAAGCCAGCCGCGTTTGGGCCCGTGGTGTCAGCTATTACAACGACCTGCGCGTGGTCTACGAGATTGAGGCCGCGCTGCATCAACTGCGCCAGAACGCGCCATCGCCGCCGCGCTCGGAAGGCGCTCCTCCTCCCGCTCCTAGGACCACCGTATGAACTGCGCTCTCCATCCCGACCGCGAAGCCACTGCCTACTGCCGCGCCTGCGGGCGGCCGCTCTGCCCCGACGATCAACGCGATATCTATGGCGTGATCTACTGCCAGGCATGCCTGGCGCAACCGTCGGCCGCCGCGGCCAATGCCGCCGTCCCCGCCGGGTTGGCGGGCGCGCCCCGGCCAGGGCTGGCGCTGCTGCTGGGCTTCATCCCCGGCGTGGGCGCCATCTACACCGGCCTGTACCTTAAAGCCTTCATTCAGGTGGTGGTGTTGGGCTTCCTGATTGCGATGGTTAACGTCAGCAATGGTTTTCTGCAGCCGCTCGCCGGCATCGCGGTGGTCGCCTTCTGGTTTTACATGGTGATCGATTCCTACCATACGGCCAAGCGCCTGGAGGCGGGCCTGCCGGCGCCGGACGTGATGAACCTGGGATCGGAGCAGATCAACGCCCCCATCGCCGCCATCGTGTTGATTGTGATTGGAGTGTTGTTTTTGCTGCGCAGCCTGGGCTTTTTCTTCTACGATTTCTCGCGCTTTCTGTGGCCGGTGCTGCTGATCGCCGTGGGCGTGTACCTGTTGCGCCGCGACCGCAGCCAGCG
>JANWJU010000110.1 GCA_025451775.1 Terriglobales bacterium
CGTCCAGGGTGCGCTGCGGGAGCACCAGGATGTTGCCCGAGCGATAGACCGGAATCGTGCACAGGTTGAGCAAAAAGGCGGCCCAGGCGGAGGCCAGCAACTGCAAGGGGAAAGCGATGGAGTTAAAGATGATGGCCGGCAGCGGGATGGCCAGCAACAGCAGGGTGAGGGAGAAGAGTTGGCTGCGGAGCAGTTGCCATCCGGAGAGGTAGAGCAGGGCGCCGGCGATGAGCAACAGCAGGGAAGTGCGCTGCAGGAAGAATTCGGCTCCCAGGAAGCCGACGAGGTAGACGGCCTGGGAAGTCACGGCCAGCGCCAAGCCCCAGTGGGAAGGCCGGGAGGGTATGCGGCGCAACTGCTCGCGTTGCTGCCAGACGACGAAGGCCACGGCGAAAGGAATGATGAAGCCGTGGGAGTAGTTGGGATTGTGAGCCCAGTCGTAGCCCAGTCCGATTAGAACCGGGACGTAGACGGCAGTCAGTGCGGCGAGGACGACGAGATAGATGGAGCCCACCGACCAGCGACTGTCTTGCACCCTGTCGGCCGGCCGGGCGGCCAGCGGCAGTTCGGATGGCGGCGCTAGCGAAGGGCTGTGGGGCATGAGGTCGGTCACCCGGTACTACGAAAAAAGGCAAAAAAATACCCTGAGGTCCGGAGCCCGCATCCAGACCTCAGGGTAGCGCGGTTTAGCTCTGGACGTCCAGACCGCCTTCATGCAGGCGGCGCTTGAACAGGAACGCCAGGCCCAGCAGACCGGTGCCCAGCAGGGCCAGGCTGGCCGGCTCCGGAACCTCGCCGATGTACTCCTGCGGCAGGGTGCCCTGGGGCTGGCCCACACCGTTGGGAGTATAGATGACGAAATTGGAGAAGTCCAAGCCGTAGTAGTTGTTGGACGCGGCGGTGTTGGCCGCTGCCAGCCAGTAGGCGGAAGCGGTGTTGGCCGGACCAATGCCCGCCAGGGTGGGATTGCCACCGTTGAAGATGTCCCAGATGGCGTAGTTGATGGCGGCGTTCACTTCGTCGTAGTTGGTGCCCGGCGGCGGCGTGCTGAGGCCGTCGAACTGGGTGTACAACCAAGCCGCTTGCTGGTAATTGGTGATCTGCTGCGCGGTGGGCGTCGCCGAGGCAAACAGGCCTCCGGTGATGCTGGTGCCGGCCGCGTCGGTGAAGGTGTTGATGGTCGCCTGCCACGACTCACCCGGAGTCACCTGATGGCTGATGTCATCACAGGCCACGATGATGTTGCTACCGTTCACATTGATGACGTAAGGGTAGTAGATTTCGTTTTGGCCATTGGAGACCGTTCCGGTCAGCGGGGTTCCGTAACCACCCACGAAATTGACGGAAACCGGGCTTGCCGAAGCAACAACTGCCAATCCCAACGCCAGTGATGCAATCTGAAGTAAGTTCCGAAGTTTCATAATGCTTGCCATGCGCTCTGTCTACGCCCGCGGTATAGTCGAGCGCACCCCCCACGCTGCAAGTTGCGCGCCATAGTTCGGCTATGAAAATAAACGGCTTACCGGAGCCGCGGTGCGCAAAGCGATGCGCACTTTGAGCCGAGCGCTTTTCCGCCCTCGCCCCCGGCCGCTTGTGCGCAAGCTGCTGCACACTCCGGCGGCGACTCAGTGACTCAGCGGAGACACGACCAGGGCCGCAGGTGCGCCCGTGCGCCGTCGCGGCGGGGCGGCCCCTCCGCCCGCGTACCCCGGCGTGGCGGGGGGCGTCGGAGGCGGGGCCCGGGGGTCCTTTGGGCGGCTTGCCCCGTTCCCGGAACCGTGCGAAGATCGTTTTCTCGATGAAGTGGTTTGCGAAGGGCTTGGCGCGTGCGGTGGCGGCGGCGGTGGTCTGGCCTGCGGCGGCGCTTTCAGGGTTTGGGCGTGTGGAGGTGTTGTTTTTGCTCTGTGGCGAAGGGCTGGCCCTGGCGCCCGGCATTCTTGGTTACTACCTGCGGGCCGGCTACTACCGCATGACGCTGGAGGGCTGGGGACGGGACTGCTGCATGGAGTTCGGCTCTTGGTTTGCCCACGCCAACGCTTCGGTGGGCGACAACGTGGACATCGGGGCCTACTGCATTCTGGGCTCGGTGGAATTGGGGGACAGGACGATCATTGGCAGTGACGCGCAAATCCTCAGCGGCACCCAGCAGCATGTGCGCGCCGCCGGCGGGAGGCTGACCGATGAGGGCCGCGTGTTCCGAAAAATTCGCGTGGGCGCGGATTGCTGGATCGGAGCCGGGGCCATTGTGATGGCAGCGCTGGGGCGGGGCGTGACCGTGGCCCCGGGAGCGGTGGTATCCAGCGAGGTGCAGGATTTCACTACCGTGGCCGGCAATCCCGCCCGCGCGGTCATGAAGCGCCAGCCCGAGGCGGCGCTGCCGGCCCATCAGGCGTAACCTCAGCGGGTGCCGATGCCGGCCAGGGGGCTGCTCAAGCCATGAGCCAAAACGACGATCTACAACAAGATGAGGTCACTGCTGCGGTGGTGGAGGTGATCCAGGCGGCGGGAGCGGTGGCTCCCTTGCACCCCGACACCGACATCTATGCTGCGGGGATTACCTCCATGATGCTGCTGGGGATTTTGCTGGATCTCGAGGATCGGTTCCAAGTGACCATTCGCGAGCAGGAGTTTCTTGTACTGCGTACAGCGCAGGGATTGGCGTCAATGATTGTGAATCTAAGGCAGGCACACTGAACCATGCCGCGCTTTACCGTGAAACTAGCCGCCCCGGCGCAGGAGATGGCGCGCGAGGAAATCCTCAAGCAAGCGACCTTTCTGTCCCGCGACCTGCGCCAGGTCGAGTTCGCGGCCGACGGGCAGGAAATCTCCTTTGAGGCGCCGGCCGCCGCCGGGCTGGCCCTGAGCGTGGCGCTGGAGAGGCTGGCGATGCAGATTGGCCGCGCCCTGCGCAAACTGGAGCGGAAGGTGGTGTTGCGCACCCCCGAGATGGAGCGGCCGCTTCCGGAACGCGTCGGCCCCATGCCAGGGGTTGGCTTCCTCGGCCCCGGTCAGGCGGTGCTGCAAGGCGTGGCGCTGCAGCTCTTCCATTACTTCGACGCCGCCTTTGAGCGCATGGGCGGGCGCTGGAACGCGGTTCCGGTGCGCACCCCCACCCTGATTCCCTCCCGCGCCCTGGCAAAGTGCGATTACTTTCGTTCCTTTCCACAGTATGTGACCTTTGCCGCGCACCTGCACGAGGATGGCGAAGCCATCGAGCGGTTTCGGCGCCGGCACGAAGCCCTGGATGACCTCGACGACGGGGTGGCGGCGGAGCTCGACCGCCCGGAAGCGTGCCTGTCCCCGGCGGTTTGCTATCACATTTACCATCTGCACGAGAACACCGTCCTGCCGCGTTCGGGTTCCGTTCACGGGGTGTGTGGCAAGTGCTTTCGCTACGAGTCCGGCAATATGAAGGATCTGCGCCGGCTTTGGGACTTCACCCTGCGCGAGATCGTGTTCATGGGCAGCCGTGAGGATGTGCTGGCCGCGCGCGACCAGACGGTGGCGGTCATGTCCGATTTTCTGCAAGAGCACCGCATGGCCGCCGAAATCCGCACCGCCAGCGATCCCTTCTTCATAGCGCCCGATGCGGTCTCGAAGACGTTTTTTCAATTGAGCTCCGATTCCAAGTTGGAAATCTCCGTGCAGTTGCGCGGCTCCGAGCGCCTGGCGGTGGGCTCGCACAATTACCACTCCGATTTTTTTGGCCGCGTGTTCAACGTGGAAGTCGAAGGCGCGGGCACCATGCAGAGCGTGTGCGTGGGCTTTGGGCTCGAACGCTGGGTCTACGGTTTCATCGAGCAGCATGGCGCCGATCCGCGCCGCTGGCCCGACCCGGTGCGCCACGCCCTTTCCTCCTCCGTCGAAGGCGGGGGCGCCGGAGCGGGCGCCTAACGCCCCAGCACGCCACCGGCCGCGCGCAGAAAATGGGATTGCACGCGCTCTGCAAACGCCATGCCGCCATACTGCTCGGCGCGCCGGCGATGACGCCGGCCCATGGCGGCCGCGGCCGCCGGGTCGGCGGCGAGCTGCCGCAACAAACCCGCGAGCGCCTCCGGGTCCCCGGAAGCAAACAGACCCTCCGGCGTCAGGGCCCGGTTGGCGGGAATATCGCTCAGCGCCGTCGCCAAGCCGGCCGCCAGGTACTCGAGGGCGGCGTTGGAGCAGCCCTCGCTGCTGGACGTCAGGCAGCCCACATCGGCAGCCGCCAGGTAGGTCGGAATCTGGGCGCTTTCGCCTAGCAGCCGCACATGCGCCTCCACTCCCAGCCGGGTGATCATTTCCCCCAGCGACTCCCGCAGCGGTCCCGTGCCCACCAGCAGAAACAGCGCCCGCGGCAGAGTCGGCGCGACGCGCGCCGCCGCTTCCACCAGCAGGGGCAGGTTCTTCACTTCCCGATAGTTGGCCACCGAGACCACGATCCAAGCCTGTTCCGGCAGGTCCAGTTGCCGCCGCGCCGCTGCCTGCGATGCCCGGGTGGCGGGTGCAAACCGTTTCAAATCCAGGCAGTTGGGCAAAATCTCGATGGAATTGGCAGGAACCCCTTCCTCGCGCTCCAGCATCTCGGCGATCGGAATCGCGTTGACCTGCCAGCAGGAAATCATGCGGTTTACCACCTTCAATACCAGGCGGTGATGGGCCCGCTTCCAGTACCCGGCATTGCGCCGGGCCGAAATAATGGTCGGTACGCGCGCCACCCAGGCGGCGGGCACGGCGCGGAACAGGCTATCGGGAAACAGAGAGAAGACAAGGTCCGGCCGGCGACGGCGCATCAACCGGAACAGTCCCCACAGGCTGGTCCGGCGTCGCGATTGTGAAGCGACAAACGCCGGCCAGTACATGTCGGCGGGCAGCCCCGCCGCCGGGGCTTTCGCGAAGTAGAGCTCGGGGGCAAAATACGCCGGCGGCAGCGCCTCGAGTTGATGGCGGATCTGCAACTCGGAACCGCCCACGCTGCGGTTGGCCTCCTTCCTCCAGGCCGCCGGATTGTCAATGAAAAATCCAATCCGCAGCGGGCGCATTGCGGTTTGCTGGGGAGCTACAGGGGCACGGCGGCGGCGCACCCGCAATAGTCGCAAATCCGCCATCTCCGGTTGCATGGCAGAGTCCGGCTTACCGCCTAACTGCGCGCCGCTGATGGCTATGCGCGGCAGCCGGAGTGGATCGCTCCCCGGCTGGACCCAAGCGGGTTGGGTAGTCAATGCCCATTGATAATCCGCCGCCGCCGCCTGAGCGCGGGTCAGGGGACTGAGACCTCCCCAGGGGTAGGAAAGTGCGTTCACCTTTTCGCGCAGCCGCTCCTGCAGTTGCTCGCGGGATTGCCGCATCTGCCGTTCCGCCTCCGCCGGGCTGGCGCAGCGCAGCAGCGTGTGATCCAGAGTATGCGACCCGAAGGTCACGCCGGCGGCCTGCATGGTGGCTACGTTTTCCCAACTCAAGAAAGTTCGTCCGGTGGCCGGTGGCGTTCCTGGTGCGGCCAGTGCGGCCACGAACTCCTCTGCTTCATTGCTGGCGCGCAGCATCAAGCGGGCACGCAGCCGCCGGAAATTGAGGTCGGCGGCGGTCAGGGGGGGGCACCAGGGAAACTGCGCCGCGGTGGCGGCCAGCCGTTCCGCGCCGTCGGCCTGGCCGGCCAAGCGATGCAACTGCTCGGCCAGCACCTCCTGCCAGAAGCGGCGCGCTGTGCCGATAAAATCGACCGGCAGGAAGACGGTGGCCGGGAGTTGATGCTGCTGCAGAATGGGGAAGGCAAGGCGGTAGGTATCTTCCCAGCCATCGTCGAAGGTGAGCGCGCAGTAGGGGAGGCGGGCCGCCGTTTTTTGCTGTAGCCGCGGCAGGAGTTCGGCGAGCGGCACGGGCACGAAGGCGGCGCGAATCCAGGCCGCAAAGGCGCGGAAGGCCGTGGTGGAGACCGCCAGTTCCGGATCATAGGACTGCTGAGGGTCATCGAGCACCCGGTGCAGCATGAAAATCACGCCCGCAGGCCGCCATCCCGCCCGGGTCGCCCGGTGCAGCAGCCTGCGTCCTCCGGGGACCATGGAGATCGCCTGGCCGAGCCGTTGAGCGGATGATGGGGTCGTGGTTCTCCTCAGAACTTCAAGCAGGGTTGAAGATAACATGGGAGGTGCCCGTCCGGCATCCATTGCAAACGCCACACCATCCCGCCGCCTCTGCTTCGCCCCCTGCCGCCTCGGATCTACAGACGGCTGTGCTGCAAAGCTTTGCCGAGGTGCGGGCCCTGGCCCCGGAGTGGGACGCACTGCTCGACCGGATGCCCCGCCCCTCGCCCTTTCTGACCTGGGATTGGATGGAAACCTGGTGGGAGGAGTTCGGCAAGGCGTCACAACCGCTGGTCGCCGTCGCGCGCAATGCCGGGGGCGAATTGGTCGGTCTGGCGCCGTTGCACGTGGTGCGCCGGCGGAGTTGGGGCCTGGTGGAAACGCGGACGCTGGAGTTCATTGGCTACCGTGGTTCCAGTGTCTGCGCTGATCACCTCGATTTTCTGGCCCTTCCGGCAATCCGGACCGAGCTGGTCCAGGCCCTGGTCGCCGCCTTGTGCCGCCTACCGGGCTGGGATGCCTGGGACCTGGCCGATCTGGCCGAGGACTCGCCGCTGCCCGCAGCCTGGCGCCAGGCGAGAGAGTCCAGCACCGCGGCGCTGGAGCCGGGGGAAGTCTGTTACTTCATTTGCCTGCCCGGGTCCGCCGATCAGTACTGGAGCGAGATGCGCCAGCACCACGCCCGCACGGTGGCCAACCTCGGCCGTGATCGCCGCCGCCTGGAGCGCCGCTTTCAAGCCCGGTTCAGCGTGGTGCGGGGGCCGGCGGCAGTGGCCGAGACCATGGACGCGCTGGCCCGGTTGCACACCGCCGCCCATGCCCGCCGGGGTGAGTCGGGTAACTTTGCCCGCCCGGCCTACCGTCGCTTCCATGACCGCCTCGCCGCCCGCTGCGACCGCCAGGGGATGCTGTACCTCGCCCGACTCGACCTCGACCAGCGCCCGGCGGCGGTCCTTTATGGCTTTTTCCGGGGCGGCGTTCTCTCGTTCTACCAGTCCGGCTTTGATCCCTCCTTGAGCTCCGACGGCGTCGGCCGACTGCTGCTCGCCTGGGTGCTCGAGGACGCCATCACCCGCCTCCACGCCCGCGAGTTCGATTTCCTCCGCGGCGCCGAGGCCTATAAGGAGATCTGGGCCGCGGCGGCGCATCACACCCGCCACTGGCGCGGCTGGCGCGGCAACGCCGCCGGCCGCCTGGCCCAGCTGGAGTGGCGCACCCGCCGCCAACTGCGCCGGCTGGGTTCCTGGCTGGGGGCGCGTTGGCGGCGCCCGACGGTGCCGGCGTGAACGGCAGCGCAACGCCCGCCCTGCCCGGCGCCGCCATCGAGCGGCACACGGGCCTGGCCGGTCTCGATGCGCTGGCCCCGGAGTGGGCTGCCCTGTGCGCCGAGGCCGCCCTGCCGCCGCTGTTCGGGCCGGTGTGGATTCGCGCCCATGTGATCGCGTATGAACGCCAGCAGGACTTGCTGCTGTTGGCCGCGCGCGGCTCCGCCGGTTTGGCCGCGGTGCTGCCCCTGGTGCGCGCTCGCGGCCGGCTCCGCGGCCTCCCCACCCGCTTCCTGCGCGCCGCCGCCAATCAGAACACGGTGCGCTTCGATATCAGCCTCCGCCCCGGCGCCGAGGGCGAGGCCGCCCTGCAGGCGCTGTGGCGTCACGTCGCCGCCCGGCGCGATTGGGATTGCCTGCTGCTGCCCCAGACACCACGCGGCGGCGCCGCCGAGGGCTGGGCCGCCCTGGCGGCCCGCGCCGGCTATCTCACCGGCCGCTGGAACAGCAAGCAGGTGCCCATCATCCACTTGCAGTCCCCGGCCCCGGGCGCGCCTCCGGCCGGCATGGAGCAGACCTCGCGCGACTTTCGCGCCTCGCTGCGCTGGTCCCGCCGCCGCCTGGAGGATATGGGGCCGCTCACCCTGGAGCGCGAACTCCATCCCGGCGCTGCCGGCCTGGAGGCGTTTTATGCCCTGGAGGCGGCTGGCTGGAAGGGCCACGCCGCCGACGGCAACGCCGTTCTGCGCAAAGGCTCCGCGGCCCGGCGCTTCTTCGCAGAACTTGCCGCCGCGGGCGGGGCCGCCGGCCAGTTTGCCCTGCACCGGCTGCGCCTCGACGGGCGCGACGTCGCCATGTCTCTTGGCCTGTTCCACGAGCACGCTTACTACCTGATCAAGACCACATACGATGAGCACTACAGCCGTTACTCACCTGGCCATCTATTGACCGAGGGGCTGGTGCAGGAGTGCGCCGCCGCCGGCCGCTCCCGCTTCGATTTTTGTGGCGAAGCCTACGCCTACGAAGGCCGCTGGACGCGCGAGCGCCTCCCCCATGCCTTCCTCTATATCTTCCCCCCTACCCTGCGTGGCCGTCTCCTGTATACCCTCAAGTGCGGCGCCGCCGAGCGCCTCCTCCGCCGCCTCCGCCCCGCCGGCTGAGCCGCGCCCCTCCCCTGGGATGCCGATTTCGCTCCCCCGCCGCCGCCGGGGTGCTAGGATAAGCTGATTCGCGTCTGTCTCGTTTCGGAGGTCACTGTGAGATTGAGTCAATTTCTGCGCATCACCATCGGCGCGGTGGCCGGCCTGCTGCTGTTGGGCAACAGCGGTTGCGGCGGCGGGTCCCCCACCCAGACCACCACCCCGCCGGCGGTGTCCGTCAGTGTCAAGTCCGACAAGGCCGCCCTCGGCCCGGGCGGCACCGCCGCGCTCACCGCCACGGTCGCCAATGACTCCTCCAATGCCGGGGTGACCTTTAGCAAGCCCGCCGGCGACGCCGGCACTCTCACTCCCACCGGCGCCTTCACCGCCACCTATACCGCCTCCAACTTCACCCAGGCCGGCTCGGTGGTGGTCACCGCCACCTCCAAGGCCGACGCCACCAAGACCGCCAGTCAGACCCTCACGCTGACGCTGGCCATCACCGTCAACGCCACCGCCGACCAAACCGACGTCGGCCCCGGGCAGACCGCCACCATCACCGCCGCCGTCGCCAATGACATCAACGGGGCGGGGGTGAAGTTCTCTCTCGTCTCCGGCGACGGCACCCTGACCTCCACCGGCGCCCTGACCGCCACCTACACCGCCCCCGCCCATGTGGCCAGCGACAGCGCCGTGCAGATCAAGGCCGTCTCCAAGGCCGACACCAGCGCCACCCCCGCCAGCACCACCACCAGCCTGACGGAGCGGGCGGTGACCATCGCCCTCGTTGCCTCCAGCACCACGGCCTTGACCCCGCTGCAAGGCCTCACCCTGACCGCCGCGAGCCAATACGATGGCGGCGCCGGCGTTACCTGGTCGCTGGCTTCCGGCGCCGTCGGCACGCTCACTCCCCTGGATTCTACCCACGCCGCCTACAGCGCGCCGGACACCGTGGCCGCCGCCGCAGCTCAAAACGTTATCGCCACCTCCGTCGCCGACAATACCCGCACCCAGACCCAGGCGGTCAAGATCGCCCCGGCCGCCGCGAACCCGGAAGTGGATGCCACCGTGGACTCCACCGGCGTCTGGGAAAACCTCGTGCAATTCCAGAATGACCTCACCCGCAGCGGGGTGGGCGTTCCGGCGGCGGTCAAACGTTGCCAGGCCGGTGCGGCGCCCTACGCCGGCATGCTCGTCCCCGGCGCCCACCAGCCCGCGCACGCCGACCCCAGCGTCTTTCAGTCGGACCTGCTCATTTTTCACGACACCCAGACCGGCCACGAAGTCTGGCGGCTCGACGACGATCCCACCCAGACCACCGCCATGCCCGGGCCCATCAACCGCCAGCCTTGGGATGAAAATGGCTCGCATTTCGAGGTCTGGTCCAATCGCGCGGTTCCCGACAATGACGGCAACAACAATAATTGCAGCCAGGTGAACTTCATCTTCAACGGCAATGCCAGCACGGTCACCCTGGTGCAGCCCACCGATCCGAGCCGCAATTCCCCGTTTTTGGGCGGTTTTACCACCGGCGAATTCCTGCCCTGGGATCCGGCGAAGCCGGGCATCTTTTATATCGTCACTTGGAATGACAACAATGCCGCCGCCGGCAGCCAGAGCGCTCTCTATTCGGTGAACGCCAACAACAGCGACGACGTGATCACCCCGATTACGACCCTGCCTAGTCCCACACGGCGCAAGGAGATCCAGTCCTACCTCAACAACGACGGGCTGGTAATGGTGCAGGACACCAACTTCACCTGCATCGGCACGGGGGCCGGCATTCCCACCTCGCCCTGCGTCGAGGGGCCCACCGAAGACACCGGCGCGCGGCCGGAGCCGCCCAGCTCTCCCGTCGAGTGGCCCAACATCTACATGGTAGCCACCAACCCCGCCGATCCCAGCTTCGGCCAGGTGAAGTACGAGTTCTCCACCCATTTCCAATGGGCCGCCAACAACCCCGCCCTGGCGGCGACCTATTGCTCCAATGGACTGACCGACACTTCCTCCCTGCAGGCCTGTCATTTTGACGGCGACGAATACCACTTCCACGACCTGTATTTCCGCCGCTCCGCCGATGACGCGATCGTGTTCAACTTCGGCCCCCGGGGCGACGTCGGCGAAGACGTTTTCTTCCAGGCCACGCCGGTTTCGGCGGCGGGAATCACCACCTTCCCGATCACCACCCCACCCACCGTGGCGCCCATCTACGCCTGGACCGGCGTGCCCGCGCTGCAGGCCGGGGGGACGCCCTACTATTCTCACCCCGCGTTCAGCTTTGACGGTTCACTGGTGGCCTACAACGGGCAGCAGACTTTCCAGGCCACGGTGCTGCCGGGGGGTGTTTTGAACCCCACCGGCCAGTACGCCACATGGATCCGCAACCAGAACACCGGCACCACCCTCTTCGATGTTGGTCCCGAGCTCGGGCACGCCGGCTGGGATGGGTTTGATCCCAACTACTTCGTCTTCGACGTCACTGGGGATGTGGGTGACTCCAATAGTTATCTGTCCCAAAGCCTTTACTCTGTCAACCCGACCGGCAACGTGGATGTGAACACCTTCGTGAGCGACACCATCCTGCACGCGCCCAAGCGCCCGGGCTCGAGCAGCAACAACGGGGTGACCTATTCCCCCACCGGCCCCGGCCTGCTGGAAGGTCCGGGCCAAAGCCCGGACGCCACCAAGGTGATGTATTCGCTGCCGGAACATTGGGTCAGCGGTTCGCCGGAAAACGCCTACGTGGTCGTGGATCACCGGCCCTTCCCCCCGGTGTTGAACTCCGCCAGCGGCGGCGGGGGCGGGGTGCAGTTGAGCTGGAGTCCCTATACGCCGCACAAGGAGACGGCCGGGTATCACGTCTACCGCAGCGACGCCGGCAAGAACGCCTTCCAGGACGTGGACAACCGCGCCCTGGTGACCGCCACCACCTTCACCGACGCCACGGCCACGGCCGGCGCCACCTACGATTACGCCGTGACCGCGCAGGAAAACTCCGGCCTGGAGAGCAGTCAGCTCTCCAATGTTTTCGAGGTTACCGCCGGCGCCGGCGCCGGCGCCCAGATCGCCGCCCAGGGCGCCACCAAATTCGACACCACCGCGCCGGCGCCTCCTTCGGGCCTTGCGGCCTGCCTCGGCACCGCCGCCACCGACGGCGGCAGCGCCAAGTATTTACGCCTCAACTGGACGGCCTCCACCTCCGCCGATGCGCGCTATTACCGCATCTACTACGGTGACGGCGCCGCGCCGCTGCTGACCCAGCCCTACCTGATCGCCACTCCCCCCGTGGGCAGCGTCCAGTGGGTGCTGTGGCAGGTGGATGCCAACAATCCGGTGCAGCTTTCCTTGACCACCGTGGATCGGCAGGA
>JANWJU010000111.1 GCA_025451775.1 Terriglobales bacterium
AAAGCGCTTTGGCAGGGGGACGCCCTGGAGAGCATCTGGCGGAAGCTGGATGGCCAGGGAGTCCGCGCTCATCTGGGGCGCACGGCGCGAAGT
Organism: Terriglobales bacterium; assembly: GCA_025451775.1. GTDB lineage: Bacteria > Acidobacteriota > Terriglobia > Terriglobales > SCQP01 > SCQP01. The sequence goes on from JANWJU010000111.1 coordinate 94, forward strand.
TTGGATCCGGCGCACAAACGCGTCCTTGACGATCAGGGCACCTCCTACACCTACAACAAGCTGCTCTTGGCCACCGGCTGCACGCCGCGGCAATTGCCGTTCGGCGGGGAGCAGATCCTGTACCTGCGCACGGTCGACGATTACCAAAAGCTTCGCGGCTTGGCCGGGCACGGCCAGCGCATCGCCGTCATCGGCGGAGGGTTTATCGGGTCAGAGTTGGGCGCCTCGCTGTCAGTGAGCGGCACACAAGCCGTCATGATCTTTCCCGAGGAGTCCATCGGCAGCACGCTGTACCCACCGGAGCTGGCGAAGTTCTTGACCGGCTTTTACCGGGAACAAGGGATCGAAGTCTTGGCCGGCACGAGGGTGACTGGCTGCGAGGCGCGCGACGGCAAGTCAGTCTTGACCATCCGGGTCGATCAACCTGGCGGCGAGCGCGAGGTCCTGGTCGACGCCGTGGTAGCGGGCATTGGCGCGCAGGCCAACGTCGAATTGGCGGAGGCGGCTGGGCTTGCCGTCGACGACGGCATCCGCGTGGATGACTCGCTTCGAACCACCGCCCCCGATATCTACGCCGCCGGGGACGTGGCCAGCATCTATAGTCCCGCGCTGCGCCAGTGGCGCCGCGTCGAACATGCGGATAACGCCAACTCGATGGGCGGCTACGCCGGGGTCGCCATGACCGGCCGGATGGTGCGCTACGACTATTTACCGTTCTTTTACTCCGACTTCTTCGACTTCGGATACGAAGCCGTGGGCGAGGTGGACTCGCGCCTGCAGATGGTGACCGACTGGACGACCCCCTGCCGCGAAGGCGTGGTCTATTACCTTCGCGAGGGCCGGGTGCGCGGCGTGCTGTTCTGGAACGTCTGGGGGCAGGTGGATGCCGCCCGGCGGCTGATCGCTTCCGCCGGCCCGTTCCGGCCCGCCGATCTCGCGGGACGCTTACATAGCTGAGCTGGTGGGGTGGCTCGCCACTTTTCGCTGGGTCGCTCCCTATCGGCCTTGGCCGTCTCAGTACATGACGGTAAAACTGCCGTCGGGGTGGGCAAAGGCGGCGACCAAGCTCCAGGCGGGAACACCGGTGGCAGAACCGGCGGCTCCGAGCGGCGTGCCGTCGGCAGTGTAGAGCTGCCAGGCCACGCGGCCGCCCTTCTTCCAGGCCATGCCTTCGGTCCAGGCCATCAGCACTTGTCCTTGGCGGTTGACGGCGACCACCGGATATTTGCGGTTGCCGCCCGGGAGGCCCGGTGTGCCCGGAGCGGCATGGGCAGGGCCGAGCGTCCCATCAGCGGCGACCTGGGCCCATAGCACCTGGTTCTCCTGCTCCCAGGCGGCGTAGAGGCCGAGGGAGGTTTTGGTGAGCTGCGCCGTGCTCATCACGCAGATACCCACGTTCCAGGGCGCGAAATCGGTTCCGGTGAACGTCTGGCCCCGGTCGGCCGAGTGCAGCAGATATAAATCCCGGTGCACCTGGGCGCGCTCGGCGCGGTAGATGAGAAAAAAATCACCGCCGGCGCCGGCCGCCGCCGCCATGCCGCAGCAGGCGCAGACGCCCGCCTGTTGCCAAACCGGGTGGGCCGGAGCAAAGCGCAGGCCGCCATCCACCGACCGCGACACCCACACCTCGCGCGTGTCTTCATTTTTGCCGTTGGGGGGCTGGCCGTGCCAGAACACCTCGATGTCGCCGCGTCCGTCGGCGGCGAGCGCGCCGCCATCGAGACCCAAGCCCAAGGCAAGGTCCCGCTCCGGCGTGAAGGCCGTGCCTCCGGACGGGAGCTGGGCAAACCACATGGATTTGCCCATTGGCCAAGCCACGTTCACCTGGCCGCGCGGACCCAGCGCCAGGTGCGCGCCGCGCATGTTGCCGACCGCCATGGCATCGGCGTGCTGGTTGACCGCGAGCGGAGCGGAGAAGTGCGCCCCGCCGTCGCGCGACACCACGTACTCGAGTGTGCCTCGGGCTGGATCGCCGGTGAAGTAGACCGCGTGCACGGCGCCGGCGGCATCGACCGCGATCTGCGGCTGCAATCCAGCGCTGGGGGTGCGCTCCAGCGCAACGGTGGGAAGCGCTGCGTTGCGTCGAGCCGTGGCACACACTATCACCAACATCAACAACATCGTCGCCATGACCAGCCGCATGGCTCTATCCTACTAGCTCCCGCTAGCTCCCGGACACTGGCGGGGCGGGGGCCTGGGCGTTGATCTTGGCGGCGAGGATGAAATCGTTCTTGCTCAAGCCCTGAATGGAGTGGGTGAAAGTCGTAATCTCGGCCTTGCCCCAACCCAGCAGGATGTCGGGGTGATGCTGTTCCCGCTCGGCGATGGCGCCCACGCGATTGACAAACGCCAGCGCGGTGACGAAGTCGGGGAACGAAAAGGCACGCTTGAGGTGGTGTTCGTCCACTACCGACCAGCCGGGGACCTGATCCATCCACGGCTTGAGCGCGGCCCCTTTGAGCGGCGCGACCGAACTGGGCGTGGCCGCGCAGGACATTTCGACCAAATTCGACGGCATCGTTTGTCCCCCCTTGGATTTACCTTAGCATTGCTCGTGAATTGCTCGTGAATTGCCCGTGGATCACTGTCCTCCCAACCTTCGCGCGGCTGTGGGCATCCGAGCCCACGAAAGGCAACAGTTCAGCAGAAAGCCCGAAGGCGCGGACGGGGAGTGCGATCCACTCTCACGCCGGCGATTGATTCCAGCCACTTCTTCCTCATCGGGCTGATGCGGAAGCGAAAACGACTAGGAGGAAACAATGGCAAAAAGCAAATCACCAATTTGGGTTTATCTGACGGTTCTGTTGGCGGCGATGGTGGGCTTGGCGATGACGCCACGAGCCACCGCCCAAGACGCGGGCGCGGCGCCGGGAGCCAGTAGCAGCACGCCGGGCCAAACCCCCGACCAAAGCGCTCAACCCTCGCAACAAGCGCCCGAACAATCCCCGGGCATGTCGCCCAGTCAAAACCCCAGTTCGCAAACCCCCGGCGCCGAGACGCCCAACAGCCAAGGCGCCCCTGGCCAAGCGGCCCCCGGAGCGATGGGGCAGGGCGCGCAGGCAGGCGCCGGCAGCACCATCAGCGCCACCGGATGCTTGCAGAAAGCCAGCTCCGGCAACGGGTATCAGCTCACCGATACCTCTTCCATGAAAACCTATGACCTCACCGCCGCCAGCAGCGACGTGGACCTGAGCGCCCATGTCGGCCACACCGTAACCGTGACCGGCACGCCCACGCAGGCCAGCGCCAGCAGCGGCGCCGCGGGCGCCAATCCTTCCCAAGCCAACCCCGGCGCCAACCCCGCCGGCCAAGCCAACTCCGGCGCGGCCAGCCCCAGCACCGGCGCTTCCCCCTCCAGCCCAAGCTCCAGTTCGAGTGGGCAGGCCAACCAGCAACTCAGCGTCAGCCAAGTGAGCATGATCAGCAGTTCGTGCCAGAGCGGGCAGTAGCCCGGCTGGAAATTACTCACCTCAATCATCACGGAACGGGGCGGCTGCAGCCGCCCCGTTTTTTATTCCGGGACGGGGATGGTGGCGGCGATTTCGCCCAGGATCTGCTCGGCGTGTTCCGCCTGCCGCTCGCCGCGTTGCGATTGCGGGATCACGCGGTGGGCGCAGACGGCCACCAGCAGGCGCTTCACGTCGCCAGGAATACAGTAGCGGCGGCCCTCGAGCATCGCCCAAGCTTGGGCGGCGCGGTGCAGCATGAGCATGCCGCGCGGGCTCACGCCCAACTCCAGCCCGGGATGGTGGCGGGTGGCGTCCACCAGCGCCAGCTCGTAATCCAGCACCGCATCGGTGACCGCCACCGCCTGCGTCTCGCGCTGCAGCTCGATCACGTCCGCCATGCTCAGCAGCGGCTCCATGGCCGCCAGCCGTTCCGAACCGGCTTCGCCGCGCAGGATGGCGCGCTCGTCCTCCCGCGCTGGGTAGCCCATGCGGATGCGCAGCAGGAAACGGTCGAGTTGCGACTCCGGCAGCGGATAGGTGCCATGATGCTCAGCCGGGTTTTGCGTGGCAATCACCCAGAAAGGGCGCGGCAGCAGGTAGGTCTTGTTGTCAACCGTCACCTGGCGCTCGTTCATGGCTTCCAGCAGCGCCGATTGCGTCTTGGGCGTGGTGCGGTTGATCTCATCCGCCAGCAGCACGTTGGCGAAGATGGGGCCGGGGTTGAACTCGAACCGCTCCTGCGCCTGGTTGTAGATGCTCACCCCGATGACGTCGCTGGGCAGCAGATCGCTGGTGAATTGAATGCGCTTGAAGCGGCACTCGAGCACGTGCGCCACCGCCTGCGCCAGCGTGGTCTTGCCCACCCCGGGCACATCCTCGATCAGCAGATGGCCTTCGGCCAGCACCGCCACCAGCGCCATGCGCACCGCATCGCCGCCGGTGCGCACCACCTGGCGCAGCTCCCGTTCCAGTTGCGCCAGTTGCGCCAGCGCGCTCCCGTCCGCAGTTTCGGGCCGCAGCCCCGGCGCATCCACACTTTCGGCGCTGACGTTCTTCATGGCGGCGCGAGGCCTGGTGAGGCTTGGTCCGATTTTATCACCGCGCACAGAAATGCCCGCCGCGGGCGACTTCTGCCGGGCGGGCACTCCTGCTTGGAGAATAGTCTCGAAGCGCCCGGCACGAGAGCTGCGAATCCCTCCGCCAGCACAGCCTCAAAAACTATTGATGGGGAGCATCTTACGGTTAGACGCGAAAGGGTGTCAAGACGAAACTGGCCTCGGGGAATTCAACCACTTCGTTTAGAATCAATGACTTAGCTCGCACTACCGGAGGCGGGGGCGAAATTTCTCTTACGGCCGCTGACCCAAGTGCAGGCTGATGAAGGCCTCGCGCTCCGGATGCTGGAAGCGGCGGGGCAACAGCTTATCCGCCCAGGCCCACAACGCGCCGCTCAGCAGGCCCACCACCACCGCCACCCCCATGATGAGGCCGCAGAGCACGAAGATGCCTAGAATCAAGCCCGGCAGCGCCCCCAAGCTCTCGGGCACGGGCGGCACCATGGTGATCTCGGCGTCCCAGTTGACGGCCTGCAACAACCCCGCGGCTTGGCTGGCGCTGGCGCCGGTGGCGTGGACCAGCGCCAGCAAGGTCCCGGAGCGCCGCACCTGGAAAGCGGCGCCACTGGAGAGGCGCTCCAGTTGCGCCAAATAGGTGCGCGCCAAATCCGGCGTGGGAAGGTCGAGCAGGACCATCTGCGCGGTGGCCTCGGTTCCGCCGGTGTTGGTCCCGAAATCATAGCTGGCAATCATGGCCTCGGCGCTTTTGTTGAATCCGACCGCGCCGGGCGCCACCCATGTACAGGCGGCGGCGAAGCCCGCCGGACCGCGCACAAAGTGCAGCGAGCCGGGCACCAACCCCTTGCGGGGCAGGTAATAGGGCAGCGCTGGGAGCTGGCTGGGACCGGCGGTGGCGCTCAGCCGCCGGGCCAACTCCTGCATCTGGCTGGCGGTCATCGCGGTCAACTGGTCCATCTGCACGCGGATGAGCCAATCGCCGCGCGTGAACAGAATCGTGGTGTCGCCGGCGGCGGCTGGCGCGCGGGGCTGGCCCAAATCGAAGGCTTGGAAATTTTCCGGGCGGTAATAAGTAAACGCCCCATAGGCGCCGCCAGCGTCGCCAAAGCGGTAGCCCTGCAGGTGAATCGTGCGCCCGTTAAAACGATAGGTCGCGCGCTCGATCGAGCTCAGGCCGAGCTCGTCCATGACGTTGGCGTCCGCCCGTGGCAGCCCCCAGCCGGAGTGCACCGCCTCCGTGCTCGCGGTCTTCTGCCAACCGTCGAAATTAGGTAACCGCGGCAGGGGCGGAGGCGCGGCGGCGATAACGGCAACTCCGCCCAGCAGCGCGAGAACGAAGATCACGCGCCGCGTCCACCGGCTCATTTCCCCCAGGGGCGGCTGCAGCGGGCTCACCCCTCTATTGTACGGGCACCCCGCCGGCGTCATTGAGCATCGCCACCCCGGCGCCGGCCGCGGGCGCCCCCAGCGACTGCATGTAGTGGAGTACGCCCTGGTACAGAGCTTCGGCAATCTTCTGCCGGTAGGCGGCCTGGCGCAGGTCGCGGTCGTCGGTGGGATTGCTCAAAAACGAAATCTCGGCCAGCACGGAAGGCATCGGCGCCCCGATCAGCACCACAAACGGCGCCGTCTTCACCCCCCGGTCGGGCACGCCGGTGGCGCGGGCGAGGCTGCGGTCCAGATCCAGCGCCAGCTCGTCGGACTCCTGCATTTTGTTGTACTGCGCGATCTTCTCCACCAGCGTGTGCAGGTCGTGCATGGAGAGCTCGCTGCCGGCGTTCTCCCGCGCCGCCACCGCCAACGCCTGGGCATTGTTGGTGAGGTCGAGGTAGTAGGTCTCGACGCCGCGGGCGGCGTGGTCGGCGCTGGCGTTGGCGTGGATGGAGACGAACAGATCGGCGTGGGCGCGGATGGCGATGGCGGTGCGCTCCTGCAAGGGGATGAAGGTATCGTTGTCGCGGGTATAGATCACATCCACGCCGAGCCGCTGCTGCAGCAGCTTGCCCAGCCGCAGGGTGACGTCCAACACCACGTTCTTCTCCTCGAGGTCGCCGGGACCAATGGTGCCGGTGTCGTGGCCGCCGTGGCCGGCATCGAGCACGATGCGGTGCAGCTTCAGCCCCAGCGCACGGCTGAGCGAAGTGCCGCCGTTGGCCAATTTGGCCGCCGGACGGGGTGGCTCGCCACTTTTCGCTGGGTCGCTCCCGCTGGTCGCTCGAGACCGGGCTTCGATCGGCGGCAGCGGGCGCCCGCTCTGCTCGTGGCGCTTCCAAGCTGCCTCGACGGGAGCGGCCGGCGGCGCGGGTACGTTGGCGGCCGCTGAGGCCGTGCCGCCGGTGATCCCCACAATGAGGCGATCGGGGTTGGGAAACACCCGTCCCTGATCGGCGTGCGCCGCCGTGGAAGTGCCGACCACCACCCGCACGAAGCGGCCGTGGTCGGCCACACTCACCGTCTCGACGCGGCCATCGCCCACGCGCAGGCTGGCCGCCGGGCCGCGGGCGGCGCCGCGCGGGTTGGCGATATCGAAGTAGACCAGATGCCGCTTGGGCAGCGCGCCGCGGCTCACTCTCGCGGCGGCGGATGATAATGCGATGACCACGCTGCTGGCGTGGGCGTTGGTGAAGACCTGGATGCCGCGCACCACGCCCATCTTCACCGCCAGCGTGTGCTCGGCGGCACCGTCCGGAGCGCTTGCCGTGCTACCCCCGTTGGCGCCCGCCGCCGCCGCCGCATCACCGGTTCCGGCGGGTGGGGCTTCAACGTGCGCTGCCGCGGACGCCGCCGCGACCGCGGCCGGCAAAACGGGCACCGCCGGAGTGGGCGGCGATTCCAGATAGCCGGGCTCGGCGCCATGGCGCCCGGACAACTCGAGTTTGACCACCGGGAGGCGCGGATCGGCCGGATAGCGGCGCTCGAAGTCGCGCAGCCACACCGCCGCCGCCCCTGGCTCATGCAAGTGATAGATCTGGATTTGGGCCAGCGCCCACTCCGCATTGCGCCGGTAGGCGGTGTAGGGGGATTGGTGCAAGAGCTCGAGCAGCTGCTCGCTTCCCGATTTCCACCCGCCCGCATTGCGGAGGTCGCGCGCTTCGGCGACGTACACGCTCGCGGCTTGAAAGCGGGCGCTGTCGGCGGCATCGCTGGCCGCATTGCTGGCGGCATCGCTCGCGGAAGGGTTGGCGTCCGCGCCGCTCCACAGCGGGCGCAACACATCCACGATTTTTTCGTAGTCGGCGGGTGTGCGCTGCGCCAGCGGCACCTGCAGCAGCCGCTCGTGCATGGCGTGGGCGGTGGTGAAGGCGTCGGCGCCAGCGCCTGGCGCCGATTGCGGCGATTGCGCTTGGGCGCCGGCGGCGAGCAGCAACGCCAGCATGCACCCCCAGGCCCGGAAATGGAAGAATTCGGAGCGCACCTAATCTACTCCGATTCTGCGCGGAACCGCGGTGCGGGAGCAACAGAAAAGGCCGCCGCGCAGGTGACGGAAAAGGCACCCGCCCCGGGGCGGGGCGGGGAGGCGAGGCGGCGCCCGGCAGGCGGAGCCGCGGGGAATTATAGTCCTCCGAACTATACTTCGGTGCCCACCGCGCGGCGGATGGCGCGCATGCGCGGCCCCGCCAACTCGCGCGCGCGCTCCCCGCCCCGGCGCAAGACCGCCTCCAGCCCGGACGCATCCTGGCGCCACGCCTCATACCGCGCCCGCGGCTCGGCCCAGGCGGCCTCGAGCGCTTCCGCCAACGCCTCTTTCGCCGCCGCCCATCCGGTGCCGCCGGCGCGCACCCGCGCGGCGAGCGGCGCGGCCTGTTCCCGCCCCACCACCTGCCGGTACAACTGGAACACGGCCGCGGCGCCGGGATCTTTGGGCTCGGCCACCGGCGTGGAGTCGGTCTGAATGCGCATCACCAGCTTGCGCAGCTGCGCCGCCGGCAAAAACATGGGGATGGTGTTGCCGTAGCTCTTACTCATCTTGCGGCCGTCGAGGCCGGGAATGGTTTCCACGTCCTCGCGGATCACCGGCTCGGGTACCACCAGCAGATCACCGTAGACGTGATTGAAGCGCACGGCGATGTCGCGGCACATCTCCAGATGCTGCTTCTGGTCCCGCCCGACGGGGACCACGTCCGCCCCAAAGGCCAAAATATCGGCCGCCATCAGCACCGGATAGGTGTAGACGGCGGCGGTGATGTCGCGGTTTTGGGCGAGGGCATCTTTATAAGCGTGGGCGCGGTCGAGCAGGCCTTTGGAGGTGAAGCAGCTCAGAATCCAGGCCAGCTCCATGACTTCGGGCACATCCGACTGCCGGTAGAGCAGGGCGCGCTCCGGATCCAGACCCAGCGCCAGCCAGGTGGCGGCGAGGGCGGCGGTGTTGGCGCGCAGTTCGGCGCCGTTATGCAGCGTGGTCAGGGCGTGGTAGTCGGCGATGAAGTACAGGCAGCGGTAGCTGGCGGTCAGCGCCAACGCCGGCCGGATCATGCCCAGGTAGTTGCCCAAATGCGGTACGCCGCTGGGCTTGATCCCGGTGAGCGCGGTTTTCATGGGCGGGAAGTGGGGCGGGTTCGGGGGTGGTGCGCCTGGTAGGATTTGAACCTACGACCTCTCGCTTCGGAGGCGAACGCTCTATCCAGTCTGAGCTACAGGCGCAAGCCGAGCGTCACCTTTAGTTTATCGCAGCCCGGCGGGGGCGGGTCCCAAATCGGTCCAGTGCCGCGAAAGTAAACAAAATAATGCGGCTGCCGATAGTCATTGCACGTCTTAGTAGGTACAATCTCCAGAGTTGAACCGAATGCGCCGCCGTCTACCTTCGCCCTCCCCGCTGCGCCGCTCCTCCGCGGCCCTAAGGCTCACTTCGGGCCTGACCCTGGGGCTGAGTCTAGGCCTGACCTTGGCGGTGTCCATGGCGCTGCCTTTGGCGGCGCACGCCGCCCCCACCAGCCGCCGTGTGGCGCGCCGCGGCGGCGACACCTGGACCATGCCCACCATCGAGCACGGTCTCAGTGACGATGACGTGACCGCCGGCGAAGACCCGGTGATTCGCGCCGCGGCCCTGCGCGCGCTGGGTGACAAGAACGGCACGGCCGTGGTGGTCGACCCCAATAGCGGCCGCATCCTGGCCATGGTCAACCAGAGGCTGGCTCTTTCGTCCCAGTACCAGCCCTGCTCGACCACCAAAATGGCGGTTGCCTTGGCCGCGCTGCAAAGCGGCGTGGTCAACGAGAACACGCCCATCCGCATCGCCGCCCACACCGCCGTCAACCTCACCGAGGCGCTGGCGTACTCCATCAACGCCTACTTCGAGGCGCTGGGCGACAAAATGGGCTTTGCCACCGTGACCAACTGGGAGCGGGAGATGGGATTGGGCGAAAAGGTGGGGTGGAACATCCCCGGCGAGTCGCCGGGCGTCGTCCCCACCGAACCCGGCCCCGGCGGCGTGGCCAAACTCAGCAGCTTCGGCGAGGGCGTGCACATCACCCCGCTGCAGCTCGCCGCCGTGGTCAGCACCATCGCCAACGGCGGCACCTTGTACTGGCTGCAGCACCCCACCACCGCCCTGCAGGCTGCCGATTTCCAGGCCAAAATCCATCGCCGCCTCCCCATCGCCGACTTCACCCCCGAGGTCAAGGACGGCATGCTGGCGGCGGTGCAGTACGGTACCGCGCGCGGCTCCCAACTGCGCGATGAGCAGATCCTGGGCAAAACCGGCACCTGCAGCCGCGACGGCGCCCGCTTCGGTCTCTTCGCCTCCTACCTCGGCATCGCCCACCCGCAGTTGGTGGTGGTGGTGATCCTGCGCGGCAACGGCAGCTACTCCGGCCCCGGCGCCGCCCGCGTCGCCGGCGCCATCTATCGCAGCCTCGACCAAAAGCATTACTTCCTCGCCCAGTCCCGCCCCGCCGCCATCCGCCCCACCGCCCTGCGCACCCGCTAAAAGCTGCGCCGCGGCGGTTGCGGAGAGACTGACTTCAGTATGTCGAGGCTAGTCACCGCCGCAACCATCCCGCAGATCTTGAGCGAACTGGGCACCTTGGACGTGCAGGCCGTGCATGTGGAATGGCCGCCCATGAACGTGCCGGACCGGAAGCTCTACCAACCCTACGCCCGCGGCTGGGCAACGTTCGCCCCTTGGCTGGCTGATCCCTGCGTGCTGGCGGCGGGGCGCCATTTGAAGGAGCGCGGCAAGACCAATTTGAATGAAACCGATCGTGCCTGGACCCTGGCCGCGGCCTTTCGCCAGACGCGGGTGTTGGCGGGTGAAGTTTGGGAGGCCGGCGTGTACCAGGGCGGTTCCGCCACCCTGCTGAAATTGCTCGTGCAGGAAGCGGCCGCGGCCGAGGGCAGCGTGCCCACCACCCTGCGGCTGTTCGACAGCTTCACAGGCCTGCCGGAGACTGACCATCCCCTCGATGTGCACCAGGGCAGCGACTTCCAGGACACCAGCCTGGAACAAGTGCGGGAGACGGTCGGCCCCGAGGAGTGGATCGATTTCCGCCCCGGCTGGATTCCCGCCAGCTTTGCCGGGCTCGAGACCGCCTGCCTTCGCATGGCGCATATCGACTTGGATCTTTATCAGCCGATCCTCGACTGCTGCGAGTTCACCTACTCGAGGTTGGCGCCCGGCGGCATGCTGGTCATTGATGACTACGGCCTGCCCTCCTGCCCGGGCGCGCGCGCCGCCGTAGACCAATTCTTTCGCGGCCGCCCGGAAGCGCCCTTCCCGCTCATCAACGGCCAATGCCTAGTCGTCCGCCACGGTGACCGCGTTTCCTTGACATTTCGCTTTTTGTTTGCCTATGCTGGGGGCGGCCCGCATTACCCCGCCGGCGCCGAGGAGGTCCGCTTGGTTTTGACCAAACGCCAGCATGAAGTGCTGACATTTCTGCAAGAGTTCCAGCAGCAGCGAGGATTCTGCCCGAGCTACGAGGAGATCGCCG
>JANWJU010000112.1 GCA_025451775.1 Terriglobales bacterium
AACCGCTTCGACCGCCACATGCTGGCCCCGGGTCAGGGGATTGGGGTGGGCTACAACCTGCTCGAAACCTGCGCTTATGATCCTGACGAGGTGGGTGTGGGCGTGGCCCTGCTGGAGATGGCCCGCATCTTTCGCGGCGGCGGCGTGGTCGCCGTCGACTGCGGCGCCAACCTCGGCGTGCATACCGTCCAGTGGGCGCGGGCCATGACCGGCTGGGGCACGGTGTTGGCGTTTGAGGCGCAGGAGCGGGTGTTTTACGCCTTGGCCGGCAACGTGGCCCTCAACAACTGTTTCAACGCTCGCGTCCGCCACGCCGCCGTCGCCGCCGCCTGCGGCGTCATCCGCGTGCCGCAGCCCGATTACTGCCGCGACGGCAGCTTTGGCAGCCTCGAGGTGCGCCCCTCCGCCGCGGCCGAGTTCATCGGTCAACCCATCGATTACGCCGCCGGCGCCGAGGTCCCCAGCCTCAGCCTTGACTCCCTCCAACTGCCGCGCCTCGATCTCATCAAAATCGATGTTGAAGGCATGGAACTGGAGGTGCTCGAGGGCGCCCGCGCCTGCTTGGCGCGCTGCCATCCGCTGCTGATTGTGGAAGCGCTCAAGATCGACCGCGGCGCGCCACGGCTGCAAGCCTGGCTCGAAGCGCAGGGCTACTGTGTCTTCGGCATGGGCGCCAACTTCGTCGCCGTCCACCAAGCCGATCCCATCCGCGCGCAGATCCGCCCCGGGGCGCCGCCGCCTAATACAGCCACGGCACCAGCGCCGCCGACCGCCGCCGGTATTCAGGAAAGTCCCCTGGAAATTGGCGTTGCATGAACCGCTCTTCCTGGCGAATCTTCACCAGAAAAGCCGCGATCGCCAGGGCCAACGCCAACCACCCTCGCCCGTGCCCCTCCACCAGGGCCGTGCCCACGATCATCGATAAAATCCCCGTATAAATCGGGTTGCGCACCCAACGATACGGCCCATGGGTCGTGAGCGTGTGTCCCTGCTTCAGCGTCACCGTCGCGCTCCAGTTGCCGCCCAGCGTGCGCCGTGCCCAAATGGCAACCGCCAGCCCCGCCATTGTGATCGCCACCCCCATCACACGCAGCCACTCCGGCGCCGGCAGCACGCCCAAACTGAGATGGATCCGGTCCAACTCCGAGTCGAGCAGCAGCACGTATGCGGCGGCCAGCGGTGCGCGGTGCCGCATCCATTCGCTGACGCTCTCCCGTTCGACCGTAGCCTTGACGCCGGTCCAGGTGAGGAGCCAATACGCACCTAGCGCCATCCAGCAATAGAGTGCCCAATGCCAAGCCATGCTTTTTTAAGAACGCCTCAGAACAGAAACGGCACCAGCGCCCGCACTTGGCGCTGCTCGCCGCCTACTCGACCGTGACCGATTTGGCGAGGTTGCGGGGCTGGTCCACGTCGCAGCCGCGGCGCACGGCGATGTGGTAGGCGAGCAATTGCAGCGGCACCACTTCCAGGATGGGCAGGAGCAGCTCGGGTGCGGGCGGGATCTCGATGACGTGGTCGGCGGCCTCGCGCACGTTGGCGTCGCCGGCGTTGGCCACGACGATGACCTCGCCTTCGCGCGCTTTCGCCTCTTTAATATTGCTCAACGTCTTCTCATAGCGCACCACCGAGGCGGGATCGTTGGGGTCGTGCGCCGCCAGCACCAGCACGGGCAGATTCTCATCGATGAGGGCGTTGGGACCGTGCTTCATCTCGCCGGCGGGATAGCCTTCGGCGTGGATGTAGGAGATCTCCTTGAGCTTCAGCGCACCTTCCAGCGCGATGGGGTAATGGATACCACGGCCCAAGTAAAGAAAATCGCGGCTCCGGTAAAACCGCCGCGCCAGGGCCTCGAACTCCTCATCGTGGTTCAGCAGGCTTTCGAGCTTGGCGGGGATGCGGTCCAACTCCTCCATTACGGCCACGGCGGCAGCGGCGGCCAGCGTGCCGCGGGCGCGGCCGAGGTAGAGGCCGAGCACCAGCAAGGCGGTGAGCTGGGCGGTGAAGGCCTTGGTCGAGGCCACGCCGATCTCGGGTCCGGCGTGGGTCAACAGCGCCCCGTTGGCCTCCCGCGCCAGCATGCTCCCCACCACATTGCAGATGGCGAGCGTCTTCGAGCCTTTATCGCGCGCCTCACGCAGCGCCGCCAGCGTGTCGGCGGTTTCCCCCGACTGCGAGATCAGCACGGTGAGCTGGCTGGGGTCCACCAGCGGATCCCGGTAGCGGAACTCGCTGCCATAGTCGACCTCGACGGGCAGGCGCGCCAACCGCTCAATCATGAACTTTCCTGCCAGCGCCGCATGCCACGAGGTGCCGCAGGCGATGATCCGCGCTCCGGTCAAGCCGCGGAAGTCTTCCTCGGACAACTCCATCTCGTCCAGGAATACCTCGCCCCGATCGAGGGAAATCCGGCCCAGCAGCGTGTCCCGCACCGCCCGCGGCTGCTCGTAGATCTCCTTCAGCATGAAATGCTTGAAGCCGCCCTTTTCGGCCATGATCGGATCCCACGTCACGTGGGTGATCTCGCGTGTGACCGGGCGCCCGCGGAAGTCCATGAGCTGCACGCCCTGCGGCGTCAACACCGCCACGTCGCCATCGGCGAGGAAAAACACGTCACGGGTGTGATGCAGCAGCGCCGGGATGTCGCTGGCGACGAAGTACTCGCCCTGGCCCAGTCCAATCACCGCCGGAGGCCCATTGCGTACCGCCACGATCTTCTCCGGATCGCGGGTCGAAATGATGGCCAACGCGTACACGCCTTTCAGCCGCGGCGCCACCCGCAGCACCGCCTGCTCCAGTTTCAAGCTGCCGCCGTTGTCGAGGGCGGCGCGATTGAACTCCTCTTCGATCAGGTGGGCCACCACCTCGGTGTCGGTCTCGGTGCGGAACTGGTGCCCGGCGGCGGCCAACTCGTGTTTCAGGGCGAGATAATTTTCGATGATGCCGTTGTGCACCACGACAATTTCGCCGCTGCAGTCGCGGTGCGGATGGGCGTTCTCCTCGGTGGGACGTCCGTGCGTGGCCCAGCGCGTGTGGCCGATGCCGTAGTCGCCTTCGAGCGGCTGCAGGCGCAGCGCCTCTTCCAGGTTGCGCAGCTTGCCCTGGGCGCGGCGGATCTCCATGTGCGCCGGCCCGCTACCGTCATTTTGAATCACCGCGATGCCGGCTGAATCGTAGCCGCGGTACTCCAGCCGCTTCAGCCCGTCCAGAATGACGGGCACCACGCGTTTACTGCCGATATAGCCGACAATGCCGCACATGGAGGCTACTCCCAGCGAATCGTAAACTCTTCCATCACGGGATTGGTGAGCACCTCGCGGGCGGCGCGCTCCACCTGCCGTTCGGCCTCGGCGCGCTCGACGCCCGGCGCCCAGCGGATCTCGAACACTTTGCCCTGCCGCAACTCTGCAATGCCGGTGAAGCCCATCCGTCCCAGCGCCGCCTGGATGGTCTGGCCCTGCGGATCCAGCACCGTCGCCTTCAGCCCCACTTGTACCAGTGCCCTCATGGCGCTTATCGCTTGGCGGCGTTGGCGTACATGCCCGCCACGCGCTCGCGCAACGCCTTCAGGACTTGTTCGGAGTTCGGCATGGAGCGCATGAGCTTTTCCAGCCCCGCCAACATGCGCGGGCTGCCGCCCTTGGCCGTCCGCAGCTCCGCCAGGTAGGGTTCGAGTTTGGCGAAGACCAGCATATGTTCGGCGTTGGCGTCGCTGAACATGGCGGCGTCAATGGCGCCATGGTTGACGAGCGAAGCGGCCATCTCCCAGTAGCTGGTGACCATGCGGAAATGGGCGCTGTGCTCGCCCTTCAGCGTCTCTAAAATATCGGCGGCGCTGGTGGGATGAAACTCACGGATAAACCACGTGCGCGCCTCCCGCATGACGCTCTCACGGCGCAGTTCATAGAGCTTCAAAATCAGCTGGGCGTCTTCTTGTTTCGCTCCCATAACGTACCCTCCATGCAACTACTAAGGCTACCATGGCGCATGCGCCTCGCCCTGGCCTGGATCGGGAAAACCAAGGCCCCATCCACCGCTCTCGCCACCGAGGAATCCCTTGCCCGGCTGCGCGGATTGGCGCGCACCGCCAGCGTGGCCGTGGAAGCGCTCACCGGCCGCGACCCCCAGCGCGCGCTGTTGCGCCGCGCCCAAGGTGCGCGCCTGTGGTTGCTCGATCCCACCGGGACCGCCTTCACCTCGCCGCAATTTGCCGCCTTCATCGAACGCCAAGCCGCCACCTACCCGCAGGAACTGCTGTTCGCCATTGGCGGCGCCGATGGTTTCGCCGGGGCTGACTGGGCCGAGGTACGGGCCGCGGCCGTGGGCCGCATCTCGCTCTCGCCCCTGACCTTCTCCCATGAACTGGCCCGTCTGGTGGCGCTCGAACAGCTCTACCGCGCCTTGGCCATCCTGGCGCACCACCCCTACCCACACTAATGCTAGACTTTGGGCAAGTCCGGCCGCCATCCAGCGGCGGCGGGGGAGTGGCGATCATGCGCTTGATCGGAATATTCCGTTTCCCGGCATTCGTCCTCGTCATGGGCTTGGCGGCGGCACTGTCGGCCACGGCCCAAACCTCGGCGGGCTTGACCGGCCGGATCATCAGCAGCACCGATGGCTCGCCCATGGCGAACGCTCTGGTCACCATCACCCGCATCGATGTCCCGGGCACCTATCGGATCAAAACCGATAAAAACGGAAAATTCAGCTACTACACCTTGCCCACGGGTGTGTTCGCCCTCAGCGTGACGTGTCCCGACGGCAACGTCTATCCCCTGCAACAGCGGATCCGCACCAGCCCGGGCGTTCTTGTGGAAGCCACGTTCAAATTCAAGGTACCCGGGGCGGCGGAAGACGCGGCGGCCGCGGCGAATCCTCCCTCGCCTCAACCCTCCGGCCAGCGGCGGAATAGGTAGACCTGCAGCTCGCCGTGCCGCAGCCGGCACTGCACCGCGCCGTCCAAATCAGTACGGAACACGCGCGCTCCGGCGCGCTCCAAATTGGCGAGCACCGCGGGGGAAGGGAAGCCGTATTCGTTGCCCACGCCGGCGGAGATCACGGCCACGGAGGGATGCACGGCGGCCAGGAACGCCGGCGTCGACGAGGTCTTGCTGCCGTGATGGCCGACCTTGAGCACGGTGCTGGACAGGTCAGCCTCATGATCCACCATCCAATGCTCGCCCGCGGCTTCGGCATCCCCTTCAAGCAGCAGCGAAGCGTCGCCCTGGCTAACCCGTACCGCCATGGAGTCGTCGTTGCTGGGGGCCGGCCCGGCGCGGTAGTCGGGCGCGGGCAGCAGCACTTGCAGCCGCGCGGCACCGGCCAAATACGCATCCCCGGCGCTGGTGCGGCGCAGCCGCGCGCCGGCCTGCCGAACTTCGCGTAGAAACGCCTCGGTGGGCGCGTCCGTGGGCAAACTCGCCGTCACCCAGACTTCTCCCGGACGGAAATCCCCGACCACCGCCTCCAGCCCGCCTAAGTGATCGTTGTGTGCGTGTGTGAGCAGCACCGCGTCGAGGCGGTGCAGGCCTAGCGACCAAAGAAACGGTTCCACCACCTCCGCTCCCGTATCCCAGCGCACCGAGCGCGGGCCACCGTCGACGAGCAGCGTGCGCCCATCGGGAAAGGCGACGAAGATGGAATCACCCTGGCCCACATCCAGAATGGTGGCGCTCAGTCCGCGCGGCAGGCGTGGGGCAAACGGGGCCACCGCCATCACCACCGCGGCCAAGGCCACCAGGGCGCCGGTGGCCACCGCCATCCGCCTGCGGCGGCCCATGCCGCAGGCCAGAATCCAGCTCGCCACGGCCGCCCCAAACAAGATCAGGAACCACAGCGGCGGTGACGGCACGCGCCATCCCGCCCCCGGCCAGAGCGACATCGCGGCGGCGGCGGCCAGCATCGCCCGGCACAGCCCTCCAACCACCGGCGCCGCGACACGGCTGGCCACCGCCCCCCCCACGACCCCTGCCCACCCCAGTGGAATGAGCACGCTCGCCGCCGGCACCAGACAGGCGTTGGCGACGACCGTCCACGGATTGGCACGATGAAAATACACGGCATTAAACCCGGCAAATCCCAACTGCAGCACCAGCGAGATCACCACCACGTCATACAGCATGAGTGCGGCGCGCACTCCGCCCGCCGCGACGCGGCCCCGCCCCACCGAGCGCAGGTCCAGCCGCAACTGCGCCACCCGCGGCGAGAACGTCAGGTCGGCGCCAATGTCATCCAGCCGCCGGCAGGCGCGATGCAGCGGCAGCGAAGTGCGCGCCAGCAGGGGCGCCGCCACCCCCGCCAGCAGGGTCGCCGCCCCCAGTGACATCTGTAACCCTGGACGGAACAGCTCCAGCGGCCGCCACGCCATCAATACCAGCGCCGCAAATCCCACCGCATTCAACGCCTGCCGTTCCCGGTACCAGAACAGGGCGCCAAAATAGACGCTCAGCATGAGCAGCGCCCGCAGCGTCGGCTCCCGCCCGGCGATCACCCAGGCGTAGGCGCCCAGCAGCGCCAGCACCGCACCCGCCGCCGCCAGGCGCGGCAGCCGCGCCCAGCGAAACAGGCAATACAGCATGCCCGCGAGCACGCCAATGTGCAGCCCGGCCACCACCAGCAGGTGGTAGACGCCGTCGATCTGGAAGGCGGTGCGGGTGGCCTCGTCCAACCGGGCCACATCGCCGAGCAGCATGCCGCGCAGCAGGGCATTGATCTCCGTGCCGCGCATGGTGCTGCCGCGCGCCGCCCGCGCGGGCGGCGCCAGCAGATCAATGCGCCGGCTCAGCCACCCCCAGGCGGCGGCACGGATGGCGGCCGACCGCGGCCCGCTCACGCCCGGCCAGGGCCGCCAGGCGTCGAGTGCGAGCGTGCCCGTCAGCACGATGCCTTGGCGCCGTGCAGTGACGGTAAAATCGGCCACCCCCGGATCGCGGTAATCGCGCAAGGGCCGCAGATGCGCGCTGACCGCCACCCCCTCGCCGGCCCGGATCTGTAAGAGCGCTGATGTCCAATCCTCGCCGCTGCTGGCGGCAGGTGGATAGGCGTACAGACGCACGCCGCCCGTGACGGCGCGCGTCTGTGCGCCAGCGCTGCGCCCCAAGCTGACAGCCTCGACATCTAGCCGTACCGTGCTGGACTGGCCTGCCTCGTACAGCACCTGGGGCGTATCGCGCGCATAACCGGTGATCAACACCCGGTCGCGCGGTCCCGGCTCGAGCTTGGCCGCCGCTTGCGCCAACCCTGAAGGCGGCGGCGGATGCATGATCGCCGCCAGCGTCCGTGCGTAGCCGGCGGCGAAACAACACGCCAAGCCCAGCCCGGCGATCATAACGCGCCGGCGCCGCCCCGCCGCCCCCAGCGCCAGCACCGCCGCCAAGCCCAGCAGCCCGGCGGCCGCCCATGGCATCTCGAGCGTCAACCGTGCCCAGCGCCAACCCCAACCCGCCACCCCGATGCCGCAGGCAAAAGCGACGGCGGCATAAACCAGGGGTTGCATTCGGGCTCGGCCCAATGGGCTTGGCTTTCACCCTATCCAGCCCCGAGCCTCAGCGCCATCCCCTTAAGGGGGGGTAAGTATACTGAAATGACTTATGCGCTGGCTCAAATGGCTCTCTTGGGCGTTAATTGCCTTCGTTGCAATCCAGTTCATCCCCTTCGGCCACACGGACACCAACCCCCCAGTCATCGCCGAGCCCCACTGGGACTCGCCGCAGACGCGAGCGCTGTTCGTCCGGGCTTGCTTTGACTGCCACAGCAATCAGACCACCTGGCCCTGGTACTCGCATGTGGCGCCGGTATCCTGGCTGGTCGAGCGCGACGTGCTGGACGGCCGCCGCCACCTGAACTTCACCCAGTGGAACCAGCCCCAGCCCCACGCCCAGGATGTGGCAGCCCAAGTCCGCGGCGGCGGCATGCCGCTCTGGTTCTACCTGCCCATGCACCCCGCCGCCCGTCTCTCCCCGGCGGAAAAGCAAGCCCTGATCGCTGCCGCCGCCCCCTCCCTCGGCCCGCAGCACG
>JANWJU010000113.1 GCA_025451775.1 Terriglobales bacterium
CATAGCCGCAGCCGATCTCGAGCACGCGCCGGCCCTGCAGTTCGAGCCGCGGCAGCACGTTCTGCCGCACCGCCCGGTACCACATCTTGCTGAAGCGCACCCCCGGGCCCGCGGCCTCGCCGGCGGGGCGCTGCCATTGCGGCTGGCGGTAGGCGGCTTCATAAAAGGACTGCGCGCGGCGGTCACGGCTGGCGCCACGCGCCAGCGCGGCGTCGATTTGACGGGCGGCGGCGGCGGGGGCGAACTCCGCCTCCACCCAGCTCCGTGCCGCGGCGCTGCGCTTGGCCGTGGCGGCGCGGTGCGCCAGCGCGTGTTCCAGCGCTTGCGCCAGGGCTTCGGCGCCCGCCTCAGCCGGGGGCGCGGCCAGCAGCGGCAACAGCCGCGGCTCACCCGCCAGCGCGCTGCGCGTGGCCACCACCGGAACGCCCGCCAACATGGCCTCTAATACCGACAGTGGCACCCCCTCCCAGCGCGAGGAACACACGAATAGGTCCAGCGCGGCCAGCAAGTTGGCGGTGTCGGGTGAAAAACCGGCCAGCAGCACCCGCTCCTCCAGGCCGTGCAGGGCGATGGCGGCGGCCAGCGCCGGCCGCTCCGGCCCCTCGCCAAAAATCACCAGCCGCGCGCCCGCATGGCGAGGCAGGACGCGTGCCGCCGCGGCGATCAACTCCCCATAGCCCTTCTGTGGCGCCAGCCGCCCCAGCGAGCCCAGCAGCATCCCGCCCTCCGGCAGCAGGCGATGCCGCAGCGCCGCCACCCGCACCGCCTGCACCGGCGGCAGTTCGATCCCGTCCGGGCAGCGCACCACATCGCTCGCCAGGTTCCAGGCGCGCAATTGCGTCTCCTGGCCGGCGTGCAGCGGCAGCAGAACCGCCGCCCGGCGTGCCAGCCAGCGTTGCAAGCGGCTGCCCGTCAAAGGATTGCGCACGTGCGCCGCCACCGGCAGCCCGGCCCACCCGGCCGCAAGCAGGGTGGGCGCCTGATAGGGAAAGCTGTTGTTGCAGTGCACCAACGCGCACCCCGAGGCGCGCAGCACGCCGGCCAACTGCCGGGCGCGCGGCAGCGACGCGCCCAACCCCAGCCACTCCTCCAACGGCCGCAGCCGCTTTGGGCGCGGAATCCGGCCGCGGCCGCCGGGCGCCGGCGCCGGTTTGGCACACAACACCTGCAGGCTGCGCACCAACGGCCGCAACCGCTCCATCTCCGGCGTGGGGTGGTAAAACAGCAGGTGATGGCCCAACAGCGAGGAATCGCAATACTTCAAGTACAGTTCCAAGGCACGCAGCGAGCCGCCGTAGCTCCCGCCCACCTCCACATGCATCACCGCTGGTATGCTCATAGGCCTCCTTCCGCCGCCGTGCCAGGCAAAAAGATCCGAAGATGGGCGGCCAACTCGGTGGGCGAATACCCAGCCGCCAACAGAAATCCCGCCACCACCAACACCCCCAGCCCGATCGCGGTGCCGGACGGATGCGCCCACGGCGCCAGCAGGGCCAGGCCGGTGATCGCGGCGAGAAACGCCGGGTACAGGCGCCGCCAGCGCAGGCGGAACGGCGCCAGCCGCCGCAGGTACCACAGGTTGACGGCCTGGTAGGGGATTTCCGCCCCGCCCCAAGCCAGCACCGCGCCCGTCAACCCCCAGGCGTGCCACAACGGCAGAATCAGCGCGCCGTAAGCCGCCAAGCGCGCCAGCTTGGCTTTAATCTCCGCCTGCGGATGCCCCAAGGCACCCAGCGCACTGCCCAACAGACAGTTCAATCCATCCAGCGCCGCGCACGGCCCCAGCCAGCGCAACGCGGTCTGCAGGCCGGCGTAGCGCGGGCCATACACGGCCAGCAGCGGCGCCGCCAGGCAGGTGAGCGCGCCTCCCAACACCAGAATCAGCGGCAGCAGCAGACGGCTGCAGGCGTCGAAGAGGTCTCCCGTGAGCGCGGCATCGTCGCGGGCAACGCCGTGGGTGAGGGCCGCGATGAAGGCGTCCAACAGTAATTTCAGGGTATTAGTGGCCAGCGCCGCCAAGGTCATGATGGCCACGTAGCTGCCCAAGCGCTGGAGCCCGCCCAAGTGCAGCACCAGCAGCACATCGATTTGGGTGGCAAAAAAACCCAGCATGCTGGAGCCCTGCAGCCCGAGCCCATAGCCCCAGAACCCCGGCGGCAGACACCAGCGCGGCCGCGCGTGGCCGGCGCCCGGCGGCGAGGGCTCCGCCAGCCGCCGCCAGCGCACCAGCGCGGCCGCGCAGCCGGCGCCCATGAGGCCCAGATACAAGCCCCAGATCATCACCGCCGCATGCGCCGTCAACCAGGTGCGCGCCGTGAGGTACAGCAGCAGAATCCCGGCCAACATGCCCACCGTCACGCCGCGATACAGCGCCTGCGCCCACGCCAGGTCGAGCACGCCCTTCAGCGCGGCCAGCAGCAGCGAAAATAGGATCGGCAGCGGCGCCAGCGCCATCATCGCCAGCTCGAACCCGCGCCCCTGCCCGCCGAACAGCCACCCCATGGCGCCGGGATCGAGGCCCGTCACCACCACCCAGGGCAACCAGGCCCCGCCAATCACCAGTGCGTAGGAGCGGAGAAAATCCGCCCGCCGCGCCGGCGCGAGCGTCGGCATATAACGGATGGCCACGGCGTTACCGCCCAAAAACAGGAACCCGGACACAAACCCGACGTAGACCAGCAGCAGCCCATAGATGGCCAGACACTCCGGCCCCAGGCGCGCCAGCAAGACGCGCGTGGCATAGCTGAACGGAACGCCGGCAGCCGCCAGCCACAGCGTCCAGCGCATGCCCCCGGTCACCGGGCCGCGCAGGTCGGCGGGAATATCGCTCCAGGCGTCCCGTGGCGCCTTCGGTGTTTGACGGTCGAGGGTGAACGCGCTGGCCATGACTATTAACCTTGCAACTCGGCGCCCAGCCGCTGATAGAGCGCACGATTGGCGTCCGCAATCGCGGTCAAGCTGTCGCCGAAGTCGCGCCCTTCGCCCCCGGTCGGAAAGCCCCAGGGATCGCGTCCCGGGCGGCGGACCGCCTCCCGCCCGTCGTAGGCGTTATCGCGCAGGCTGACCAGGCCCCAATTCATTTTTTCCGGCCAGGAGTCGGCAAAGGCCCAGAACTTGGTGCCCACCACGACATGGCGGCTGCCGGCCGCGCGGGTAAATTCCCCGGCGACGGCAGCGGCATAGGCGGCGCCGCGCTGCGCCTGCGATCCGTACATGGGCGCGCCCGCGCTCGGCTGGGGATAGGCATACAGGCCCGAATCGGCGTTCGCCGCCATGCCCGTCCAGGTGACGAGCGGCACGTCGCCGGTGCTGGCCACGGTCAGCCGCAGCACTTCGTCGGAGGCGGCGCAGGCCTGCACCACGTCGACGGCGCCGCCCGCGGCACGCAGGATCGGAGCCCGGGTCAAGCCATTCCAACCGTTCAGGGTGGCCGGGCCGAACACGAGATAACCCGCAAAACTCCCGCGCAGCGCCGCGCCGACGGCTTGAAAATACGTCTTCGCATACTGATAAAGAAAGGCGTCGAGGTCGGCCTGCAGGGCGGCGGACGCGCCCAGCATCCGCGTCCCGCCACGGCCCAGCCAGGCGCCGCGCCCGCTCTCATCGAGCAGGCCCTGCCCGTGCGGCCATCCGCCTTCGGAGTCGAAGCTGGTGTAGCGCGCTCCCCAAGCTTGGTTGAGGCGATCGACGGATCCGTAGCGCTGCCGCAAGGCATCCCGCAGAGCATGCTTGGAGTGCACCCGCGAATCGCCGTAATGCGCGCCCTGCACCGGGTTCGCATCCTGCACCGGATTGCTGATCAGCACCAGCCAGCCAATATGGGGATGCAGGCGGGCGGCGGGCAGGTCAGGCCCGGGACCAAAGCCATAGATATCGTCGGAATCGTCGCTGGCCACGCCCACCATGAACGGGGAGTGGCCGAGATGCTGCGCCAGCGCCGCCGCCTCATTCCGGGCGTAGACGGCGAAATTGGGATCAAAGACGTCGGGCGTGGTGCTGCCGCGCCACTCGTTGTAGACCTCTGGATCGGTGGCGGACACGATGTCCTTCACCGGGCCGGGCGCATAGCCCCAGCGGTTCGTCAGGCTGAACCGCGACGGCCGGATCATGGCCATGCACGGCATGCGCCCGGGGTTGCCGTCCCGGCGGCCGTAGAGCGGCATGGGGAGTGCATACTCGTTGGCGTATTCGGCCAGGCAGTTGAAACCCCAGGCGCGCAGCCGCCGCACCGCTTGCCAAGCCCACACCTGCTCGCTGCCGTACTTGGCTAAGCTGATCGCCCGCTGCGAGGCCGAAGCTTGGTGATCGAAGCGGGCGGCGGATAGATCCACATCGAAAACGCCCAGCATCCAGTAGGGATTGCCCGCGGGGGTGACCAGCAGCCAGCGCCCATTCACCTGGCGCGTATGAAAACGTGGGCCACCCGCGGTCAAGCCGGCGCCCTGGCCGGCAATCCCGCCGTACGCGTCGAGTTGAGGCAGCATGGAAGCGCCACGAGCAGAGCGGGCGCCCGCTGCCGCCAGTCGAAGCCCGCCGACCAGCGGCCAGCGGGAGCGACCCAGCGAAAAGGGGCGAGCCACCTGCGGCGGGCTGGCGCGCCAGCCCACAGCCGTCCACAGGGAGCCCGCCAATCCCCAGCGGCAAAATTCCCGGCGGCTATGGCGGCGCGGTTCAAACATCGCCGACCGGCTCCCAAAAATCCGCTCCCAACCCGGGCGCGGGCTCAGCGGCTGCGGCCGCCGCTTCCTGTGGCCGCAGGCTCTCGACCGCGGCCGTGATCGCCAGCAATAGCCAGAACAATTTGGTGTACTGCGCCGACAAGAAGATCGCGCTCACCGAAAACCCCAGAAGCGCCGCTTGCATGCCCAAAACCGCATCGGCCAACCACGGCGGCAGCGCCGGGACGGGAGGGGCGTGCGCGCTCGGCGGCGGTTCGCTCTCCCCGGCTTCGTCCTCCAGGAACAATCGCGGCGGCTGGGCACGCGGTGCTGGCGGCTGCGGCGCCTCCGCCGCGCGCCGCAGACGTGCGAGCGTGAGCGCCGCCCCGCCGACCATTAGGAGGTAGGCCAGAAATCCCGGCAGCCCCATCTCCGAAGCCAGCTCCAGGTAGGTGTCGTGGGCAATGTGGTCAAGATCCTTTCGGCCAGCGGCGTACTGCGCGACCTCCGCTTTGAATTGGCCCA
>JANWJU010000114.1 GCA_025451775.1 Terriglobales bacterium
CGCCGGCGGCATGCCGCTGCCACTGCCGCTGCCCATGGGCGAGGATGCGAGCTACGCCGCCGACGGCGCCCATCTGGCCTACGTGCCCATCATCAACTGGAGCGCCCGCACCGCCTGGAAGCGATACCGCGGCGGCCGCTACGCCCGCGTCTGGCTGGCCAATCTGGCCGACAGCCGCATCGAAAAGGTGCCCAACGCCGGCTCCAACGACCTCAACCCGATGTGGATCGGCGATGACGTGTACTTCCTCTCCGACCGCGGCACCGGTCCCAACGGGACGGGCGCGGCCGAGCCGGTGGCGCTGTGGCGCTACAACACCCGCAGCCATGCGCTGGCCAAGGTGCTCGATCCTGGCGACCGCGACATCAAGAGCGCCCAGGCGGGGCCGGATGGGATTGTCTATGAACAACTGGGGTCCATCCACCTGTATGAGCTGAAAAGCGGCAGACAGCGCGCGGTGCCGATTGCGGTGAGCGGCGATTTTCCCGCCTTGCGGCCGCGTTTCGAGCGGGTGGCGTCGCAGATCCGCGACTTCGACGTTTCGCCCACCGGCAAGCGGGCGGTGTTCGAGGCGCACGGCGAGATCCTCACCGTGCCGGCGAAGGACGGCGACATCCGCGACATCACGCGCACGCCGGCGGTGGAGGAGCGCTCGCCCGCCTGGTCGCCGGACGGTCAGAGCATTGCCTACTTTTCTGATGCCTCGGGCGAGTACGCGCTGCACATCGCCGCCCAGGACGGCATGGGCAAGGACGGCGCGGGCGACGTGCGGGTGATTGACCTGGGCGCGCCGCCGTCGTTCTTCTACGCTCCTCACTGGTCGCCCGACAGCAGGAAGATCGCCTACAGCGACAAGCGCCTGAACCTGTGGGTGGTGGACCTGACCCAACCCGATCCCAAGCCGGTGAAGATCGCCACCCAGTACTACGACCTCGGCGGCGGGGGCGCGGCGGTGGATATGGCCTGGTCGGGTGACAGCCAGTGGCTGGCCTACAGCCTGCAGTTGAAGAACGAGATCCACGCCATCGCCGTGTATTCGGCCGCCACGGGCACCAGCCGCCAGCTCACCGATGGCCTCAGCGACGCGCGCTATCCGGCGTTTGACCGCAGCGGCAAGTACCTGTACTTCACCGCCTCGACCAACGTCGGTCCGGCCGACAAGGGCATAGACATGACCGGGATTGACCACCCGGTGACGCGCAGCGTCTACTGCCTGGTGCTGCGCAACGATCTGCCGTCGCCGCTGGCGCCGCGCAGCGATGACGAGAAGCCGGAGGCGGCGCGGCCGGAGCGCCGCAACCCGCGCGATGCGGCGCCGGAGCCGCCGGCGCCGGTGCGGATTGATTTTGATCATCTGGATCAGCGCATCGTGGCGCTGCCGCTGCCCACCGCCGCCTACAACGGGCTGGAGGCGGCCACGGCCGGGGTGTTCTTTGTCCACGAACTGCCGCCGGGGCCGGCGGCGGCGGGCGAGCTGCGGCCCACGCTGTGGAAGTACGACCTCAACCAGCGCAAGCGCGAGCGCTTCGTCGAGAACGCCAACAACTGGCGGGTGTCGGCCAATGGCGAGGCGCTGCTGTACAGCACGGGCGGCGGCCGGGGCGCGGCGGGCGGAGGCGCGCCCACCTGGGCCATCGTTCCCACCGCCGCGCCGCCCAAGGGCGCGCCCGACCACCTGGCGGTGGCGGGGATGGAGGTGCGCGTGGACCCGCGCGCCGAATGGAACCAGATGTACCACGAGGTGTGGCGCATTGAGCGTGACTTCCTCTATGATCCCGGCGCGCACGGCCTCAACCTGGCCGCCGCCGAGCGGTACTACAGCCAATACCTGCCCGGGCTGACCAGCCGCGACGACCTCAACTACCTGTTCAACGACATGCTGGGCGAGATCACCATCGGCCACATGTTCATCGCCGGCGGCACGCTGCCGGCGGCGCCGCGGGTGGGCGGAGGGCTGCTGGGCGCCGACTACCGGGTGGCCAATGGGCGGTATCAGTTCGCCAAGGTCTACCAGGGCGAGAACTGGAACCCGACGCTGCGCGCGCCGCTCACCGAGCCGGGCGTGAACGTGGCGGCGGGCGAATACCTGCTGGCGGTCAACGGGCGCGAGCTGCGGGGCAGCGATAACCTCTATGCCGCCTTCGAGAACACCGCCGGGACACAGACCGAGCTGCGGGTCGGTTCCTCGCCCGACGGCGCGGGCAGCCGGCTGGTGACCGTGGTGCCCATCGCCAGCGAGGCGGCGCTGCGCAACCGCGAGTGGATGGAGGCCAACCGGCAGACGGTGGACAAGCTGAGCGGCGGCAAGCTGGCCTACGTCTATCTGCCTGACACCGCCAACGGCGGCTTCACCAATTTCAACCGCTACTACTTCGCCCAGATCGACAAGCAGGGCGCGGTGCTGGACGAGCGCTTCAACAGCGGCGGCGATATCGCCGACTACATCATTGACCATCTGCACCGGCCGCAGTTCGCCAGCTTCCTCACCCGCCAGGGCGCGCCGTGGCCGGAGCCGGCGGGCGCCATCTTCGGACCCAAGGTGATGATCATCAACGCCTTCGCCGGTTCGGGCGGCGACGCCATGCCGTGGATGTTCCGCGAAGCCAAGGTGGGCACGCTGGTCGGCACCCGCACCTGGGGCGGGCTGGTGGGCATCGGCGGCTATCCGGTGCTGATGGACGGCGGCACCGTCACCGCGCCGCGCGAGGCCTTCTACAACATGCGCGGGCAGTGGGATGTGGAAAACCACGGCGTGGACCCCGACGTCGCCGTGGACCTCGACCCCTACGCCTGGCGGCAGGGCCACGATCCGCAACTGGAGAAGGCGGTGCAGGTGGCGATGGAGCAACTGCAACAGCATCCGCCGGTGGTGGCGAAGGTGCCGGCGTACCCGAACTATCATCAGCGCTTCGGGACTCCGGCGACGGCGACGGGGGCGAAGCAGACGGCGGGCGGCTCCGGCGGCGGACACTAGCTGTGGAAGCGGCATCGAACCTAGTCGAGAGGTCGGAATGCGGACGACGGTTGTCCTGGACGCGAAGTTGGTTGCTGCGGCGCGCCGCTACACCGGTATTGAAAGGACATCGGACTTGCTGCGCGCGGCATTACAGGCGCTGATCGAGCGCGAAGCCGCGCGCCGGCTGGCGCGGCTTGGAGGGAGTGAACCCGACCTGCGCACGCCGCCGCGGCGTCGCCCTTTGTAGGCTCTTGCCCGCTCGCTGCGCGACCCCTTTACGACTTTGGGTTCACAAAATTGCTGATGGCGGTGAGGACCTGCGGGTCTACGTGGCCGGCGAGCCGGTAGTCGCGGGGGGTGACCAGACCTTCGCCGGGGGCGGTCATGAACAGGTGGTCGAGCGAGGGGAAGAACTGAAAATGCGCGTTGGCGTGGCCGTTGAGCGCCTTTTGCCAGAGCGCATAGTCGGACTGCGTCACCTGATAGTCGCGTCCTCCTTGCAGCACCAGGATGGGTATGGTGAGCCGGGCGGCGGTGGCGGCGGGGTCGTAGCCGCGCAGGTCGAGGAAATAGGCGCCGGGGATGGTCGAGCCCAGCAGCGTGATGGTGTCGGTGGGCTTCAATCCGGGGTCATGGATCTGCTTCGCGGATGCCTCCACCGATGCCACCGTGGCCGCGGTGACGCCGCCCTCGCCGGGCGCGACGGTGGCGAGATAGCGCATCTGGTCCACGATCACATCCGCCAGCCCGCGGGCCGAACCGGCCAGCAGGATGATGCCGGCAATTTTCGCGTCGCCTGTCGCTATGCGCGGGGCGAGATAGCCGCCCAGGCTGTGGCCCAGCAGATAGACGCGGTGCGGGTCAATCTCCTTCTGTTGCGCGGCCAGCGCCACCGCGGCGCGGGCGTCGTTCACGGTCTCATCGTTTACCGTCAGCGGCCGGCCGGGAGCGGCGCTTTGCGCGCCGTACTTCTTCGTTCGCTTTTCGTAGCGAAGCACGGCGATGCCCTCACTGGCCAGCCCCCAGGCGAGATCCTTGAAGGGCTTGTTGGGGCCGATGGTCTCGTCCTGATCTTCGGGTCCGGAGCCGTGCACCAGCACGACCGCCGGAAATGGACCTGCGCCATCAGGCAAGGTCAGCGTGCCGGGAAGTTGCCACTGGCCATCGCTGACGGTGATGGCGGTTTCGTGGAACTTGGCCGGTTGGGCATACGCGGGCGCTGACCACTCGGGGCCGGCAGCGGCTTCCGCTTTGGGGCGGAAGAAGAGGCCGCCGATTTTGTTCTGATGGTCGAAGACGACCAGCGTCTCCCACACCGCGTCGCCGAACCTGCACTCAACCACGGCGACGTGCCGCGCGGCTTCACGCGACACGGTGACGCCGGCGATGCCGCGGTAGGGTCCGACGTGCTCGGAGATCTGCTGCCAGATGCTGGTCAGGCGCTCCGGCGGGAGCGAGGCGGTCATCTGGGCGTCGAAGTCGGCGGCGACCGGCGCGGTCTTGCCGGCGGCGATGTTCTCCACCACCGCCCGGCCCCGGGCGGCGTAGTCGGGCCCCGGGCCTTGGGCCAGCAGGGGAGCAAACGCCAGAGCCAGGCAAAGGGAGACGGCAAACCGCATGAGCGATTATGAGGCCGGAACAGTGCGAAAAATCCAGTCGGCGACGGCCTGGGCGACGGCCGGGTCGGAAACGGTTGAGACCTGGAAGGATTCCATGGGCGTCAGCCCGGCGGGCACCTGCTTGTAAAAGTGCTGCAGCTCGGGGAAGCGCGCCACCTCGGCGCGGGGCTGCGCCGCCTGCAAGAGTGCGGCGTTGGGTTCATGCACGGACTCGTCGCGCCCGCCCTGGACGATGAGGACCGGCTGGCGCACCTGCGCCAGCTCGGCGCACGGGTCCACCTGCTCGACGCCGCGCAGGTAACGCACCGCCTGCGGGTTCTGGAAAAACGTGAACATCTGGCCGAAGCGGTTCGCCGGACGGTCCTCGGGGATGGTCCGGCCCGCCGCGTAGTCGCGCGCCCAGGCGAGGGCCTGCTCGTATTCGGCGGTGCGGGCCGCATCCGCGCCTTCGGTCCGCTGCTGGTTCTCGTACTGCTGCCAGATCATCAGCGCCAGCAGCGGCTTGGATGGACCGGAAAGGAGAACCAGGCCGGCAAGATCCTCGCGCTGCCGTGCCAGTTGCGTCACCACGACCGCGCCTTCGCTGTGTCCGGCGGCGACGAGCGGCAACCCCGGCGCACGCCGCTGCAACTCGTCGAGAAACTGGTCCGCCGCCGCTACCCGGTGCGGGAACTCGCCGTAATGCTCCTTGACCCGGGCTTCGTCGCGGGTGACACTGCCGGTGCCCGGCCCGGTTTTGGAGAAGCGCAGGACGGTGATGCCGTGGGCGGCCAACTGTTTGTACACCCAGGTATTGACCTGCACCTGGCCGGGGAACATGGGCGCGAAGTTGCCTTCGACGTCCACGTTCATTGAGCCGGGAACCAGCAGCAGCGCCGCCCGCGGCTGGGCCGGGGTGGTCAGCACCGCCGGCACATCCATCCCGTCAATGTCCACGACGAACCGGGTCTCCTGCATGGGGATCAGTATGCGGGATTACGCTAAAGGGATGGAATCCGCCGAGGTCGTGGTGGTGGGTGGCGGGGCGGCGGGCCTGGCGGGCTTCCAGCAACTGCGCGCCGCCGGTTGCGATGCCGTTCTGGTCGAAGCCCGTGACCGGCTCGGCGGCCGCATCCACACGCTCCACCCACACGGCTGGCCGCTGCCGGTGGAGTTGGGCGCGGAGTTCATCCACGGCCCGACGGACGGCCTCGGCATCGAAGTTGCGCCGGCTCCGCCCGGCCGTGACTGGTCCAGCCGCGGCGGCGGGCTGCGCGCGGCGGGAGAATTCGCCGGCGGCGCCGAGGCGGTGTTCGAGCGCATGGCGGGCTGGGAGGGTCCCGACCTTTCCTTCGCCGCCTTCCTCGACACCTGCCGCGACCTCAATGCCGGCGCCCTCGCCGGCGCCGCCGCCTTCATCGAAGGCTACGAGGCCGCCGACCTGGCGCGCATCAGCATCGCCGCGCTCAACCGCGAGTTCGCGGCCGAGGGTAGTGATCACGGCCCCTGGCCGCGCCGGCCGCTGGGCGGCTACGACCGCCTGCTGACGACGCTGCACGCCCCTGGGCGCACGCGCCTGAGCTGGCCGGTCGCGGCGGTGGCCTGGCGCGAGGGCGAGGTGCTGCTCACCGGGCCGGGCGGCGAATCCGTCGCGGCGCGGCGCGCCATCCTCACCCTGCCGCTCAGCCTGCTGCAACGAGGGGCCATCCGCTTCGATCCCCCGCTCGACGCCAAGCGTCCGGCGCTCGACCGCCTCGCCATGGGGGGCGCCCTGCGCATTACCCTGCGCCTGCGCCGCGCCTTCTGGCAGGACCTGCGCGACAGCGACGGCCAGCGGCTGGATGGCCTGCGTTTCCTCTTCGGCGACAGCCGCGAATCCGGCCACCTCCCGACCTGGTGGACGCACACCGGCCAGGAAGCGCAGGGGGCGCAGATTGTCGGCTGGGCCGGCGGTCGCCACGCCTGGGCGCTGGCCGGCCGCTCCGCCGCCGCTCTGTCGGAGCTGGCCTGCGCCGACCTGGCTTCCC
>JANWJU010000115.1 GCA_025451775.1 Terriglobales bacterium
GAGATCGCGCTCGCCGCCGCCGGCACCTGGCTGCCGCCCATCACCTAAAAGTGGCTCGCCACTGCTGCCGGCTGTCTTTTCTATGTGCGCACAGATCTGCACATATCGGGCTCACTGGCACCAAAGGTGCGGGAATGCGAAGCCGGTCGCACACACCGCCACCCCGAGGCGTCAATAAACCCTCGGTTTTTTGTGCTTCTGGGTTGGCAACCCGCGTGCACGCGTATTCCGCCCAGTGGGCAGTTGGCTAGGAAGGGGACAATTATGCGCCTAATGAATCGCTCGCTTCTGTTCGGAGCCGCCCTGGTGTTCGCGCTGTCCGCGTGCGCACCGCTTGCCCACGCCGATACCATTTACTACTACACCGGCGCCCAGTTCACCTACTTCACCTATGGCGCCAGTTGCGCCAACTTTGGCAACTGCTCTCTCAGCGGCTGGATGACGCTCGCCTCCCCGCTCGGCAGCAACGCCTTTTCTAATCCGACCCACCCCACGGCGTTTTCCTTCACTACGGGCAACGTCACGTTCAACAGCAGCAATAGCTCTTTGAACAATTCGCTGTTCACCACCAATGGCAGCGGGCAGATCACCAATTGGATCATGGCCCAGACGATGAACTCTGACGGCATCACCCTGGATCAGAGCAGCAACTGGCCGTCATACGGTGCGTTCGGGGACATCGTCCAGATTGATGGCGTCGGCGAAGCCTCGAACTCGACCGCCGGGGACTGGAGCTTCACGCCGGTGCCGGAACCGGCGAGCTGGCTGCTGTTCGGCACCGGCGCGCTGGCGCTGCTGAGCCTGGCCTGGCACCGCCGCCGGGGCGCCGCCGATCAGCCCCTTCCCTAAAACTGCGCGAAACGCGCAGTCGAGGCGCTGGGGAACCGGCAGCGGCGAGCCGCGGCCTTAAGATGGCGGTGATGGCGGGCCAGCCTGCGAATCACGATGACGTGGCGCCGGCCGCGGCTTTTTGCGAGCGGAAATCCACCCATGGCCCGCGAAGCCTGGCTATCGGCGCTAGGCTAAGGCCATGGCAATGACCGTGGCCGAGGCTGCCGAACAATTCCTGCGCCGCCATCTGCTGGGCGAGCGCAACGCCAGCCCGCATACCCTGCGCAGCTACGGCACCGATCTGCGCCAATTCACGGCCCTGATTGGGGCCGACACCATGCTGGACGCCGTCACCCCGGCGCTCATCCGCCAATTCCTCACCCATCTCTACGCCCAAGGCTGCGGCAAGGCCACCGTGGCCCGCCACCTGGCCGCGGTGCGCTCCTGCTTCCGTTATTGGACCCGCGAGGGCACGCTTACCGCCGATCCCGCCCGCCAGATCGGTACCCCCAAGCTGCCTCGCCATCTGCCTGAGATTCCCACCACCGAGCAGCTCAATCAACTCCTGGACCGACACGCGCCCGTGATCGAGCACGGCTTCCCCGAGCGCGATCAAGCTCTCCTTGAGTTCCTCTACGGCTGCGGCCTGCGGGTCAGCGAGCTGACCGGGATGAATGTGGCCTCGGTCGATTTCGAACAAGCCACGGTGCGCGTCCTCGGCAAGGGGCGCCGTGAGCGCCTCGTTCCCTTTGGCCGCAAAGCGGCGGCGGCGCTGCGGGCGTATCTGGCCGTGCGTCCCGCCCCCCAAATTTCCGCGCGCCCCGCCCTGTTCCTCAACCGCCGCGGCGGACGCCTCACCCCGCGCTCGGTGGGCCGCATCGTCAGAGCCGCGGCCCAAGCCTTCGGCCTGCCGCTCGACGTCCACCCCCACTCCCTGCGCCACGCCTTCGCCTCCCACCTCCTGGGCGAGGGCGCCGACCTGCGCGCCATCCAGGAAATGCTGGGCCACAAAAGCCTGGCCACCACCCAGCGCTACACCCGCACCAACATCCGCCAGCTCACCGAGGTCTACGATCGTTCTCATCCCTTGGAAACCGCTGCGCGCGGCAGCGCAGCGGGGGCTCCGCCCCCGGCCTCCCGATGGCCGGCGCCCCCTGCGGATTCCGCCCGGAAAAGGTAAGATAGAGCTGTCTATGAGCGGATCCATCCTCGCCGTCGAGTGTCCGGAGTGCCAGCGGGTCTACAACATCTACCCCGGCCCGGACGAGTACATGCGCTGCCTCATCACCCGCAAATTCGAGATGGAGTGCGACTACTGCGAAAAGGAGCTGACCTTCAAGGTCGTCTCCGGCGCCAAGGCCCCCTTCACCACCGGCGGCACTTAACCTCCTTTGGATCGCCGAGGAACTCCATGCCATGGAGGCCAAGCATGACGTGGCAACGAATCACGTGGCTGGTGCTGCTGCCGATGCTCGGCGTGCTGCACCAGGCCATGGGCCAGACAGCACCCCCACCCGCTGGACCGGCGGACCTGCAGCACGCGGTGGCACAGGCCCTGATCCTCAACTCAGATCTGGGACAGTATCCGCTCACTGTGACGATGGACTCCGGCTCAGCCGTTACCCTCGACGGCGTCCTGCCCAACGCGCAAGACCGCACCGAAGCCGAGAATGTGGCCAAGGCGGTGCCGGGCGTGACCCAGGTCACCGACCATATCGTGGTTGATGCCGCCGCCTCGCTCCTCACCGCTGGCGCTGCGCCGCCGCCCGACAGCTTGGCGGTAACGCAATTTCGTATCCAAGACGCCCTCGATTCCGACTTGGCGCTGATCGCCGTCACCGCCAGCGTATATCCGCAATTGGTGACGCTGACCGGCTACGTCGCCACCGCCGCCGATAAGGCCCGCGCCGGGGAACTGGCCCAGCAGAACGCCGCCGGGGTGAAGGTCGCCAACGCCATCGCCGTCAGCCCCGCTAACGCCCCCGTTCAATAACGGCGGCGAAGAATCCATCCGTCGCGGCGGCGCCGGGCGGAATACGCAGGTAGGGGCCCGCGGTGATCGCCGTCAGGGGTGGGTGATCCTCGGCCAACTGCCCCGCCGCCTCGAGCGCGTCCAGCACGCGCCCGGCGGGCACGATGCCCAGTTGCGAGTTGGCCGCGAGCAAGGCCGCGATCACCCCCGGGCCCTCCTCGGGCTCGATCGAGCAGACGCTGTAAACCAGCCGGCCACCGGGTTCGAGCGCCTGCACCGTGGCCTTCAGGATGGCCATCTGCAGCGCTGCCAAGCGCACGGGATCGCTGGGGGTGAGGCGCCAGCGGATCTCGGGGTTGCGCGCCAGCGTGCCGGTGCCGGTGCAGGGAGCATCCACTAAGATGCGGTCGAAACCGCGGCGAAAAGGCAGCGGCCGGGTGGCGTCGGCGCCGACCACGTGCACGGTGGCGGGCATTCGCCGGCGCAGCAGCCGGGCGCGCTGGGGATGCACCTCGACCGCCACCACCCCGGCTTCCGGCGCCAGCGCCGCCAGCAGCGCCGTCTTGCCGCCAGGGGCGGCGCAGGCGTCGAGGATGCGGTGGCGGGAACTGGGCTCGAGCAGATGCGCCACCAGCTGCGAGGCCTCGTCCTGCACCCAGACACGGCCTGCGCGGTAGGCCTCGGTCTTGGTGATGTCGCCCGAGGTCACGCGCAGCGCCGAGCGCAGCAGCCGCCCCGGCGCCATAACAATCTCCTCCGGCAGCGCAGCGTCCGCGGCATCGGTGGTGAAGCGGATCGCCACCGGTGGCACATCGTTGTCGAACTCGGCGATGCGCGCCGCCATCTCGGGCCCGAAATTCCGGCCCCAGCGCTCCAGCAACCACGCCGGATGCGAAAACTCGACCTCGCGGCGCTTTTTCAGATCCGGCTCCGCCGCCAGCAGCGCGGCGATGGGATCCCGGGAGACGTGCCGCAGCACGGCGTTGACGAAACCGGCGAGCTTGGGGGCATGCTCTTTCGTCATCTCCACGCTCTCGTGCACGGCCGCGCTCGCCGGCACCCGGCTCAGGAAGCGGAGCTGGTACACCCCGATGCGCAAGGCCGCCAGCGCGACGGAGTCGATGCGGCCCACCGCGCGCCGTGCCGCCCGCGCAATCACGTAGTCGAGCTGCGCCCGGAAGCGCAGCACGCCCATCACAATCTCGGTGGCGAGGCGTCGGTCGGGGAGGGCCAGGCCCCGCGCCCAGGTCGAGTGCAACAGATCGGCGGCGTAACCGCCCTCGTCCACGGCGGTCAGGACGTCAAAAGCCAAATGGCGGGCGGGAGAGACAGGCATGGGTGGACGTGGGAGAATTGGCTCTTATGCCGGAACCGGACGTGTATGTCATTCAGGGCGTCGAACCCGAAGTGGGCGCCTACGCCATGGCCAAATATAGCCGCTCGGCGCTCTCCATGCGCGAGAGCCTGCGCGAGCTGGATGGCCAGCGCGCGGAAAAGTTCCTCAATACATTCTATTTCCAGTACGGCCACCGCTCCATCGCCGATCTCGCCCACCTCAGCTTCGCCATCGAACGCTGCTCGATCCTGGCCGCCATCGAGGTCGCCGACGAGGCGCGCTGGGACGGTCAGGAGCGCTCGACCCGCTACCAGGAGTTCCGCCGCTCCGGCTTCATCACCCCGGAGGACGCGCCGGCCGGCTACGATGAAAATATCGACGCCCTGTTCACCGCCTACGAGGCCGTGAGCGCGCAGGTCGCTGACTACCTCGCAACCCAGTTTCCGCGTCCGGAGGCGATGAAGCCGGAGGCGTACAAACGCACGCTGCGCGCCCGCGCCTTCGACGCCGGCCGCTACCTGCTGCCGCTGGCCACGGCCACCAGCCTCGGTCAGATCGTCAGCGCCCGCACGCTGGAGCAGCAGATCGTCCGGCTTTTGTCCTCCGCCTACGCCGAGTGCCGCGCCCTCGGCGCCAAGCTTAAAGCCGCCGCCAGCGCCCCCGGCGCCGTGCCCACCCTGGTCAAGTACACCGACCCCAGCCCCTACCTGATCGACTCCCGCGCGGCGTTGGCGCAAGCCGCCACCGAACTGCTCGCCGGCGCCAAGCCGGACGCTGGTCCGCGCGTCGATCGCGTCGATCTGGTGGCCCCGCCGGCGCTCGAGATCGAGATTGCCGCTTCCCTGCTCTACCCCCACTGCCATCACGCCTACCGCCAGGTCATCGCCGCCGTCGCGGCGCTCAGCGCGGCACGCCGCGATGAACTCATCGCCCTCGGCACCGCCGCCCGCGGCTCCCACGACGAGCTGCTGCGCCCCTACCAGGCCGGCCAGCCCTTCCAGTTCGACCTATTGATAGATATCGGCAGCTTCCGCGACTTCCACCGCCATCGCCGCTGCGTGCAGTTGCACCAGGACTACACCCCCGCCCACGGCTACGAAACCCCGGCCGAGATCCACGCCGCCGGCGCCGCCCCGGTCTACGATGCCGCCATGCGCGCGGCAGCTTCCACCTCAACCCCCTACACTCTCCCGCTCGGCTACCGCAAACGCAGCCTGTTCAAGATGGATTTCGCCGAAGCCGTCTACATCGCCGAGTTGCGCACCGGCACCGGCGGCCACCCCTCCTACCGCTCCGCCGCCTGGGATATGTACGAAGCCCTGCGCCGCGCCCACCCCGCCCTCACCCAGAGCCTGCGCGTCACCCCACTCACCGTTACCAGCCCACTGCAACGCTGACCGCGCACCACAGCCCATCCCGGCAGTGGCTCGCCACTTTTCGCTGGGTCGCTCCCGCTGGGTCGCTCCCGCTGGTCGCTTGAGGGCGGGCTTCGATTGGCGGCAGGGTTGCCCGCTCTGCTCGTGGCATCTCCAAGCTGCCGGCAGAGGCAACTGTGACATACTGGCCCCGCTCAGTTTCCGGAGGCTTTAGGTCATGAAACAGCCACTTTTGCGCGCTATCCCCGTGGCGCTGGTGCTGGCGGCGGCCGCCATGGGCGCCTCGGCTCAGGCAGCCAACGCACCCGCTGTGCCCGCCACGACGGTCACCTCGCCCGATGGACGGCTTCAGATCCAATTCGCCACCACGTCCGGCGGCCCGGCTGGTACGGCTGGCTGGCTGGTTTACAGCGTCCGGTTCAATCGCCAACCCCTGATCAACAACTCCAGCATCAGCCTCACATTGCAGGGGCAGCCGCCGCTGGGCCCGGATGTCCGCCTGCTCCAGGCCACACCCGGCTCCGGCGTGGACGACTACACCCCCGTCGCCGGCAAAGCCGCGCATGTCGACGATCCCTACAACCGCCTCGCGCTCACCTTCACCGAACCCCAAGCGCCTGGCCGCACGCTCGCGATCGAGGCGCGCGCCTACAACAGCGGCATCGCCTTCCGTTATATCGTTCCGCGGCAGTCCGGGCTCGACGGCTACCAGCTGCAGCAGGAGGACATCGGCTACAGCATCGCCAAGGATGCCAACGCGTGGGCGCTGGAGCTGCCGAACTTCCTCTCCCCCTACGAGAGCGAATACATTCCCCTCCACGTCAGCGCGCTCACCTCGCAGAGCCACGTATTGATCGGGTTGCCGACGCTGATGCAGGTGCCCGGCGTGGGTTGGATGGCGATCCTCGAGGCCGGGCTCGAAGGCGACGCCAAGGCGTACCTGACCGTGCCCGCGCACGGCTGCCGCTTTTGCCTACGCTCGGAGATCTCGCCCCGCAAGGATGGAACCGGCCCCGCCGTCACCGGCGCCCTGCCGCACGCCTCGGCCTGGCACGTGATCCTGGTGGGCAACGAACCGGGCCGCCTCCTCGAGTCCAACCTAATCGATGATTTGAACCCGCCCAACGTCATCGGTGACACGAGCTGGATCCACGCCGGCAAAGCCTCCTGGAACTGGTGGAGCGGCGACGCTGGGCCGAATGACACCCCGGACACCGCCTCCGCCGCCCGCGGCGATTTCCCCATGACCACGGCGACGATCAAGTACTACATCGACTTCGCCGCCCAATCCGGGCTCCGCTACACCTTGATCGACGCCGGCTGGTCCAAGCAAAACGATATCCTCGAGCCCATCCCGCAGGTGGATGTGCCGGCGCTGGTGCAGTATGCGAACACCAAGGGGGTGAAGATCTGGCTCTGGATCCACCACAACGCCGCCGTCAAGCAGATGGACGCCGCCTTCCCCTTGTATGAAAAATGGGGCGTGGCCGGCGTCAAGGTGGACTTCATCCAGGAGGACGACCAGCCCGGCGTGGCGTTCTACTACCAGGTGGCGAAGCTGGCCGCGGCGCACCACCTGATGGTGGATTTCCACGGCGCGACCCCGCCCTGGGGACTGGAACGCACCTACCCGAACGTGCTCGGCTATGAAGCCGTGCTGGGCATGGAGTACAACAAACCAGGGGCGCGCGACACCCCCTTGCACCGCGTCCGGCTGGCGTTCACGCGCATGTTGGCCGGGCCCATGGACTACACGCCGGGCGGGTTCCGCAACGTAACCCAGGCCGCATTCACCCCCCGCAACCGCTTTCCCATGGTGCAGGGCACGCGGGCGCAGCAGTTGGCGCTCTACGTGATTGACTTCGTGCCCATCCAGATGGTCTCCGATGCGCCGTCAGCCTACGCCCACCAACCCGCGTTCCAGTTCATCAAAGACGTCCCGGCGGCCTGGGACGAGACGCGCGTGCTCGACGGCTTCCCCGGCAACGACATCACCATCGCCCGCCGCCGCGGGCGCGACTGGTACCTCGGCAGCATCACCGACTGGGACGCCCGCGACGAGCGCATCCCGCTCAGCTTCCTGGGCGGCGGGAAATACACCGCCGAAATCTATGAGGACGCGAGCGACGCCGCTGAAAACCCGGAGCACGTCACCATCCGCCACCAAACCGTGAGCGCGAGCGGCACCCTGACCGTGCATCTGGCCCCCGGCGGCGGCTGCGCCATCCACTTCGTGCGGCGGTAGCTCCCGCCGCCCTCTACCTCAAGCATAACAACCGCCCGCGGCCAAAAACAGTCTGGTCTTTTATATCGCTTCTGGTAGGTTGGGAAGCCAGTCTCAGGAGGCTTCCGTGATTCCAGCCGCACATGCCGTCCCGGTCGAACGCGCTCTGCGGGCCGCCTTTGGCGTGGCCGCGTGCGACAGCATTCAGCCCCTGACCGCGGGGTTGAGCCCGGCGCTGGTCTACCGCATCGAGGTGGGGGGCTGCCCCTACCTGCTGCGCATCAACCTCAACCCCATCAGCGATCCGGCGCGGTGGTTCGCGAGCATGGGCGCGGCCGCCGCCGCCGGCCTCGGCCCCGCGGTCCGCTACACCAGCGTGGACGACAAGATCTCCATCACCGATTTTGTCGAGCGCAAGCCGCTCCCACGCGCCTCCGCGCTCCGCCTCCTGCCGCCGATGCTGCGCGCGGTCCACACCCTGCCGCCGTTCCCGCCCATGGCCCGCTTCCCTGATTACCTCGACGCCGGCGACGCCTTCATTGGCAGGTGGCGCGCCGCCGGGACGCTGCCAGAGACCATCGCCGCCGAGATTTTTCCGGCTTACGCGCGCCTGCGCCGCGCCTACACCCGCGAGGCGGACGACCTGGTGGCCAGCCACAATGACCTCAACCCCGGCAACATCCTCTTCGACGGCACCCGCCTCTGGCTGGTGGACTGGGAAGCCGCGTTTCTGAACCACCGCTACGTGGACCTGGCGGTGGTGGCCAACTTCGTGGCCGCCACCGCCGCCGACGAGGAGTACCTGCTAGACGCTTACTTCGGGCAGCCGGCCACGGAGTACCAGCGCACGCGCTTTTATCTGATGCAGCAGTTCGCCCACCTGTTCTACGCCGCGCTCCTGCTGGGCATGAATAGGCGCGGGCCCCAGCGCGGCTTCGCCGCGCCTCCCGCTTACGCTCGCGCCAGCTCGGGGGCCCCGGAGCCCCAAGCCGGCGCTGCGCCTACTCTGGATTTAGACGCGCCCACCCCGGCGTTCCGCGACCTGCACGACCGCCTCTGGAGCGGGGAAGCCAGTCTGGCGTCCGCGGAAGCCAAGCTCGAGTACGGACGGGTGCACCTTAACCAGCTCCGCCACAACTTCGGCACCGGACGCTTTCAACTGGCGCTGCGCGCTCAGCGCAGGTAGGGGATATACGCCGGGACGGCGCGTTGATAGGCCCGCCAATCAGGCCCAAAACGGGCCGCGAGCAGGTGGTCCTCGATACGAACCCGGATTTCGGTGCCCACGAGGAAAACGGCGATGGCGGCGGCGAACAGCCCTGGCGGCGTGAGCACCGCGCCGGTGCCGAGCAGCAGGCAGAGCATGGAGGCGTAGATCGGGTGGCGCACCCAGCGGTAAGGGCCGGAGCGAATCAACTGGTGATCGGGGTCGAGCCCGGCGTCAAAGCGCCAATGGCGGCCCAGCGCGCGGGTGGCGGTCCAGGCGAGCAGGCAGGCAAGGGCGAAGGCGATGCTGGCCAACAGCACGAGCCATGGCTCCGGCGAGCGCTCCCAGAATTGCCCTTGCCAGAGCAGGGCGTAGGCAATGCCCTCCAGGATCATGCCCCAACGGGCGCGGGTATCGCGTTTTTGGGGAGCGCCGGCGCGGCGGTAGATGAGAAACGGCAGCAGCCAGATCAGCCAACCGCCGACGACGATCGCATAGCCGAGGGCAGGCATGCCGGGTGCCTAGGGGTGCAGGTAGCGGTAGGGGTTGACCGGGGCGCGGTTGACGCGGACTTCGTAGTGCAAATGGGGGCCGGTGCTCCAGCCGCTGACGCCAACGTAGCCCACCACCTCGCCGCGGTCGATGCGCTGGCCCACGGTCACCGCCAGCGACGCCATGTGGGCATAGAGGGTGCGCACGCCGTGGCCATGGTCCACGATC
This sequence comes from Terriglobales bacterium, assembly GCA_025451775.1. Taxonomy (GTDB): domain Bacteria; phylum Acidobacteriota; class Terriglobia; order Terriglobales; family SCQP01; genus SCQP01. Next base: position 9,667 of record JANWJU010000115.1, read on the forward strand.
ACGGTGCGGCCGTAGCCGTTCTCGATCCCGGCGAAGACGACCAGGCCGTCGGCGGTCACTTCCACCGGGGTATCGTAGGGCACGGCGATATCGATGCCATCGTGGAAGGCGCCCTCACCGAGAAACGGATCAATGCGCTCGCCAAAGCTGCTGGTGATGCGGCCGCGCACCGGCCAGCGGTCCGGCTGCCAGACGCTTTGCCCGAACGGCGACCACGCCCGGCGCTGCGGCAGCGAGTTATCAAGCGCGGTGGTCTCCAGAATCTGAAAATTGCTCAGCGTGCTGCTGTAGAGCGCCGCCGCCTGCATGCTGGCGGCGCTGCCGCTGCCGCTGATGCCGCCGGCATCGGCGCTGTTGACGGGATCGACGACATCGACGGCCTCGGCATCGCCGACCGCCGCCGCCGGGGTGGCGTTGCGCAACCGGTCCTTGAAGCTGGAACTGTGCTTGAAGCTGTAGAGCGCGGTCACCTCGCTGGCCAGCGAACCCAGGCTGGCCACCTCGGATTGGAACTGATCGGCGTCGCTGCGGGCTGAGCTGAGCTGCCGCACCAGCATGTCCTGCCGGGTGCGCATTTCGTTGAAGCTTTGCACCTTGGTGAGCATGCGCCCGTAGGAGCCGGCCAGGCCCGCCAGCGTGCCCGCGCCCACCACGGCGAAGGCGACAAACAGCACCACCCACTTCACCGGGATCGGGATGCGGCGGAGTTGGCCATCCCAGTCATGGGTGACCATAAAGATGTAATAGCGACGACGCAACTTTTAGACTCTAGCAACACCCCTGTCCGGAGTCAAACTCCGGAGCGTCATCTGGGGCAAAAGCCCTAGCCCAATAGGGCGGTTACACTCAATCTGTGATACCTGAACCCGCACTGATCGGCCGCCACCATCCCCTGCTGACCGAGTTCCGGCGGACTTTCCGCGAAGGCGCTGGCGCCGCCGCCACCGAAGCCGCAGCTCCCCTGCTGGCCATCGAGGGCCCGCGCCTGCTCGACGAAGCCATCCGCAGCGGCCTGCGCCTGGAGAAGGTGCTGTTCAGCCAGACCGGCTACGACCAGCTCGCCGGCAAGCTGTTGCCGCAACTTTCCAAGCACGTGCAAACCTCGCTGACCGACGACGCCGCCTTCAACGCCGCCATGGATGCCGGACACCCGCAGGGCGTGGCGGCGCTGGTGCGCTGGGAGGTGGCCACGGCGGAGGCGGTCTGCAGCTCCACCGCGGCTGCGCCGCTGATCCTGGCCACGGCCTTGCAAGACCCCGGCAACCTGGGCACGCTGGTGCGCGCCGCCGATGCCTTTGGCGCGACCGGCGTCCTGGCGCTCGCCGGCACGGTGAGCCCGCTCCATCCCAAGGCGGTGCGCGCCAGCGCCGGATCGCTCTTCCACCTCCCGGTCGCGGCCAAGCTGAGCGCCGCCGACCTGATCCGGCTGTGCCAAAAGCACGGCATCCGGCTGCTGGCAGCCACTGCTCATGGCGGGACGCGGGGCGGCGGCACCGCGGTCGATGCGGATTTCACCCAACCCACCTGCCTGATCATCGGCCAGGAAGCCGGAGGCGTGCCACGGGAGCTGCTGCGCGCCGCCGACGGGAGTGTGACCATCCCCATGGTGCGGGAGATCGATTCTTTGAACGCGGGCGTGGCCGGCGCCATCCTGCTCTATGAAGCCGCCCGCCAACGCGGGCGATAGGAGGCCGCCGCCCGCGGCGGCGGGCGTAAATCGCGATGTCGTTGTTCGAGCCCGTGATTCCAGAAGAACCCGCCGCCGGCCGCCCGCTCGCCGACCGCATGCGACCGCGCGATTTGGACGAGCTTGTCGGCCAGCCGCACCTGCTCGCCCCCGGCCAGCCGCTGCGCACCCAACTCGAACGCGACCAGCTCGGTTCCATGATCCTCTGGGGTCCGCCCGGAGCGGGCAAAACCACGCTCGCCCGCATCATCGCCCGCCGCACGCGGCGGCGGTTCGTGCCCTTCAGCGCCGTGACGAGCGGGATTAAAGAGATCCGCGAGGTCATGGCCGAGGCCGAACGCGCCCAGCGCTTAGGCCAGCGCACCATCCTCTTCATCGACGAGATCCACCGCTTCAACCGCGCCCAGCAGGTCGCCTTCCTCCCCTACGTCGAGAGCGGCGCCATCACCCTCATCGGCGCCACCACCGAAAACCCCAGCTTCGAGGTGAACTCGGCCCTGCTCTCCCGCGCCCGCGTCTACGTACTCGAGGCGCTCAGCGACGAGCACATTGCCAGCCTGTTGCGCCGCTCCCTCGACGACCGCGAGCGGGGCGCGCTCGCCGGCCGCCCAGCCGCCGTCCTGATCGAAGTCAGCCCCGAGCTGCTGCTGCGCATGGCGCAGTTCGCCAACGGCGATGCCCGCGTGGCGCTGAACCTGCTCGAAGCGACGGTGGCCGGCGCCGAGCCCGCCCCAGGCGGTTTAGATGGCCCCATCACCATCACCGCCGAACTCCTCGACGCCACCCTGCAGCACAAGGCGCTGCTCTACGACCGCGGCGGCGAGCAACACTTCAACCTGATCTCGGCGCTGCACAAATCGCTGCGCAACAGCGATGTCGACGCCGGCCTGTACTGGCTGGGCCGCATGTTGGAGTCGGGCGAGGACCCGCTCTACGTCGCCCGGCGGCTGGTGCGCATCGCCAGCGAGGACATCGGCCTCGCCGACCCGCGCGCGCTGGAGCAGGCACTGGCGGCGCGCGCCGCCGTCGAAGCCATCGGCATGCCCGAGGCCGCGCTGGCGCTGGCGCAAGCGGCGGCGTACCTGGCGTTGGCGCCCAAATCGAATGCCTTATACGCCGCCTACGGCGCCGTGCTCGAGGACGTGCGCTCCACCCGCGCCGATCCCGTCCCCCTGCACCTGCGCAACGCCCCCACGGCGCTGATGAAGGGCCTCGGCTACGGCCACGGCTACCAGTACGCCCACGATACCGAGGCCGGCGTGGCCGACATGGAGTGCCTGCCCGAAAACCTGCGGGGCCGCCGCTACTACCGGCCTAAAGATGTAGGATTGGAGACCCGCCTCGCCGCCAGACTCGCCGAACTCGTGCGCCAGCGCAGCAAACCGGGCGATTAACCCGTCTGCGCCGCGGTTGCGTGGACCACGAACTCCCGGCCGCGCCGTTCCTGGCCGAGATTGATGGCCACGATGCCCAGCACGATCACGCACACCTCGAAGCCGGTCAGCGCCCAGGCGTAGCCCACGTGGTCGCGCAGGGCGTACTCCAGCGTGTTGGTGGGCGCGGCGACCAGGATGCCGAGCTGGTAGGCGAGGCCGGGCAGCAGGCTGCGCGCCGAGGCGGGAGCGAGTTCGGTCAGGTGCGCCGGGACGACCCCCCACGCCCCCTGCACCCCCATCTGCATCACAAACGCGCCCACCGCCAGCCAGACCGCGCTCCCGCCAAACGCCCACAGTGGGATAACGACCAGTGAGAGCAACAGCGCGTACGTCATGCCCCGCCGCCGTCCCAGGCGCTCGGAGAGGTGGCCAAAGAGAATGGCCCCGCACACCGCACCAACGTTATACAGAATCGCCAGCGAGGAGACCATGTTGGCGCTGAGATGGTGCGCCGAAGTGAGGAAATCCGGATACAAATCCTGGGTGCCGTGGGAGAGGAACATCATCAACGTCATCAGCACCACGAGATAGGCGAAATTCTTCCAGTTGCTGAGCACGCTGCCCACAATGGTGCGCAGGCTGGTGGCATGCTGCCGCGTCCACTGCAGCCAGGCTTCCGGCTCCGGCACCTGCAGCCGAATGTAGATGGCCAATAGTGCCGGCAAGCCTCCCACCCAGAACATCGCCCGCCACCCCAGCGTGGGCAGGATAAAGCGTGCCGCCACCGCCGCCAGCATGTAGCCCACCGAGTAGCCCGATTGCAGGATGCCCGAGAACAGTCCCCGCCACCGCCGCGGCACCGTCTCCATGGTCAGCGACGCGCCCACGCCCCACTCCCCGCCCATGCCGATGCCGTACAGCGTGCGCAGAATCAGAAACTGGGTATAGCTGGTCGAGAACCCGCACAGCAGCTCAATCACCGAGAAGCAAATCACGTTGGCCATGAGCGCCCGCCGCCGCCCCCAGCGGTCGGCGAACAGCCCGAACAGCAGCGCTCCCACCGGACGCATGGCCAAAGTCGCGGTCAGCGTCCAAATGATGTCGGCTTTGGTGACGTGGAACTCAAGCGCCAGCCGCCCCACCAAAAACACCACGGTGAAGAAGTCGAAGGCGTCGAGCATCCAGCCCAGGAAGCTGGCGGAGACGGCGTGCCACTGCGCCCGCTGGAACAGGCTGGCTGGTTTCGGGCCGGGGGCATCGGGCAGTTCAGACATGCTCGCGGAGAGTATACATGGCGATTGGCCCAATGCTAGGCTAACCTCGCACCGTATGGATTCCTATCCCCGCGTCGCCGCCTTCCGTACCACCGCCGCTCTGCGCCAGCACCTCGAGCACCTGGGCTGCCCCCTGCCTTGCGATGACACTATCCAGTCCGCGCCCGCCTCGCCGCTGGCGCAATCAATAGACCTGCCCTGGCTGGGCGCCACGCGCACCGTCGGCAACCGCTTTGTGGTGCAGCCCATGGAGGGCTGGGACGCGGAAAGCGACGGCTGTCCATCGGAACTCACCCGGCGCCGCTGGCTGCGCTTTGCCACGGGCGGCGCCAAGCTCATCTGGGGCGGTGAAGCCGTGGCCGTGCTCCCCGAAGCCCGCGCCAACCCCAACCAGTTGCAGATCAATGAGCACACCGCCTCAGCGCTCGCCGCCCTGCGCGCGGAGTGCGTCGAGGCCCATCGCCAGCGCTTTGGCCGCGCCGACGACCTCATCGTCGGCTTGCAATTGACGCACTCCGGCCGCTTCTCCCAGCCCAACGTCAAACTGCGCCCCGAGCCCATCACCGCCTACCGCCATCCCCTACTGGATGCCAAGCTGCACTTGCCCGCCTCCCATCAGCCCATCACCGACGCCGAAATCGCCCGCATCGTGCAAGCCTTTGGCGCCGCCGCCCGCCTGGCACAGGAGGCGGGCTTCGACTTCGTCGACGTCAAGCACTGCCACGGCTACCTGGCGCACGAGTTCCTAAGCGCCGTCGACCGCCCCGGCCCCTACGGCGGCAGCTTCGAAAACCGCACCCGCCTGCTGCGCGAACTGATCGCCGCCGCGCGTGGCGCTGCCCCTAAAATTGAAATCGGCGTGCGCCTGAGCGCCTTCGATACGATTCCGTTCGTGAGTGACCCCGAGACCGGCGTCGGGCGCGCCGTGGCTTGGGACGGCCCCTATCGCTGGGCGTTTGGCGCCGACGCCCACGATCCCCTCCGCCCCGACCTGACCGAAGCCACCGCGCTGCTGCAGTTGCTGGGCTCGCTCGGCGTCCGCCTGGTCAACATCACCGGCAGCAGCCCCTACTACGCCCCTCATGTCCAGCGCCCGGCCTTGTTCCCGCCCAGCGACGGCTACTTTCCGCCGGAGGACCCGCTCGTGGGCGTGGCCCGCATGCTGGGCGCGGCACGCGCGCTGAAAGCCGCGGTCCCGGACACCATCCAGGTCTCGACCGGATGGACGTACCTGCAAAACTACCTGCCCCATGTCGCCCAAGCGGCCATTCGTGAGGGATGGACCGACTTCGTCGGCCTGGGCCGCATGATGCTCTCCTACCCCGATCTGCCCGCCGATGTGCTCGAACACCGCCGCTTGCAGGCCAAGCACATCTGCCGGACTTTTAGCGACTGCACCACCGCGCCACGCCACGGCCTGATCTCCGGCTGCTATCCGCTCGATCCCTTTTACAAGGCCCGCCCCGAGGCGGCCGTGGTAAAAGAGGTCAAAGCGGTGAAAGAGGTCAAAGCGGCCCAATTGCGGCAGGTTCCGCAGCCCGCCACCGAGGACGTCATCTCATGAAACACCGCCCCCCGCGCGGCATCAGCGCCCTGCTGCTGCCCTACCGCGATGACGGCCAGATGGACGAGGCCGGCTTCCACCGCCACCTCGAACGCACCCTGCGCGCCGGCTTGCAGGTGGCCGTCAACATGGACACAGGCTACGGCGACCTGCTCACGCCCGCCGAGAAGCAGCGTGTTTTAGGCTGGACCGCGGCCGCCACCCGCGGCCACTCCGGTCTCATCGCCGAGTTCATCGCCGGCGCGCTGCCAGCCGCCGGCGCCGCGTCCCAGGCCACCTACCTCGCCGAGTGCGAGGCCATCCGCCGCGCCGGCGGCGTGCCCATGATCTTCCCCTCGGCCTACACCGCGCAGCTCGACGACCGCGGCCAGATCGACTTCTTCGCCGCCATCGCGCACACC
>JANWJU010000116.1 GCA_025451775.1 Terriglobales bacterium
CTGGGCCGCCGCCTTCGCATACTGGTCGCGCGCCTTCTGGTTCTGCTGCTGCTGGGCGTAGAGGGTGCCGAGCATGGCGTAGGTGTTGTAGTTGTGGGGGTCCAGCTGCAGCGACTTTTCCAGCGCCGTCTCGGCCCTGGCATTGTCCTTGCCCAGGGCATAGGCGCGCGCCAATTGAGCCTGCAATTGCGCCTGGGCCCCGGCCGGCGCGTGGGCGGCCTCGGCCGCCGCCACTTGTTGCTGCACGTAGGGCAGGATGCGCGCCGACTGGCCATTGTTCTGGTACACCGCCATCAGGCCGGCGAGCGCCGAGGAGTCGGCAGGGTTGGTCTTCAACGCGGCATTGAAGATGTCTTCCGCCTGCTTCCACTGCTTCTGGGTGACGTAGACCATGCCCAGTCCGGTGGAGGCCGCGCTGTAGGAGGGCAGCAGTTGGAGGGCGTGTTTGAAGTTGGTGATGGCCGGCTGATACTGCTTCTGGGCGGCGTAGGCGCTGCCCGCGAGATAGTAGCCCTCGGGCAGGTTGGGCGACAGCGTCAACATGGTTTGCGCATAGCTCATCGCCGATTGATAATCGCCCTCCGCCTGCATGAGCGAAGCCAGGGCCGCCTGCACCTGGTAATTCTTCGGGTCCAACCGCGCCGCCTGGAGGAACGAGTCCTTGGAGCGGGCGGCGTCGTTTTTCATGGCGAACGCCTGCCCCTGTTCGTAGGCGATGGCCGCCAAGTTGGGGTTCAGGCGCTGGGCGGCGGTCAGCGTGCTGAGAGCGTCGTCGGGCTTGCCCGCCCCCAACTGGATGCGGGCCTTGAGCAGCAGCGCCGACATCTGGTTGGGTTGATCCTTGAGCAGGGCGTCCACCACGGACTCCGCCTGGGTAAAGTCTTTATTGTTGGCGGCAATTTCCGCCCACTGCTCGCGGGCGGCGACCAGGGTGGGAGCCTGCTTGGCCAATTGCTGGTCAAGCGCCATCGCTTTGTCGGGCTGATTGCTGGCCAAATAAAACGATGCCAGCGCAAACCGCGCCTGGGGCGAGTTGTGCTGCATGGAGACCAGCTTCTGGAAGACCGGTTCGGCCTCGCTGAAACGCCGGCGGCCGGCCAGGAAGGAGGCCAGAGCCTGATAGGCGGGCACGGAATCGGGGTTTTGCGCCACGTCCTGGCGAAACACGTCCTCGGCTCCCTTCCAGTCGCCCTGGGTGGCGTACAGGTTGGCCATGTCGCTGCGCGCCGCCGCCGACTTGGGGTCGAGGGCGATGGCCCGCTGAAACTGCTGCTTGGCCAGATCCGGCTTGCGGGTGGCGGCGTAGAGAATGCCCAGGCTGAGGTGGGCGGCTACGCTGTCGTCGTGGCGCTGGAGAAAGGTCAGGAGGCGCTGGATGGCGGGGTCAATCTTCTGCTGCGCGGTGTCAATGTTGGCCAGCAGAATGGTGGCGTCGGCGTTTTCCGGATCGCGTTTCAGCACCGCCTGGGCGCTGGCGGTGGCGGAGGCGTAATCCCTGCCCAACAGATAGAACTGGCCCAGCGCCAGTTGTGCCTTGGCATTGCCGGGCGCCAGTTGCAGGGCCTTCTTGTAGGTGGTGAAGGCATCCTGATACTGCTGGTTGCGGGTGTAAGCATCGCCCAGGCTCAGTTCCAAGTCCGCCGACTTGGGATCGAGAGCGGCGGCATTGCGCAATTGGATGATAGCCTCCGGGTAGCGCTGCTGGTCCATATAGGACTTGGCGCTGGCCTGGAAGTTGGCGATCTTCTGCGCTTTGCTGGCGCAGCCGGCGCTGAGCAGGCAGGCCAGGGCCAGGACGAAGGTGGACAGGGTCAGGCGTGTGTGCGTCATGAATTGCTCCGAGAGAGAGAATCGGGGGCGGGGCAGGCCTCGGGGGCCGGTGCCCAGTGGGGGGCGAGCACTTCTCGCCAACAACCGGCGCCCAGACCGGCGTGAATGGTCAGAAACACCGCGGGAGCGGCGGCACCATAGCGCCAGCCGTGACGGCGGCCAACGGCCACCGCGCCCGCCAAAAGTGCCAGGGCATAGAGTGCCAAGAGGGAGGCGGCGGGCCAGCGCAGCCACGATCCAGCCCACAGCAGAGCGGCGGCCGCGGGGAGCAGGCCAGCCAGCCAAATGGCCGGCAGGCACTGCGCCCAGGTAAAGGCGTCGTGGTGCTTGCGGGACAAGCGCACGCGGCCGCGGCCGTAGCGCAGCATTTGCCGGAACAGACCGCTCAGGGTGCGCCGCGCGGCGTAATACACCACAGCTTCGGGCGCCAGCCAGGCTTGCACACCGGCTTGGGCCAGGCGGTGGTTGAATTCCACATCTTCGCAGGCGTCGAAGCTTTCGTCGTAGCCGCCCAGGCGCTCAAACAGGCTGCGATGATAGACCGCGCCGGAACTGGAGGGGTTGACCCAGCCGGCGGCGCTGGTATTGAAGATGGTGGAATCGCTGCCATGGCCGAGGCGGTGGGCGCGGGCGTGGGCAATAGCGGACTGCCAGAAATGGGCCGCCTCCATTGTGAGCGGTTGGGGACGGCTCAGGCACATGGCGCCGCGGGCGGCGGCGGCGGTCATACTGGCCCGCAGCCAATCGCGTCCGGGGAGGCGGCAATGTCCATCCACGAAGACCACCCAGTCAAAACGGGCGGCGCGCGCGCCGCAGTTACGGCCGGCGGAGGAGCGCCGGCCGGGATTGGGGATCCAGCGCACGCGGCCGGGAAAACGACCGGCATACTCCTGCGCCAGCCGCGTGGTGCCGTCGTCGCCGGCGCCGGCGCCGCCGTCGGCCACCAGAATTTCGCAGCGGCCGGCGGGGTAGTCCTGCTCCAGCAGTTGATCCAGCAGTGCTCCCAGGTGGGTGGCTTCGTGGCGCACCGGCAGCACCACGGACACGGTGGGCAGAGCGGCGTCGTCCGGCAGCGGGCGCCCGCTCTGCCCAGGGCGGCTCGGAGCTGCCGCGGGAAGATGCGCCGCGGGCAGAGCCCGGCGGTAGAGCTCCTGCAGTTGCCGGCGCTGATGTTCGGGCGAATACGCCTGGCGCACGCGCTCGGCGCCACGCTGGGCCAGATCGCGCCGCGCGGCCGCATCCGGCAGCAGACGAGCGAGGGCGTCCGCCATGCCGCGGCTGTCGCCGCACTCCACCAGGGCGAGGGCGGGGGGCGAGCCGGCGATCTCGGCCACCGCGCCCGCCGTGGTGGCCACCACGGCGACCCCGGCCGCCATGGCTTCCAGCACCACGTTGGGCGCCTGCTCGCGCAAGGAAGGGTTGACGAACAGATCGCAGCCCGGCAGCAAGGCCGGCCAGTCGGGACAAAAGCCGGCGAAGGTCAACCGCCGGGCAATGCCCAGGCGTTGGGCCTCAGCTTCCAGCGCGGCGCGCAGGACGCCATCACCGGCGATGAGAAAATGCCCCGGCAGGCCAGAGGGCAACTGGGCCACCGCCTGGAGCAGAAAGCTGGCGCCTTTTTCCGGGCTCAGCCGGCCGGCGGCGCCGACGATGAGGGCGTCCTCCGCCCACCCGAAACGGGCGCGCAGCGCGGCGCGCGCGGCGGCACGGTCCACCTCGGGAATGGGAATGGCATTGGGCACCGTCAGGGCGCGGGAGCGGAGGCGCGCGGGCAGTTGTTCGACCTGGGTGCGGGAGAGGCAGACAAGGTGCCGGGGCCAGCCGAGCAGCAGGCGATCGAGGGTTTCATAGGCGCGCACTTTGCGGTCCTCGCCGGTATAGCCGCGCAGGAACCAGGCGGCGGGAATGCCGGCCGCGCGCGCCGCCCAACTGCCCAGCAGATCGGCGCGGTAGCCGTGGGTGCAGACCAGGCCGATGTTTTCTTCGTGCAGCAGGCGGCGCAGTTGCGCCCCCGCGGCCAGGTCGCGGCGGCCTCCGCCGGCGAGGGCCGCCACCGGGACCCCCGAGGCGCGGGCGGCATCGAGCAGGTCCTGGCCTTCGCCTCCGGAGCCGGTAAACACGCCCAGCATCTGCCGCACGCCGAGGTCATAGTGCAGCAGGCGCAGAATCTGGCGCTCCGGCCCGCCGACGAAGTTGCTGGCGCGCAGATGCAGCACCGTGACCGGGGAGTTCACCGCGCACCCCCCAGCGGAAAACGCAAGGGGTCGAGTGAACCCCGCCAGGCGGCTTCCAGGGCGCGGGCGCAGTCATCCCAGTTGTAGGTTTGGCGCGCCCAACGTCCGCCGGAGCGGCCCAGGCGCTGGGCCTGCGCGGGCGCCTGCAACAATAGCGCGCCGGCGCGGGCAAACTGCTCCGGGGTATCGGCGAGCAGGAGATGGGTGCCGCTCACCGCCTGCAATCCCTCCGCCCCCACCGTGGTCGCCACCACGGCCTTGTCCATGGCCAGCGATTCGATGATTTTAATGCGGCTGCCTCCGCCCACCCGCAGCGGCACCACCAACAGAGCGGCGGCAGCCATGTAGGGGCGCACATCGGCGACTTCCCCGACCAATTCGACGCCGGCCAGGCCCTGGAGTCGCCGCGCCAGCGCCGGGCTGGGCCGGCGGCCCACCACGCGCAGGCGGCAATCCGGCTGTTGGGCGCGGAGGAGGGGCAGAATGGTCTCGGCGAAATACACCACCCCATCCTGATTGGGGAACCAGTCCAGAGCGCCGACGAAGAGCAGGGTATTCGGTTCCACCGCGGCCTCGGGACGGGGCTGGAAGTAATCGAGGTCCACTCCGTTGGCCACCAGCGAGGAACGGCTTGCTCCCCACCCCAGCGCGGTGGCGCGATCCTCGGCGCTGACGGTGGTGACGGCCCGCGCGCGGGCAAAGGCGCGGCGTTCGAAGCGCCGCATTCTGGCCGCCTGCAGGCGGAAATACGGCCTCGCCACCCACGCCCGGCTGATGGTCGCGCGCCGCTGCCAGATCTGCGCCTCGATGTTGTGGCTGGCGATGAGGTGGGGCACGGCGTCGTTCAGGAAGGAGGCAAACGGGGTCCACTCCACCAGCGCCAGGTCATAGCGACCGCTCGCCCACAGCGCGTCCACCGCCGCCTGGAAGCGTGCGGTATGGTGTTTGGCCACCGAGTAGGGCCAGGGAGAGCCGAGGTTGAGCAGCAGACGCGCATACAGGCC
>JANWJU010000117.1 GCA_025451775.1 Terriglobales bacterium
CGCCGCCCGCTTTTGCTCGCCGTCAGGCGGGGCCCCATCGCCTCTCCTGCCGGCTCCGCCGCGGGCTCCCGGCTTCGCCGCCCGCTTTTGCTCGCCGTCAGGCGGGGCCCCATCGCCCCTCCTGCCGGCTCCGCCGCGCGCTCCCGGCTTCGCCGCCCGCTTTTGCTCGCCGTCAGGCGGAGCCCCCTTTCGCCCCTCCCGCCGGCTACGCTGACTTGCGGCCTTTAATCAACTCTTTCCCGATCCGGCGGGCCTCGGCATCCACCGCCAGCACCGCCTCCAGACTCGGGACCGGCGGCGCGCCCACGCGATCCAGCGTGCGCTCCACCACCGGCGCAATTTCGGCAAAGCCGATTTCGCCCGCGAGGAAAGCCGCCGCGGCCACCTCGTCGGCGGCGTTCAGCGCCGCCGGTGCGCCCCCGCCGGCGCGACTGGCGGCGCGGGCCAAGCCCAAACAGGGAAAACGCTCCAGGCTGGGTGGCTCGAACTCCAGCCGCCCCACCTCTTCTAATTTTAGCCGCATTCCCGGGCACGGGAGCCGTTCCGGATAGGTGAGCGCGTACTGGATGGGCAGGCGCATATCGGCGGCGCCCAACTGCGCCAGCACCGAACCGTCGGCGAACTCCACCAGCGAATGCACGATCGATTGCGGATGCACCAGCACCTCGACCTGCGCTTCCCGCACCCCGAACAAATGACAGGCCTCGATGATCTCGAAGCCCTTGTTCATCATGGTGGCCGAATCCAGGCTGATGCGCGCGCCCATATTCCAGGTGGGGTGGCGCAGCGCCTCGATCGCGGTGACGCCGGCCAACTCCGCCAGCGGACGGCGCAGCAGCGGCCCGCCCGAGGCGGTAAGCAGCAAGCGCGCCAACTCACCCGCGTGGCCGCTGCGCAAGCACTGGTGGATGGCGCTGTGCTCACTATCGATGGGCAGCAGCTCGGCGCCGCCGCGCGCGGCGGCGGCCATCAAAACCGTCCCAGCCGCCACCAGGGCTTCCTTGTTGGCCAGGGCCACGCTCACTCCCTGGGCCAGCGCCGCGTGAATGGCCGGAAGCGCCGCCACCCCTACCGTGGCGGCCACCACAATGGCGGCGCCCGCCTCCACCGCCACCGCCCGCAATCCAGCGGCGCCGTAGAGGAGCTCCGGATAGACGAGCTCCGGCGCCTGGGGCAGCAGGCGGCGCAGTTCGGCGCATCCGGCCGCGGTGCGCAGCACCGCCAACCGGGGATGAAATTGTTGAATCTGGGCGGCCAACTCACGGACGTTATCGCCAGCGGCCAGCGCCACCACCTGGAACCGGTCCGGATGGGCGGCGATCACCTCCAGCGTGTTGCGCCCGATGGAACCGGTCGAGCCAAGCACCGCGACTGTTTTTAGCATTACACGCGTGGGCGGAAATAAGCTAAATAGTACCAGAGCACCGGGGCGGCACAGAGCATGGCGTCGATGCGGTCCAGCATGCCGCCGTGGCCCGGCAACAGCTCTCCGGAGTCCTTGACCTGGGCGCCACGCTTGAATAGCGATTCCACCAGATCGCCGGCTTGCGCGGCGAGGTTCATCAGCACCGCCAGCACACCGAAGCCCAGCGCCCCGGCAATATAGCCCGGGCTGAATAGCCAATGCCCAAAGCTCCAGCCCACCGCAAAGCCAGCCACCAGGGAGGCGACACTTCCCTCCCACGATTTTTTTGGGCTCACGCGCGGCGCCAAGCGGCGCCGTCCCCACCTCCGTCCGGCGTAGTACGCCGCCGTGTCGCCCAGCCACACCGTGGCCAGCAGGAAGATCAACCAGATCGAGCCCCACAGCCGCACCGCCCCGGTTGTTCCCATCAGCAGTCCCAGATAGGCCACGCCGAGCAGGGTTGCGCCAGCATCACCGAGGCTGGCCGCCATGCGTTCCGGGTGCATCAAGGCGCGAACCAATACCGCCAGCAGCCCGCCGATAAGCACCGCCGCCAGCCAGGGGGCGACAAACGCGGTGGGGGGCGCAAACGGCGCGGCCATGGCCAGCACCGTGGCCGCCGTCACCACAAGGCCCAGCCAGCGGTAGGGTTGCAGACCCTGGCCTTGCGCCAGATCGTAGAACTCGCGCAACCCCACCAGCGCCACGAGGACCACCAGGATCGCAAACAACCACAGGGGCGCCCACCACACCACGGCCAGCACCAGCGGCACCAGCGCCGCCGCCGTGAGCAGGCGCGTCATGCGCTAATGGCGGCGCTCGGCCGCGCTGCCGTCCCGGCCTGCGGCGCGCGCGCCGGCACTGGGGCGAGGCCGCCAAAGCGCCGTTCGCGGCGCTGGAAATCGGCGATGGCCTCGAGCAAATGCGGCGCCCGGAAATCCGGCCATAAAACCGGCGTGACCCAAATCTCGGCGTAGGCGATCTGCCACAGCAGAAAATTGCTGACCCGCAGCTCGCCGCTGGTGCGGATCAACAAATCCGGTTCTGGCAACTGCGCCGTATACAAGTGCGCCCCGAGCGCCGCCTCGGTCACCTCGCGCGCACCGCCGGCCAGGGCATTGTCCACCAGCGCCTGGCAAGCGTCCACCATCTCGGCCCGCGCGCCGTAGTTCAAGGCCAGCGTCAAGACCATGCCGGTGTTGGGCGCGGTCGCCGCGCGCGCTTGTTCCAGGTCGCCGATGACCGCCTGCGGCAGCGCCGCGATGCGGCCGATGGCTTGCAGGCGGATGTTCTGCCGGTTCAACTCCGCGGTTTCGCTCCGCAGGTAACGGCGCAGCAAGCGCATCAGAAAATTGACTTCGGCCTGCGGCCGCTTCCAGTTCTCGGCGGAAAAGGCGTACAAGGTCAAAGCCGGAATGTGCAGCCGGGCGCAAATTTCCACCGTGGCGCGCACCGCCTCCACCCCCGCCAAGTGGCCGCTGATGCGGGGGCGGTGATGCCGTCCCGCCCAGCGGCCGCTGCCATCCATAATCACGGCGATATGCCGCGGCAGTCGGGCCGGGTCGAGGCGGCGCAACAGATCCGAATCGCTGCGAACCGGCTCCTCTACAGCCAGAGACATGGGACTATGCTACCAGTTTAGAAGCTGCCAGTTGCCGGTTGCTAGTTGCTAGTTGCCGGGCCGCTGTTCACTGGCAACTGGATCAGTGCTCGCTGAGCCAGGCGATGACGTCGTCGACGGTGACCACCCCAACGGGGCGTTGGTGTTCATCCACGACGGGCAGGGCCAGAAGGTTATATTTATTGAAAATTTCGGCGACCTCCTTATCGCTGCGGCCACGCTCAACCGAGATCGGGTCCTCCGCCAGCGGACGCAAGTGGCGGCTCTCACCGGCGAGCAGCAAGCGGGAGAGGGGTACCATGCCAGCCAGTTGCCCGTCGGGGTTGAGCAGCAGCAGCGTGGTGATACTCTCCACTTGGCCTTCGAAGGCGCGCAGGGCGGCGATGGCGTCGGCCACCATGGCATCCTCGGGCAGGGCGATAAAGTCGGTGGTCATGCGGCCGCCGGCGGTGCGGTCGTGGTACTCGAGCAGGTCGGTGACCTCGTCCCGCTCCTGCTTCTCCATACCTTCCAGGATCTTTTCCGATTGCGCCTCGGGAAGCTCCGCCAGGGCGTCGGCAGCTTCATCCGGCTCCATCTCCTCGATGATGTCGGCGGCGCGCTCCGCCTCCAAGCCCTCGAGCAGGGCCCGCTGCATGCGGGGCGTGACCTCGCCCAGAATGTCGGCGGCGACCTCGCTATCCAGCGAGCCGAAAACGGCTCCCCGCTCGGCCGGCGCCAGCTCTTCCATGATGTCGGCGGCGTCGGCCGGATGCAGCCGCGCCAAGCCGCGATAGTCGATCTGCAGCCGCATGCGGCGCGCCGGATCGGCTTCGACCAGATCGAACGCGCGCCAAGGGATGGTACGGGCCCGGATCCACTCGGATGCGCCCCGCAGCCAACTCCGCGGCACCCCCCCCTGCAACATCCGGCGCAGCGCGCCGGCCACGCCAATTTCCACCTGCTGAGCCCGCAGTTCGCAGCCACCGCTGCGGCGGATCAGCTCCAACCCCACATCGTTGACGCGCACCACCTTGCGGCCATGCACGTCGATGATCTGCTGATCAAGCACGTCGCGGCGCAGGAGCAGGTGCCCGGAGTTGGTCTGCATCGGCACCGGAGCGGCGTGGCCAGGGGGGCCGGGGGCGACGGTGATCCCCTCCAAATCCACGCCCAGGATGCGCACAGGGAGCTGCCACAGGTTGCCGTCATGGCGATAAATCACCATCTGCACCAGGTTGCGGTCCTGTGCCGGCTCAATCACGAACTCGCGCAACCGCCCATAGCGGTGGCCATCGGGGCCCCGGACGGGGAGGTTGACGAGTTCGGTGAGATAAAACACGGCTTCATTTTAACGCGGGCGCCCGGCTTCGCGGCCCGCTGGGCGCTGCGCGCGCAGGCCGAGCCTACGCGCTTGCGGCTCAGTTCGGTGGTGCGGGCGCGGGGCTGAGAGCGGTTAGCTAAGCGTCTTCAGGTAGGCGATGTCCTTCACCATCGTCTCCCAGCCGCCGTCGGGCTGCTCCTGCTCGATGAAGTAATTCTTCATTCCGCCCACCTTGGCCGCCGCGAAGACGCGCGGCCAGTCCACACTGTCCTCGCCCATGGCCACCGGCGGCGGCGCGGGCGCGGCGCCCCGCCCGCGGCCCCCGGTGCGCTTCACCGGCAAGGGCAGGCCCGGCACGGCGGACGCGTTGCTGAAATCCACCCCATGCAAGTGCGCCGAAATGAAGCGTCCGGGATTGTTGTTGAAGTACATGATCGGGTCGCCGATCAGCAGCATGCCCGACATCTGGAACTGCATCTTCACCAGGCTCGGATCGAGATAATCGAGCAGCACGGGATAGGTAAGGCGGCCATCCTCGAGGTGGGTATCCTCGAAACCCTCGTTGTGCAGGAACAGTTGCAGGCCGGCGCGGTTGACGTTGGCGCCGATCTGGTTGAACTCCTGGGTGGCGTACTTCACATTGTTGAGCGAGGTGCGGCCATCGGTCATGCGGCCGCCCAAGCTGGCCGTGCCCATCTGCACCAGCCCCAGGTCGTGGGCCCATTGCAGGGACTCGGGCAGTTGGTGGCGCAGTTCGTTCATGGTGAAATGCGAGCTGATCACGCGCAGACCGGAATCGTCGACGATCTTCTTGGTCGCCTTGCCGTCGGCAAGGCTTTTGAACTGGGCGTACCCGGGCGAGCACAGCTCGATCTGGCGCACGCCGGCGGCATAGAGCTTCTGGCACAGTTGCGGGAACTGGCCCTGCGCTACCATCTCCCGCGCGGGATAGGTTTGCGCGCCAATGGGAATACCCAGCGGCTCGGCGGCCGCACGCCGCGTGCCCACGGCCAGAAAACCAGCGGCCGCCGCTCCGGCACCCGCCCGCTGCAAGAAATCCCGTCGCGAAATGGAACGCATTTTTTTACCCCTCCGTGATCTTCTACAGGCGCCAGCATACGCGATTCCAGGTCACCATCGAGAGTCGCAGCCGAAATTTTTTACGCGGTATCATCGGGCTATGTGGACGCTGGCGCTGGAAACGACGTCGCCGCACGGCAGCCTGGCGCTGCTGGCGGACGAGCGCGTGCAGACGGCCGTGCCGCTGGAGGCGCGCGAGTACGCCGTGTCGTTGTTCCAGGCGGTGGAGGCGGTGCTGGGCGAGGCCGGATTAAAAATGCGGGACATCGGGCTGTTCGCCGTCGCCGATGGCCCGGGTTCGTTTACGGGCGTCCGCATTGGCCTGACCGCGGTCAAGGGCTGGATCGAGGTGCTGGGCCAGCCCGCGGCCCCGGTCTCGACACTGCGGGCGGCGGCGGCTGCGGCGGGAGTGCCGGCTGGCACAGCGGTGATGGTGGCGCTGGACGCCTCGCGTGGCGAGGTCTACTACGGCATCTACGGCCAGGGTGCCGAAGGCGACGTTGAAGGAATTGAGCCGCTTACCGCCTTTGCGGCCCGGCGCGCGGGGGCCACTGGTTGGCGGGCGGTCACCCCCGACGCCAGCGTGGCCGCGCACGTTCCTGGCATGGAAATAGCCCCAGCTTTGCTGGCGCCGGCCGTCGGACAACTCGGCCTTGCGGCGTGGCGCCGCGGCGCCAGCGTGGACGCGCTCCGCCTCGACGCCCGCTACCTTCGCCGGCCTGATGCCACCCTGCCGACGGCGGCGCGGGGGTGACCAGCGGTGATGATCCGGCCCGCTCTCGCCTCCGATCTTGACGCCATGGCGGCCATCGCGCGGCAGTGCTTTGGGCCGAGCGCTTGGCGCCGCGGCCAATTCGTGTTGGACGAGCCTGAAACCAGCCAACGCTGGACCTTGGTCGCCACCCCTGATCCGAATACCGCCGCCGCCGACATGCCCGGCGCCTGCGTTGGCTATCTGGTCATGGCGCTGGCACTGGACGAGGCCGAACTGCAGGCACTCGCCGTTGCACACCCTTGGCGAAACCAAGGTATCGGCTCAGCCCTGCTCACGGCGGGGCTGACCACCGCCCTGCAGCGCGGCGCCGAGCGCGTCTTCCTTGAGGTCCGCGCCGGCAACCTTGCCGCGCAACGCTTTTATCAGCGCTTTCAGTTCCTGGAGTTCGCCCGCCGTCCGCACTACTACCACGAGCCCGACGAAACCGCCGTCCTGATGCGCTGGCGATGGACGGGCGGATCAGGTCTGTAGGCGCTGCGCCGCGCTCATCGCGTCCTTGAGGTGCAACTTGAGCTTTTTGAGCCGCGTCGCCTCGATCTCGTCCTCCGGACTCAAA
>JANWJU010000118.1 GCA_025451775.1 Terriglobales bacterium
GCCACCCCTAAGGCCAAGCCACCCGCCTCCGCGCCCCGCCCGCAGCCCCACGTCACCTGCCTCGATTGCGGCCGCGAGTTCTGGTATGACTGGCAGCAGATGCGCCGCCTCGCCGCCCGCCCGCAGACCGTCTACACGTCCCGGCGCGCGGCTTAATCGCCGCGCCACGAGGCTAGATGAGCCGGCCCAGCAGCCAGTGGGCACCCCAGATGTAAAGGGCGCAGACCGCCCCTTCGCCCACCAGGATGCCCACCAGGAAGCGGGTGTAGTTGACCCGCAGTGCGCCGCAAACGTAGCTGATGAGGTCGGTGGGGGCCAGTGGGAAAAAACTCCAGCCGATGATCACCGTCAGCTCGTGCCGCTCGATGGCCCGCCGCAACCGTGCCAGCTTTTCGGGATGGTGGACCTCGAAGTACTCGCCCAGTCCCATGGCGCCGGAGAAAAAATAAATACTTGTCGAGGAAACGGCAATGCCGGCCAGCGTGAGCAGCCACAGCGGCCCCGGGTTCAGCACCACCAAACCCGCCAGCACCAGATAGGCCGCCGGAATCAGCGTGAAGGCGCGCAGGCTGCCGAGCAGCAGGTAGATCGCCCCGGCCGCCCATCCGGATGCAGCCAGTAGCGTGGCCAGTTGGTGCTGGGCGGCGCCACGGTCAAAAAGGAAGGCAGCCAGCGCCGCAGCCAGGATGATCCCCCAGACCAGCAATAATCCGATGCGGAGCCAGCGCGGGCGTGCCATGGTGAGGTGGGGTTCAAGCGGACAACGCTAGTGTAGCGCGGTGGAGATGAGGGCTCGCCGGTTACTAACCCGCTTCAATCAGGCCATAATGGCGCTGCCAGCGCTGCTGAATCTGGCGCACTAAGTGCTGCTGCTCGGCCGCCGAGGCATGGTCGAGGAACGCCCGCGCCTCCTCCCGCGCCAGCTCCATGAGCGCCTGGTCGCGCAGCGGTTCGGCCACTTGAAAGGCCGGCGCGCCGCTCTGGCGCGTGCCAAAGAACTCGCCGGGGCCGCGCAGTTTTAAATCGGCCTCGGCCAGCTCGAACCCGTCCTGGCTGCGCGTGAGCGCTTGCAGCCGCGCGCGCGCGGTCGTGCTCAGAGGTTCGCCGTGCAAGAGAAAACAATAGGACGGCTCGTCACCGTCACCGTCACCGCCGCCGCCGCTGGCGCGCGCTGGCCCCCGTGGGCGGCCGATGCGGCCGCGCAACTGGTGGAGCTGGGCGATGCCAAACCGCTCGGCGTGCTCGATCACCATAAGAGTGGCGTTGGGCACATCGACGCCCACCTCAACCACGGTGGTCGAGACCAGGATCTGCGCGGCGCCGGAGCGGAACTCCTGCATCACGCGTTGTTTCTCGTCGGCGGGCAGGCGCCCGTGCAGCAGCGCCACCTTGAGTTCGGGGAACTGCTGGCGCAAGCGCTCGAACATCAACAGCGCCGGTTTCAGGTCGAGCGCCTCCGACTCCTCGATGAGGGGATAGATGAAGTAGGCCTGCCGGCCCGCCCGCACGCGCTCGCGCACGAACTTATAGACGGCGTCGATGCGGGAGCCCGCGGCATCAATGCTGCGGGTGATGATGCGCGGGGCGCCGGGCGGAGCCTCGCGGATGGTGCTGGTATCGAGATCGCCGTAGAGCCCCAGGGCCAGCGTGCGCGGGATGGGGGTGGCGGTCATCACCAGCACGTGCGCGGCCTCGTGGGTGGATTCGTCCTTGGCATCGGCCTTGCGGCCTTTGTGCATGAGGTGAAAGCGCTGCAATACCCCAAAGCGGTGCTGTTCATCGACCACCACCAGGCCAAGGCGGGTGAAGCGGAACCCACCCTCGAGCAGGGCTTGGGTGCCAATCGCCATCTGCGGCGCGGCGATGGCGGCTTTGGCCACGCCCGCGGCGCGGCGCCGGGTGGCGCCGGTCACCAGCGTGATGCGGTAGCCCTGATTGGCTTGCCGGAGCCGTTCCCGGGCGTAGAGGAAGTGCTGTTCGGCCAGGATCTGGGTGGGCGCCATCCAAGCCACCTGGTAGCCGTTTTCGATGGCGATGACGGCGGCTTGCAAGGCCACGATGGTTTTACCCGAGCCCACGTCGCCCTGCAGCAGGCGGCGCATGGGCCGGCCGCTGCCGAGGTCGGCCCCGATTTCGCGCAAGGCGTTTTTCTGCCCGGCGGTGGGATGGAACGGCAACAGACGTTTGAGCCGCTCCCGCACCGCGGCGTTGATGGCCATGGCCGGGCCCGGTTGGCGGCGGACGCGGCGGCGCTTCAGCTCCAGCCCCGCCTGCAGGCAGAACAACTCCTCGAGGATCAGGCGGACGTGGCCCGGGCTGCGCGCCTGTTGCAGCTCGGCGAGGGAGGCGCCGGGGGCAGGGAAGTGCACTTGCTCCAGCGCCTCCCGCCGCGGCGGCAGCCGCAGCCGCTGGCACAACGTTGCCGGCAGTGCCTCGGGAAAGCTCGCCGGCAGCTCGCCCAGGGCGCGGTGGACGAGGCGGCGCAGCCGGCCCGCGGTGAGCGTGCCGATGGCCTCATAGACGGGCACGATGCGGCCCAGCTTGAGCGAGCCGCCCAGGTCGGCTTCGCTGGCGTCCATGGCTGTGCTGGCTGCAATGGCCGCGCTGGCCTCGCTGACAGGGGCGCGCCCGTCGGCATCGTCCAGCACTTCAAACTCCGGCTGCCGCAGTTGCAGCCGCCCGCGCCCGGGTTCTTTTTCCACCCGCCCAAATAGCGCCAGCGTTTGCCCAGATTGGAAGCGGTCGCGCAGATAGTCGGCGTGGTACCAGATGCAGATGAGGGTGCCGGTGCCATCGCCCACGGTGAGCTCCAGCAGGCTCATGCCCTGGCGCGTGCGGCGCCAGTTCAGGGTGCGTACCTGCGCCACGACGGTGGCGGTTTCGCCCTCGATGAGCGCCTGAATGGGGCGCTGCTGGCTGCGATCCTCGTAGCGGAACGGCAGCAGCGCGATCAGGTCCTCGACGGTGGCCACGCCGCGGGAGCGCAATAGTTCACCCAACCGCGGCCCCACCCCTTTGAGATACTGCACCTCGGTGGTCAAGCTGAGGCGCGCGGCACTGGAGGATTGGGCCGGCGCCGGGCGGGAGAGGGCGCTGGAGAGGGCATCGGTCATGAGCGGCTACGGGCACTATAATGACAGGGTGCGCCGCTACTTGGGACGGATCGAGGCAGCTTGGAAGCGCCACGAGCAGAGGGGGCGCCCGCTGCCGCCAATCGAAGCCCGCCCTCAAGCGACCTTCGGGAGCGACCCAGCGAAACGTGGCGAGCCACTCGCGCGATCAACCGTGATGGCGGCCTTGATGGTGGCGGCCTTGGTGTGCGCCGCTGCCGCCGCGCCCTGCCATCTGGACTCCGCCATCGCCGCCGCCCGCCGGGGAGACCTGGACGCCGCCTTTATCCTGGCGCAGCGCGCCACCGCAACCCCCGCCCAGGGCCCGCCGCCGGCCTCCGATTGCGTGGCGGTGCGCGAGCTGCTGCGCCAGCGCGCCACGCTGGCCCATCTGGAGAGCGCCCACCGCTTCGTATTGGCGCGGCAGCCCGGGCCGGCGGCGGTCCAGTTCCGCGCCGCCCTGGCCCTCGATCCCCACAACGCCGACGCCCGCCAAGGCTTGGCGGCTCTTTATCCTGTCGCCCCGCCCGCGCCCTCGGCGCCCACGGCAACCGAGCTGCGAGTGCGACGGGCCGCCGCGCCGGTCGTGGTGCAGCCCACGGCCGGCGTGCACACCTTCCACCTGCGCGCTTCCCTGCACGAACTTATCGGCGAAGTCAGCGCCGCCTTTGGCCTGCAGGCCTACGTGGCCGATACCGTGCCCAACCTCCCGGTGCACTTCGATGTCGGCGACGCCAGCTTTGCCGAGGCCATGGCGGGACTGCGGGGCGTGGCCGGCGTGGACTGGATTCCGCTCGATCCCCACACCCTGTACTTCACGCTGGCGTCGCAGGCACGGCAGATCGCGCCCCAGGCCACGCGCACCTTCTACGTTCCCGGCGCGGCGTCCACCGGATCGAGCGTGGTCGCGCTGACGCAGATCGCCGACGTGCTGCGCAGCCTGCTCGGCCTCACCAACATCACCCCGGATGCGGCCGCCGGCGCGCTCACCATCCGTGCCACCCCGGGGCAGCTTGACGCCGCCGAGCGCCTCCTGCTCGACCTCAACCGCCCCCCGGGCGAGGTGCTGTTGGAGATCAAGATCCTCGACATCAGCTCCAATCTCGCGCGCCGGCTCGGCATCAACATCCCCGACCAATTCACCATGTTCGCGCTGGGCCCGCTGTTGGCCCAACTGCAAAACAACAACAACCTGCAGCAGGAAATCCTGCAGCTCTTTGAACAAGGGGGCCTGAACGCGGTGCTCAACTCCGGCACTCTCTCGCCCCAACAGTTGACGCAGTTACAATCGACGATCTCGCCGCTGCTGCAGAATCCGTTTGTGACCTTCGGCGGCGGCGCCACGCTGATGGCGCTGTCGGTGCCCAACCTCAGCGCCAATCTCAGCGTCGTCAATAGCCACGTGCGTACCGTGGAGACGGCGCTGGTGCGGGCGGACAGCGGCCACGCGGCCGAGTTGGACATCGGGCAGCGCTATCCCGTCATCAACGCCTCGTTCTCGCCGGTGAGCCTCAGCTCGGCGATCAGTGCGGTAATCGGCAACGGCAGTTTTGTGCAGCCGTTCCCCTCCTTCACCTACGAGAACCTGGGGCTGGACGCCAAGCTGACGCCGGAGCTGGGTCCGGATGGGTCGCTGAACTTAGCGGCGGATCTGACCATCACCGCCCTCACCGGCGCCTCCAACAACAACATCCCCATCCTCTCCA
This sequence comes from Terriglobales bacterium, assembly GCA_025451775.1. Taxonomy (GTDB): domain Bacteria; phylum Acidobacteriota; class Terriglobia; order Terriglobales; family SCQP01; genus SCQP01. Next base: position 4,817 of record JANWJU010000118.1, read on the forward strand.
ACCGCCACTTGGTCACGTCGTTGAGCCTGCGCGATAACCAACCGGTGATGATTGCCGGGCTGCTCACCCGGCAGCAGATGACGGCCATCGCCGGGCTGCCCGGGCTGAGCCAGATTCCGGGCCTGGGGCGGCTGTTTTCCACCTCCACCGGCCAATCCCAGGATGAGCAACTGGTGCTGATGATCACGCCGCACGTGGTCGAGCTGCCGCCGCAACAGTCGGCGGCGATCTGGCTGCCGGCGAGCTTCGCTCCCATGGGGGCGCTGCCGGCGGTCACTCCGCCCCCGGCGCCCCGCAGCTTAGTGCCGGAAGCGCCCTTGCCGCGCGGCACCGAGCCCGCCAACCCCGCCCCACCGAACGGGGCCGCCGGGCCGCTTTAGGCGGGTGGCAGCGTCTTCCAGCCCTGCCAGGAGCGGCCGCCGGTGTTGCCGTGCTCGGTCCCTTCCGGGTAGACCGTGTCCGGGCGCGGGCCGGGCTTGAGCTTGGCCAGCACGTCGGCGGCGAGCTTCTCCAGCTTGCGGTTCAGGCGGAAGCGGGTGCTGCCATCGATGACAAACGGCAGCGTGATCAGCTCCCCTTGGGGGTTGACCGGGCTCAGCACCTTGTGGATCACCAGCCCCTTGAGGTCGAGCCAGCTCGTGGGCTGCCCGTAGGCGGCGGTGAACTGCTCGGCGGTGAGCAACTCGTCGGGATGCTCCACGTACCAGCGCGTGATCTTCTTTAGGGCCGGATGCGTGGTCAGGAAATTATCCAGACTGATCCAGTCCATCCGTTCATATTCGCCAGCTTCGTTCATCGACTTCAGTTTATCCTTAAATGGCCGTCCGCATGTCTGACTTGATCCCTCCATTTTCCCTCGCCCGCCAGCACCAGGCGCTGGCGCCGGAGTTGGCCGCCGCGCTCGAGCGCGTGCTCGCCTCGGGGCAGTTCACGCAGGGGCGCGAGTGCGCGGCGTTCGAGCAGGAGGTGGCGGCGTGGTTGAGGGCGGAGGGGATGGCGCCGGGGGTGAAGGCGATCGTCTGCGCCAGCGGCACCGATGCCCTGCATTTGGCGCTGCGCGCCGCCGGCGCAGGTCCGGGCGATGTGGTGCTCACCACGCCGTTCACGTTTTTCGCCACCGCCGGCGCCATCCTGCTCGCCGGCGCGCGGCCCGAGTTTGTCGATATCGACCCGGAAACCTTGAACCTCGATCCCGCCTTAGTGGAGGCGGCGCTGCGGCAGCCGCGGCACGGGGAGCGGGTGGCGGCGATTTTGCCGGTGCATCTGTTTGGGCGGCTGGCCCCGATGGCAGAAATCGCCGCCTTGGCGGCGGCGGCGGGCGTTGCGGTGATTGAGGATGCGGCGCAAGCGCTGGGCAGCCACCGCGGCTCCCACTGGGCCGGCGCCTGCGGCATGGCCGGATGCTTTAGCTTTTATCCAACCAAAAACCTCGGCGCCTGTGGCGAAGGCGGCATGGTGACCACCAGCGACCCGGAGATGGAATCCCGGCTGCGGCGGCTGCGTGTGCACGGCAGCCGGCGCCGCTATCAGCACGAGCTGGCAGGCTGGAACGCCCGCATGCACGAGTTCCAAGCCGCCGTGCTGCGGGCGAAGCTCCCGCACCTCGCCTCCTGGAATGGCCGCCGCCGCGCCCTCGCCCAGCTCTACCACGAACGCCTGCGCGCCCTCCCCGAGGTGGCGCTGCCGGAGTTCGAGCCCGGCCACGTGTTCCATCAGTATGTGATCCGCATCCGCGGTGGAGCGGAACGCCGCGACGCGCTGCGCCAGTTCCTGCTGGAGCGCCAGATCGGGACGGAGATTTATTACCCCACGCCGCTGCACCTGCAGCCGGCACTCGCCGCTTATGCGCCGCCCGGCGGCTTGCCCGCGGCCGAGCGCGCGGCCGGGGAAGTGCTGGCGCTGCCCATGTTCCCCGAGCTCACCGATGCCGAGGCCGCCCGCGTGGCCGATGCCGTCACTGCCCACTGCTCACTCACAACCGCTCACTAACGCCATGGCCATGATGAACCGCATGATCGTAGCTAACCTGCGGCGCCGCCCGGTGCGCAGCGTGGTCAGCATTCTGGCCGTGGCCATTGAGGTGACGCTGATCCTGATGATCGTGGGACTCACCAACGGCATGGTCAATGACAGCCGCAACCGCGTGGCGAACATCGGCGCCGACGTGGTCGTGCGCGCCAGCAGCGGCGCGGTGGTGGCCCAACTGAACGGCAACACGCTCCCCGTCCAACTCGCCGCAGTGTTCGCGCGCGTGCCGGGCGTGGCCGCCGTGGCCCCGGTCGCCTACCACATCAACGGCTCCATCCAGACGGTGAGCGGCGTCGATCTGCGGGAATTCGACGCCGTCAGCGGCGGCTTCCGTTTCCTCCAGGGGCGGGCGTTCACGCCTGGCTCCCACGAGGTCATCGTGGACGACCTTCAAGCCGCCTCGAACCACAACACCATCGGCCAAACCATCACGCTCATGGGCGAACCTTTTACGGTGGTCGGCATCTTCGAGCACGGCATGGGATCTCGCATCTTCATGTCCCTCGACATGCTCGACCGGCTGGCCGGCTCGCCCGGCAAAGCCGCGACCTTCTACATCAAGCTCGAGCCTGGGGCCAGCACCGCCGCCGTGGTCGCCGCCCTGCGCCAACTGGCCCCGGCGGAAACCGTCGATTCCATTGCGCAGTACCTGTCGCTGTTCACCTCCGACAAGATCTCGCCGGCGCTGCCCATCTTTCAGCGGGTGATGGTGGGCATCGCGGTGGCGATCGGATTTCTGGTCATTTTCCTGTCTCTGTATACGACCGTGCTGGAGCGCACGCGGGAGATTGGCATTTTGAAATCGCTGGGGGCCTCGCGCGGCTATATCATTCAAGCTATTGTGCGGGAGAGCGAAGTGCTGGCGGGGTTGGGTGTCGTTGCCGGAGCGGCCATCAGCTATGGTCTATGGCGGGCGCTGGCCCAGATCTATCCCACGCTCACCATCCAGCTGACCTGGACGTGGGTGGGGTGGGCGGCGGTGATCGCGCTGGGGTCGAGCGCCATCGGAGCGTTGTACCCGGCGCTGAAGGCCGCCAGCCAGGACGCCATCTCGGCGTTGGCGTACGAATAATTGGCCTACCCATCATGAAGAACTACTTTGGCACCGACGGCATCCGGGGTGTGGCGGGGGAGCCGCCGCTGGACGCACGCACGGTTTTTGCCGCCGGACTGGCGCTGGGTGATGACCTGGCGAGCCGCCACCCGGCGCCGGTGCGCGTCGTCTTCGGTGAGGACACGCGCGAAAGCAGCGCGTCGATTGCCGCGATCCTGGCCGCCGGGCTCGCCGCCCGCGGCGTCGCTACGGTGGGGGCGGGCGTGTTGCCCACGCCCGGGGTGGCGTTTCTGGCGCATGCCGGCGATTTCGCCGCCGGAGTCATGATCTCGGCCTCCCATAACCCCTATCAGGACAACGGCATCAAGATCTTCGGCCATAGCGGCTTCAAGCTCCCCGACGAGGAGGAGGCCGGGATCGAGGTGGCGATCACCCGCTACTTGGAGACCGCGCTCGCACCGCAGTCACGGCCGGTTCCCGTCGACGCCGAATTGCGCGGGGCGTACACGCGCCATCTGGTCGACCGCTTCCGCGGCGTGGATTTTGCCGGCCTGCGCATCGTGGTGGATTGCGCCCACGGCGCCTCCTCGACGGTAGCGCCGGAGATCTTTGCCGCGCTGGGCGTGGCCGTGGAGGCGGTCGGGGCCGCCCCGGACGGCCGCAACATCAACGCCGGGGTGGGAGCGCTCTATCCGGAGCCGCTCGCCGCCCAAGTGCGCGCCGCCGGCGCCGACGCCGGCATCGCCCTCGATGGGGACGCCGATCGCGCCATCCTCACCGATCACCAGGGCGCCATTGTCGATGGCGACGCCGTGCTGCTGATGGCGGCGCGGGAGTTGAGCGCGGCCGGGGCGCTGGCACCCCCAGTCGTGGTGGGGACGGTGATGACCAATCTCGGGTTGGAACGCGCGTTGGCGCAGTTGGGCATCCAGCTGGAGCGTACTGCGGTAGGGGACAAATACGTGCTGGAGCGCATGCGGGCGCTGGGAGCGGTGCTCGGCGGCGAACCCAGCGGCCACGTTATCTTCGGCGCCGAGGCCACCACCGGCGATGGCCTGCTCACCGCCCTGCACTGCCTGGATCTGATGGCGCGGCGCCGGCAGTCACTCGCCGCACTGGCTCAGGGCTGGACCCGCATGCCGCAAAAAATCGTGAACGTGCCGGTGCGCGCCAAGATGCCGCTGGAGGAGTTGGCCACCGTTCAGGCCGCCATTGCCCGGGCTGAAGAGGAGTTCAACGGCGCCGGACGGGTGCTGGTCCGCTACTCGGGAACCGAGAAACTCGCGCGCGTGATGGTCGAGGCCGCCTCCGCCCCCGACGTCGCCCGCCACGCCGAGGCCATTGCCCAGGCGCTGCGCTCCGCCATCGGGCAATAAGTGGGCGGCGAGGCTAGGATTGCGCGGGCGACGTGCGGCCGTACTTGCGCTGGAACCGCTCCACCCGTCCGGCGGTGTCGATCAACTTCTGCTTGCCAGTGAAGAACGGATGGCAGTTCGAGCAGATCTCGACGTGGATGTCGCCGCGATGGGTGCTGCGCGTGGCAAAGGTGTGGCCGCAGGCGCAGACGACGCGCACGGCGTTATAAGCAGGATGAATCGACGGCTTCATGCGAGCAGGTCCTTTTTGGGGTGAAGTGTTATTGTACTCCAACCCCGCCGCAGTGGTGTGAGCCGCGCTAGAATAGAACTCGGCTGCCCTGATGCAGGTTTTTGGATCCTTTGCGCTGCTGCTCGCCTTCGTGCTCGCCTGCTATGGCTTGCTGGCGGGCGGTATGGGGATCGCCCTCGGCCGGGGCCGGTTGCAGGCCAGCGCCGAGCGCGCCAGCCTGATGATCTTCCCGGCGGTGCTGGCGGCGGCGATCTGCCTGCTTGGCCTGATCTTCCATAACGATTTCAGCGTTGCCTACATCGCCGAGCACAGCAACCGCGCGCTGCCGTTTTATTTCAAGTTCGCCGTCCTCTGGTCGGGCCAGGAGGGCTCGCTGCTGTTCTGGAGCACGGTGCTGGCCGCCTACACCTTCATCGCGCTGCTGACCAGCGGCCGCCGGCACCCGCATCTGCGCCCGCTGGCGGCGGTGATTCTCAGCGGCATCCTGACGTTTTTCCTCTTCCTCAACAACTTTGTCGCCGCGCCCTTCGCCAGTTTGCCCATGGGCACCCCCGCCGATGGCAGCGGCCTCAACCCGCTGCTGCAGTACTCGCAGATGGACATCCACCCGCCCATCCTGTACCTCGGCTACATTGGGTTTTCGATTCCGTTCGCCTTCGCCCTCGCGGCGCTGATCAAGAAGGCGCCCGGCGACCGCTGGATCCAGGTCACGCGGCTGTGGAGCATGATCGCCTGGGCGTTCCTCACCGTGGGCATCATCCTGGGCGGCTACTGGGCCTACAAGGTCCTGGGCTGGGGCGGCTACTGGGCTTGGGACCCGGTGGAGAATGCCGCCTTCCTGCCCTGGCTGACCGGCACCGCGTTCCTGCACTCGGTGATGATGCAGGAGAAGCGCGGCATGATGAAGATCTGGAACGTCGGCCTGATCTTCGCCACCTTCTTCCTCACCATCTTTGGCGATTTCCTCACCCGCAGCGGCATCGTCAGCTCGGTGCATGCGTTCGCGCAATCCTCGATTGGCAATTATTTCGTCGTTTTCCTGATCATCATCGCGGCGGTGTGCCTGTTTGTCTTCATTCGCAACCGCGGCGCGCTGAAGGGTGAGAACCGGCTGGAGAGCACGGTCTCGCGCGAGAGCGGGTTCCTGTTCAACAACTTCGTGCTGCTGGTGACGGCGTTCGCCATTCTGTGGGGCACGCTGTTTCCGGTGCTGTCGGAGGCGATTCAGGGAGAGAAGATCACCGTGGGGCGGGAGTTCTTCGACCGCATCAACATCCCCCTGTTCCTGTTTCTGATTTTCCTCACCGGCGTGGGCCCTTTGCTGGCCTGGCGGCGGACGTCGCTCGGCAGCCTGCGCCGCAACTTCTTCTGGCCGGCGCTGGCGGGCGTGGCCACGGCCGCGGTGCTGCTCGCGCTGGGGGTGCGCGCCGCCTATCCGCTGGTGTCGTTTGGGCTGTGCGCGTTTGTCATCGTCACCATCGCCATGGAGTTCTTCCGCGGCGCGCGCGTGCTCTCCCGCCGGGGCCGCAGCTTCCCGGCGGCGCTGGTGCACTTGACCTCGCGCAATACCCGCCGTTACGGCGGCTACATCATCCATGTCGGCATCATCCTGATGGCCATGGGCATCACCGGCTCCGCCTTCAATAAAGACGTGGAAGCCCCCATGCCTTATCAGGCCACCATGCAGGTCGGCCCCTACCAGTTGATCTCCCAGTCCTACACCCAGGACGACAACCCCAACTTCTCCTCCGAGGCGGAGATGATCGAGGTGCGGGAGAACGGCAAGTACGTGGCCACCATGTATCCCTCCCGCCGCTTTTACAAAGCCTCGAATCAGGCCGAGTCCATGGTGGCCATCCGCAGCCGCCCGCTCGCCGATCTCTATCTCGTCTACGCCGGCGACGACGCCAACACCAATCAACCCATCCTGCACGCCTACTGGAACCCGCTCATGATGTGGATCTGGATTGGCACGCTGGTGGTGATCTTCGGCACCTTGGTGGCGTTGCTCCCCAACCGCACGCAGGAACCCGCGCGTCCCCGTCCGCTTGCGGAAAAGTCGGCCGAGCCGGTGCCGCCGGAGGTGGCCGTTGCCAATTAAACGCTCCTATTTAGCCGCGGCGTTGCTGGCGGTGTGTTTGGCGGCGGGCGTATCCCTGCGCGGCGACGGCACCTTCAGCCCCCGCGCCCAGCGCATCGGCGACCAGCTCATCTGTATGTGCGGCTGCACCCAGAACGCCATCACCTGCAACACCCTCAACTGCACGGTGAAGCTCAAAATGCAGGCCGAGATCCGCCAGCGCGCGCAATCGAGCGACTCCGACGCCCTGGTGCTGCAATCGTTCGTGCAGGAGTACGGCACCGCGGTGCTGGCTAACCCCACCACGCAGGGCTTCAACCTGCTGGCCTGGATCATGCCCTGGATCGTGCTCGGCTTCGGTTTGGCGCTGGTCATCTACTTCGTCAAGCGCTGGCGGCGCGAGGCGGAGCCGGTGCTGGCGGCCGGCCGCGCGGGTTCGGATCACGCCGCCATCGATCCCAAGCTGCGCGCCAAGATCGCGGCCGAGTTGGGACGGTTTGATGATGACCTCGATCAGGAGTTGAAGTCCTAGATGGCCCTGGTGCTCATCGCCTGCCTGGTGTTGACCGCCGCTCTGGCGTGGTGGATCTTCACCGCCCCGGCGCCGGTGCACACCCTCAGCGATCTGGAGGTCAAGCGGCAGGCGCTGCAGGAGCGCAAGAAATCCGTCTATGACAACCTGCGCGACCTGCACTTCGAGCACCTCGCCGGCAAGCTCTCTGACGCCGACTACGAGCGCACCCGCCGCATGCTGGAGGGTGAAGTCACGGGCGTGACGGCGGCGCTCGATCAGCTGTCATAGTCCGACTGTCCTAGGCCATGAGACTCATGCGAATTATTTCCCGCACCGGGCTGGTGCTGCTGGCCTTGTTGGTGGCTGCCGGTTTGGCGGCGCAGACCACCGCCCCGCCCGCCGCTGATCGTGCCGGCCAGAACATCACCGGTACCGTCACCAACGCCTCCACCGGCCATCTGCTCGCCCAGGCGAAGCTCACGCTGGTGCGCTTAACGGGCAATATGCAACCGGTTTCGACCACCACCACCGACGCCGCTGGCCGCTACCGCTTTAGCCAGTCCGCGCCCGGGCCCTACATGGTCGAAACCGATTTCCAGGGCGTGCCCTACTTCGCCACCGTGACCGCGGGCCAGAGCGAGACGAACCTGCAAGTCTTTAACGTCAGCCACGACGCCACGCTGCTCGAGGTGGACGCCGAGATCATGGTGCTCCAGCCCGACGCCGGCCAGTTGGCCGTGGTCAACGAGTACCGCCTGGAGAATTCCCTCATTCCGCCGCGCACGCTGGCCACCACGGCGCGCTCGGGCATGTTCCGCTTCCGCGTGGCCCCGGGCGCGCCGGTGGACATGGCGCGCGTGGTGGGCCCGGACGAGATGCCGCTGGCGCTCCCAGCCCAGCCCACCGCCGAGCACGATGTCTACACGCTGGACACGCCGGTGCGGCCGGGTGAGACCCGCATTCAAATCTCCTATCGGATCCCCTATCCGAACCTCGCCGCCACCCTGACCGAGACCCCGGCACTGCGGCCGGCGCACTTTGAGGTCTACGTTCCCAGCCCGATGAAGTTCCAGGGCGTGGGTTTGGTGCAGTTGGGCGCGCAGGATGGCTATACCGTCTACGGCGTGGCCTCGGGCCCGGTGGCGGCCACGCTCCGTTTCCAGGTTTCAGGCGACGCGCCGCTGCCGGCTGCCGCCGCCGCCGCCGGTGACGGCAGCGGTACCGCATCGTCGGCATCCTCCGCCAGTCCGGAAGCGGCCGCTCCCGCCCCCGCCGCCGCCGTCGGCCCGGTCCCGGTGCCCACCTTTATGGAACGCCATTTGTGGACGATGCTGGCGCTACTGGCGGTGGCAGCCGCCATCGGCGGTGGCATCCTGCTGACCCAGCCTAATGCCCAGCCCACGCCGGCGCCCGCGCTTGCTGGTGCGGCTCCGCCGCCGGCGCCCAGTGCGGCACCCAACAACCCCGAGTTGACGCGTCTCAAAGACGACCTGTTTTTGCTCGAAGTCCGCCGCCACACCGGCGATCTTAACGAGGCCGACTACCAGCGCCTCCGCGCCCAGCTCAACGCCCGCCTCGACCACCTCGCCCGGGGGTAGGCCGCGCCGAGACGCTGTTGGAATCGGTTATACTGAGCTGTCATGCGCTCGGTCACCTGGAAATTCGGCGCGATCATTGTGGTAATCCTGGCCACGCTGGGATGGCTGGCGTTCACCGCGGTGCGCGACAGCAAGGCCTACTTCGTCACCGTCACGCAGTTGGCGGCGATGCCGCCCGCTGAGGCCCATGCCCGCAGCCTGCGCGTCTCCGGGGACGTGGTGCCGGGCAGCATTCGCAAGGGCGCCCAGGAGACCGACTTCAAGATCAGCCAAGGGGGCCGGGTGCTGGACGTAGCCTACACCGGCACCGACCCGCTGCCGGACACGTTCGTGGATAACGCCCAAGCCGTCGCCGCCGGGCATTTGCTGGCCGATGGCAGCTTCCGTGCCAGCGGTGTGCAGGCCAAGTGCGCTTCGAAATATGAGCCCAAGGGCGCCCGCGCCAGCGGCGCCGCGCCGCGCGCCTCCGCCGGCGCCATGTAAGCGGGCGCAGCGCTGGACATCGAGATTGCGACGGCAGTGTCGCTCAACTTTTGCCCCTTCTTGTACAATGCCAGCGCGTCAGCCGTTTTTTCGGCGAGATACCGGTGCTGCGCGAGGTCAGCTTTAACGCCGCCGGCGGCGAGTTGCTGGCCTTGCGCGGAGCGAATGGCGCCGGCAAGACCACCCTGCTGCGCATCTTAGCCGGGGCGCTGCGGCCCAGCCTGGGCGAGGTCACCGTGGGGGGGGCGCCGGTGGCCTCGGTCGAGGCGCGGCGCATCACCGGTTTTCTCTCCCATCAGAGCCTGTTGCATCCCACCCTCACGGTGATGGAGAACCTGGAGTTTTTCGCCACTTTGTTTTCGCTGCCCCGTCCGCGCGCGGCGGCGGTGCAGGCGCTCGACCAGGTCAACGGCGGGTACTTGGCCGGGCGCCGGGTGGGCGAGCTGTCGCAGGGGATGAAGCAGAAGGCGGCGTTGGCGCGCTGCCTGCTGCACCAGCCACGGCTGCTGTTATTGGACGAACCCATTGCCAGCCTGGACCGCGCCACCGTCGCCGAGATGCGCGCTTGTCTGGCGCGCCTGCGCGACCAAGGATTGACGCTGATTCTGAGCAGCCATCAGGAGGAGGCCTTCGCCGGCCTCACCGATGGTGAACTCACGTTGGAGCGCGGCCGCCTGCTGACCCCGGCGCATGCGGATAGCGCAGCGCCGGCGGGGGGCTTACGGGGCCCCCAAGCCGACGCGAGCACAAGCGGGACGCGCGGCAGTGCGAGCGTCTCAGCCGAGCACGCGCAGGAGCCGGCGCCCAGCGAGGCCATGCCATGAACGATTGGCGCGTCTTCCTGGCCGTGTTGCGGCGCGACCTCCGCATCGAGCTGCGCACCCGCGAGGCCATGCTGGCCATGGGTTTTTATGCGCTGTTGGTCATCGTGATCTTCAGCTTTGCCTTTAACGCCGATGCCGCCTTGACGGCACGCGCCGGCGGTGGCTTGCTCTGGGTGGCGTTTCTGTTCGCCGCCCTGGTGGCCCTGGACCGCGCCTTTTTGCGGGAGTCGGCCGAGGCCAGTCTGACCGGGCTGCAAACCACGCCGGCATCGCCGGCGGCGATCGTGGGCGGCAAGTTTGCTTCCAGCTTTCTGTTGATCCTGGCGCTGGAGGCGGTGCTGCTGCCGTTGTTCGCGGTGCTGTTCAACGCGCCTCCAGCCACGCGCTGGTGGGGAGTGATCGCCACGATGCTGCTGGGCACGTGGGCGCTGGCCGCCAACGGAACTTATTTTTCCGCCATGAGCGTGCATGCCCGCCAGCGCGGGTTGCTGCTGCCGTTGCTGCTGTTGCCGGTGTCCATCCCAGCCATTCTAGCCATGGTGCAGGCGACGCAGGTTTATCTCAGCGGTGCAGGCGTGGCAAACTATTGGTTAAAGCTGTTGGTCGGCTACGACATCATCTTCACGCTGCTCGGCCTGGCGCTGGCCGAGGTGGTGCTGGCGGTGGAATAGCTCAACAACGAGCGCGAACATTCCAGATTTTTCATGCCCTCATCTTTTGCCTCACCTCCGGATGCACCTGCACGGGAATCGCCGCGGCCGCAGCTTGCGATTCTGGCCACGCTGGCGCTGCTGCTCATCGCTCTGTATTGGGCGCTGATCGGTGCCCCCACCGAAGCCACGATGGGCACCATCCAGCGCATTTTTTATTACCACGTGCCCGCTGCCTTCGCCGCCTGGATGGCGTTCGGCGTGAACGCCCTCGCCAGTATCGTCTACCTCGCCCGCCGCTCGCTCAAGGCGGATGCCTGGGCGGTGGCCGCCGCCGAGGTCGGCTTGGCCTTCCTCACCATCAACCTCATCACCGGACCCATCTGGGCCCGGCCGGTGTGGGGCGTCTGGTGGGTGTGGGATGCCCGCCTGACGCTGACCCTGGCCATGTGGGTCATGTACGCCAGCTACTTGATCCTGCGCCAGCTCACGCCCGAAGGCAGCCTGCAGCCCCGCCTGGCGGCCGCGCTCGCCATCTTTTTCGCCGCCGATATCCCCATCGATTACATGTCCATTCGCTGGTGGGCCACGCAGCACCCGTCGCCGGTGCTGTTTGGCGGTCCCGACTCCGGATTGGCGCCGCGCATGCTGGTGGCGCTGCTCATTTCTTTGGCGGCCTTTACGTGCCTGATGGCGATCCTGGTCTGGATGCGGTATCGCCAACAACTGGCCCGCATCGAAATCACGCGTTTGCGCCAGCGCCTGGCGCTGGCTGAGGAGTAAGTCTTATGGGAAGTTTAGTTGCCGCCTATACCGTTGCCTGGGTGATCCTGATGATCTACGTATTGACGCTGGCCGCGCGCCAGAGGAGACTGCGGCAGGCGCTGGCGCAGCTGCAAGCGCAGGTGGAAGCCGCAGCGGCGGCCACCTCCCAGGCGGCACATGCCAAATAGCCAAAAGAGCCCCGCCTTCCAGGAGTTCACCGCGACCGCGGCCGCCATAGCGCGCGAAGCCGGCGCCATCCTGATGCAGCATCGCGGCCGGGTGCGCATCGAATACAAGGGCGAGGCCGACCTGGTGACCGCTGCCGACCGCGCCAGCGAGGCGCATATCACCGCCCGCTTGCGCGCCTGCTACCCGGATCATGTTCTGATCGGTGAGGAAGGCGGGCGTGCTGCCGGGGGAGCGAAGCAGGAGGCGAAGCCGGATGACGGCTACTGCTGGTACATCGACCCGCTGGATGGCACCACCAACTACGCTCACGGCCTGCCCTTTTTCGCGGTCTCCATGGGGTTGCAATATCAGGGTAAGACGATCGCCGCGGCGGTGTATAACCCGCCGCTGGACGAGATGTTCACCGCCACCGCCGGCGCTGGCGCGCAGCTCAACGGCCACCCTATCGCCGTCTCGCCGCAAACCGAACTGGCGCAGTCGCTGCTGGCCACCGGGTTTCCGTCGCGCAAGCGCCACCTGAACCCCAATATCCATTTCTACTACTACTTCAGCGTGCGTACCCATGGCATGCGGCGGCTGGGGGCGGCGGCGCTGGATCTCTGCTACACCGCCTGCGGGCGCTTTGAAGGCTTCTGGGAGTTTCATCTCAAGCCCTGGGATACCGCTGCCGGCGGGCTGATCGTCACCGAAGCCGGCGGGGCGCTCACCGACATCGCCGGCGCCCCGCACCAGCTCGATAGCCCCGAGATTCTGGCCAGCAACGGCCACTTGCATGCGGAGTTGCTGGCGGTCTTCACGCGCTTGTTTGGCGGGGCCCGCGAGGTATTGCCCGATCCGGAGGCGTACTTCAGCACGCGGGTGACGGTATGAACGGCGGGCCGGGCTCACGCCGCGCGCGCCCCGGCGTGCCCCGGCGTACCGTGTTCCGGCAAAATTCCTGGCGGCACGTGCAGACGCTGCTGTACGCCCGCCGCCGCCCGGCCCGCGATCCCGAGATCAATCACCTGCAATTGCACTTGCCGCGGCTGCCCCCCGCGCTGGAGGGGCTGAAGATCGCCCACCTCTCCGACATCCACTACGGCCTGTTCCTTTCCAGCCGATCCCTGTCCCGCATCCTGGATTTGACGCAGGCGCAGCGCCCGGATCTGATTGCCATCACCGGCGATTTCGTGACCCAATCACCGGCCTTTGTGGAGCCGGTGAGCGAGATGCTGGCGCGGCTGCGGGCGCCGCTGGGCGTGTGGGCGGTGCTGGGCAACCACGATTTCCGCTCCGGCGCCGAGCGGGTGACGCGGGCCCTGCGCCAACAGGGGATCAAGGTGCTGCGCAACCAGCGGCGGCTGCTGCGGCACGGCGCGTCCCGGTTTCAGATTGCTGGTATCGACGATTCCCGCCAGCATCCCGACGTGGCGGCGGCGCTGGGGAGGCGGGGGCGCGCGCCGGAGGCGCTGTTCACGCTGCTGCTGGCCCATAACCCGCTGGAGTTGGAGCCCGCGGCGCGCTGCGGCGTGGACCTGGTGCTCTCCGGCCATACCCATGGGGGCCAGATCAAGCTGGGGTTTGCGGCGCCGCTCTACGAGCGTTACCTGCCCGCCGGCCTGCTAACCTCCGGCGAAACTCAGATGTATGTCAGCCGCGGACTGGGCAAGGTGATTGTACCGATGCGCGTGGGTGCGCCGCCGGAACTGGCGTTTCTGACGCTGCACCGCGGCGCGGAATAAGCCCCGCCAACGCCCGCAACCGTTAACCTTTCGACGCTCCCCCAAAAACGGGGTTTTACAACTCACTCGTCTCGGAGCTACTCTACGCTTAATGAAAGTTCCCCCCGAAGAAAGTGAGGTTGCGCCGATGACATCTGTGATGCCCGCTTCCCCGTCTGTTCTGGGCAAGTCAGTGATGCGAGACAGGCATGCGGCCAGTGGCCAACCCGCGAGCGGCAGCATCCTGCTGGTGGAGGATGATCCCAATATCCAGCGCAGCATCAGTTATCAGTTGGGCCGGCAGGGTTACCGCGTCACCTGCTGCGCCGATGGCGAGCGCGGCCTGGAAGAGGCGCTGACCCGCCGCTACGCGGTGTTGGTGCTGGACGTCATGCTGCCCAAGCTGGACGGCTTCCGCGTCTGCCAGCAGGTGCGGGAGGCGTCGCCGCGCCAGCTCATCATCATGATTTCGGCCCGGGACTCCGATCTGGACAAAATCACCGGGCTGGAGTATGGCGCGGACGACTATGTTGCCAAGCCGTTCAGCCCCGCCGAGTTGGAAGCCCGCATCCGGGCGCTGCGCCGCCGCGCCGGCGGTCCGCTGGGCGCCAATGGCGTGGATGCGGCGGCGGTGATCGCCTGCGCTGGCGTGGAGTTGGATTGCTCCCGCCATGAGCTGCGCGCCAACGGCGAGGCGATCCGCCTGACGCCCAAGGAAATGGCGCTGCTGCGCCTGCTGATCTCCTCGCCGGGGCGGGTCTTTACCCGCGAGAACCTGCTGGCGCAGGTGTGGGGCTACACCCACCCCGGTTATCATCGTGCCGTCGATGCCCACATCAACCGGCTCAAAACCAAGCTCCACGCCCGTCTGGGCGCCACCCCAGCGTGGCTGGAGGGGGTTTACGGGGTTGGGTACCGATTCCGCGAATTGGACGAGCCATGACGCTTGACACGCTCGACCCGGCTGCCGTCCCGTCGGCGTCGCTGCTGCCCAACCTGCGCCAGCGGGTGGCGTTTCTCAACCAGAGCCGGGAGTTGGCCTTGGCGGCCATGTTCGCCGCTGCCTTGGCGGCGCGGGTGTTGGGCGAACCGGTGGCGATGACCACGCTGGTGCTGCTGGGGCTCTGGTTTGGGTTGGCCTGGGCCTTGGCCCGCGTCTGCGCGGGCGCCTGGTTGGGTATCGGCGACTATCAGTTGCACCGTGTCGAGGTCGTCTACTTCGCCAGCGAAATCATTCTGATCACCGGCTTGGCCGGCGCTGCCGGCGCCGCCATTTGGCTGCCGCTGTTGTTCTACCTGGTCAGCATCCTTTACGCCACCATGGTGCTGCCGACCCGTCCGGTGCGCTGGCTGGCGTTGGGCGCAGCGCTGTGTTTTTCCGGGTTGATGCTGGTCGATGCCTTGCGTAGCAGGGCGATGGAGGGGGGGCAACCCGCGCTCGCCCGCCTTGCCCTGCTCGTGGCGGTTGCCCTGGGCGGGTACGGCCTCATGGGCGTGTTGATCTCGCAGTTCTCCCGCATGCTCAACGGCCACGCGCTGGCGCTGCAGAGCGCCAACCGCAAGCTCGCCGCCGCCAGCCTGGAGCTCCGCCAGCACCGTGACCATCTCGAGGACCGGGTGCGGCAGCGCACCTGCGATCTGGAGCGCGCCACCGAGGAACTGCGCGGCGCCAATCAGGAGTTGCGGGCGCTGAACCAGCTCAAAAGCAATTTCCTGGCTAATGTCAGCCACGAGTTGCGCACCCCGCTCACCTCCATCCGTTCCTTTTCCGAGATCCTGCTCGACTACCCGGATGAGGATGTCTTCACCCGCTGCGAGTTTCTGGAGATCATCAAAAGTGAGAGTGAGCGCCTCACCCGCCTGATTAACGACGTGTTAGATCTGGCCAAGATCGAGGCTGGAAAAATGGAGTGGCACACGCAGCCGGTCCCGGTGGCCGAGCTGGCGCGGGAGGCCCTGAGCGTCATCCAATTAGTGGCCGCCAATCGCGGCTTGAAGCTCATCAACAGCGTGCCGGCGGAGGTGTGGGTATCCGCCGATCCCGACCGCTTGCGGCAAGTGCTGACCAATCTGCTCAGCAACGCCTTGAAGTTTACGCCCTCCGGTTCTATCGAGGTGGGGGCGTTGCCGTTGAGCGGTGCGGCCACCGAGCAGGTGCTGTTCGTGGCCGATACCGGCGTGGGCGTGCCCGAAGAGAACCTGGAACGCATCTTCGAGAAGTTCCATCAGAACGGCAATGGGCTCAGCGACAAGCCGGCGGGGACGGGGCTGGGTTTATCGATCTGCCGGGAGATTCTGGCCCGCATGGGAGGGCGCATTTGGACCGGTCAGCGGGCGCGGCAGGGAAGTACGTTTTATTTCACGTTGCCGGCGGTGGTGGCGGAATCGGAGCCGGCATTGGCCGCATTGGCCGAACCGCCGTCGGCGTTCAGCGCCCGGGCTTGAGGCGCCGGGCGAAACCGTAGTAGGCGGGGATTCCGGCCAAAATGACCGCCAGCCCCAGGGCGGAGTAGCCGACATGCTGACTGAAGGTGAGCACCAGCAGTGCCGCCGCCAGCACCAGAAACACCGCCGGCAGGACCGGGTAGCCGCTGGCCGAAAACGGCGCCTGCTCGCCCCCCCGCCGGAAGGCGAACAGCGAGACGATAGCCAAGGCATAAAACAACCATTCGGCAAAGATGGTGAGCGTGTACAGCGTCTGGAAGGTGCCAGTGAGCGAGAGTGCCATGGCAAATAGGGCTTGCACCGCCAGCGCGGTGTCGGGGGTCTGGAAACGGGGCTGCACATGCGCCAGGGAGGGGAAAAACAGCCCGTCCCGCGCCATCGCAAACGGTACCCGTGCCCCGCTGAGAATGGAACTGTTGAGCGTGGCGAAGGAGGAGATCATGACCGCCGCGGCCACCCAGAGGCCCGCCTGCGGACCCAGCAGCCGTGCCGCCATGGCGGAGGCCACGTTGTTGTTGGCGGCGATCTCGGCCGGCTGGAGGACGTAGAAATACGCCAAGTTGATGCTGGCGTACACCACAAACACCAGCGCCACGCCCCCGATCATGGCGCGGGGGATGGTGCGCGCGGGGTCGCGGATCTCACTGCCCGCCAGGGTCAAGTCGTTCCAGCCGTCGAAGGCCCAGAGCGCCGCCACCAGCGCCGTGGCAAAGCCGCCCCAGCCGGCGACCGCGCCGCCCGGCACCGCCAGACTTTGGCTGAAGTGGGCCCAATCCCCGTGCCCCCACAACAAGGCGGCCAGGGTGAGCGCCACCAGCAAGGCCACCTTGAGGGCCGTAAACGCCGCTTGCAGCTGCCCTCCGTACCGCACGCCAAAGTAATTGATGGAAGTGACCAGGGCGATCACCGCCGCCCCCAACACATGCTCGCCGGTGAACGCCGAACCCCAACCTGCCAGCAGCGGCTGCGCCAGCCCTGGCCATAAGTAGCGCGCGGCGAGGGCGAAGCCGGCGGCGATGGTGGCCACCGAGGCTGGGCGGATCAGCCAGAACATTCCCCAGCCGAATAAAAACCCCACCCCGCCGCCCAGCCCGTCCCGCAGATACACGTACTCGCCGCCCGCCGCCGGCCGCAGCGTTCCCAACTCGGCGTAAGCGAGCGCGCCCGCCAACGATAAAAACCCGCCCAGCACCCAGGCCAGCAGAATCCACCCCAGGGTGTGCACGGCCAGCAGCATGTCGTGGGCAACGAAGAAAATGCCGGTCCCGATCAGCGTCCCCGCTACCATGGCGGCGCTCTGCCAGGGACCGAGCGCGCGCCGCAGCCCGTCGGAGGTGATGGCCGGGGTGGTGAGGGGCGGGAGCTTCATGGCTGATCCAACGCGGCGCGCGCCAAACCCAGCGCCGCCTCCACCGGCGGCGTGCGCAGCCGCCGGGGGGGCCAAGGGCAGGCTGCGCAGAAAGCCTGCCGCACGGCGCTCACGTGGTCGAACACGCCGCCCCAAAGGTAGACTTCAGGATCGCTCCACTCCAGCCCGCGCGCGCAGGTTGCGGCGAGCAGCGCGAGTTCCCGCCCCGCGCGTCGAAAAATAACCTCGGCGCGGGCGGGGGCGTGCGCCAAAGCCGGCAGCAGCGCGGCGTAATCGCCGGCTTCCGGCTCGGCGATCAGGCCGGCGGCGACCGCTTGTCGGCCAATCCAGTCGCCGCTGCCGGCATCGCCATTGGGTCCGGCACCGCCGGCGCGGAATTGCCGCCCGCCACGCCGCCCCCAGGCGATCGACCCGGTGCCGGCGAGGACCACGAGGGCGTCGGCGCCCCCGGCGGCACCGTACCAGGCCAGTTCGGCATCGGTGAGCACCTGCACCCGTGCGCGCGGCAGCAGCGTCTGCAGGATTTGGTGGTAAACAGTCTGGCGGGCGGCGTCCCCGGCGGAGGCGAAGCCGCCGCACACGGCGGCCACGTCCGCCCCCTGCAGACCGCATCTTTCAACCCCGGTTGCCAGGATGCTCGCCACCTCCAGCGCCGAATGCCGCGACAGGCTACTTCCCGCCACTTGCACCCTCGCCCGCGGGGCCCCCATCGCATCCGCGGCCACCAGGGATGTGGTGGTGCCTCCGCCGTCGATGCCGAGCAGCAATTGCATGCCCCAGCAGTGTAGCGTTTCCCCCGGATCGCTGATACCTGTTACGGCTTCAACGTGGGGCGGATCAGGACTTCGCTGACAAAGCTCTGCGAGGTTTGGGTTGCCAGCATCGCCACTACGTGGGCGATGTCGTCGGGGCGCAGCATCTTGCCGCGGTCCTTGCCTCCGACCAGATCGGGCGATAGATCGGTATCGACCGAACCGGGGCATACCAGGCTGACGCGAATGCCGTAACCGCGCAGCTCCTCGGCGACGGAAACGCTGAGCCCGTGGAGCGCGGCTTTGGAGGCGGCGTAGGCGGCGCCTCCGGGCAGTGGGTTGTGCCCCGCCAGGGAGGCGATGTTGATGATGTGCCCGCAGCGGCGCTGGATCAGGTGGGGCGCCACCGCGCGGATGGCCAGGTAGACCGCCCCCAAGTTGGTCTCCATGGTGGCCGCGAAGGCCTCCGGCGGCATCTCGTGGAGGGGAGAGCCGAAATGCCCGATGCCGGCGTTGTTGACCAGGATGTCGATCCGGCCAAAGCTCTGCAGCGCCGCGGCCGCCAATTTGGCCACCGCCTCCGGCGAGCGCACATCGGTGCGCACCGCCAGCGCGCGGCCGCCGGATTGCTCGATTTCGTGTACCACGGCCTCCAGGCCGGCTTGGTTTCGCGCCGCGACGACGACCGCCGAGCCCAACTGCGCCAAGCGCAACGCCACCGCCCGGCCGATACCCTGGCTGGCGCCGGTCACAATACTGACTTGCCCTTGCAATGGTGTTTCTGCCATAGTGTGCCTCTTGACCTCCCGCGTGCTTGGAGTGCTGGGGCGGGTGTGCTTGTCTGTAACGATTGACGCCGGAAAGTGTCTATATCTATAATCCACCTTCTGGCACAGGAGAGATCATGAAGACCTTCACCACAATTGCTGCCGTATCCATTTTGACGGTCGCTGGCTGGGCCACCTCGGTTCCGGCCACGTCTCCCCTGATGCCGCCTTTGGGTCTGCAGGCGGCCGCGGCCTGCCCCAAGCCCGCTGCTCCGGCCAAGCGGGCCTGGAAACCCGGCGCCGCCGGCCAAGCTGAATACAAGGACTTTACCGCCATTACAGCGGCCAAAGACAACGCGACCAAGGCCCAATTGGCCGCCGCCTTCGTGCAGAAGCATCCTGATTCCGCCTATAAGGATGACGGGCTGCAGCTGGAGATGGCCGCGCAAGCCGCCGATCCGGCGCTGCGCGCCCAGGCGGTACAAACCGCCGAGCAAC
>JANWJU010000119.1 GCA_025451775.1 Terriglobales bacterium
GTAAGGCTCGAGCTTGGCCAGCTTGGCCACCTCGCCAATGCGGAAGTACAGCTTGTCCGGTATGACGACCGACGGCATTATGGTCATGGTACTACTAGCCGGGCGGCGCGCGGTTCCTGGCGCCCCTTCACCGTTATTTGTCACACAATCCCGGTGGCCGGCGTTTTGGCGTTAGGTGTGTTGACCAACCCTGCTCGACTCGTCCGCCCAGCGGCGCGGGCACGGTTCCTCCAGAGCTGCGAGGGGCCGCCGCATTCATTTGATCGGAAATTGTAAGGCCATGCCATTTTTTCGTGCATCGTTAATTTGTTCACTGCTCCTGCTCCCCTGGGCCGCGCGCGCGCAGACCCCGGCGCCGGCCGCGCCCTCGGCGGCGGCCGCGAATGCGGTGCTACAGGGGCGCGTGCTCGACCCCACCGGGGCGGTGGTCGCCGGCGCCAAGGTGGCCGTGACCGCCAGCAACAAAACCCTCCGCCAAACCGTGACCTCGAGGCAGGGAACGTTTGCCCTGCACGGCCTGCCCGCCGGCGGCGCGCAACTGGTAGTGACCGCTCCCGGTTTCGCCGCCTACCGCCAGAGCGTGACCCTGGGCTCACCCGCGGCCGCCGAGCTCGCCGTTCACCTCGCGCTGGCGACCAGCCAGCAGCACGTCTCGGTGCAGAGCACAGCCACCACGGTCAGCTTGCAGCCCGCCGATCGCGCCGGCGCGGTGACCCTTTCGGGCCAGGCGCTACAGAGTCTCTCCAGCGATCCCGACCAACTGCAAACCGACCTGCAGGCGTTGGCGGGGCCGGCGATTGGTGGCAGCGGCGGGACGGTCTACATCAACGGCTTTACCCAAGGCGACATTCCGCCCAAATCGGCCATCAGCTCGGTTAAGGTCAACAACGACCCCTTCGCCGCCCGCTACGCCCGCCTCGGCTACGGCCGCATCGAGATCGAGACCAAGCCTGGCTCGCAGAAC
Organism: Terriglobales bacterium; assembly: GCA_025451775.1. Classification (GTDB taxonomy): domain Bacteria; phylum Acidobacteriota; class Terriglobia; order Terriglobales; family SCQP01; genus SCQP01. The sequence goes on from JANWJU010000119.1 coordinate 965, forward strand.
CTGCACGGCGACGTGTCTTACGACGGCAACACTTCCCGCCTGAATGCGCTCAATCCGTTCCTGACCGGCGCAGGTACATCCGCGCCCCAATACCACTCCAATATCTACAGCTTCGACTTGGGCGGCCCCGCCGCCAAATCCATCTCCTGGCTTCTGAGCGTCGAGCACCGCGACATCTCCAATATCAACGTCATCAACGCCCAGACTCTGGACTCCAACCTGGCGCCGCGAACCTACATCGCCAGCGTGCCCAACCCCAACCACCGCACCGCCATCACGCCCCAGCTGGACGTCCAGTTGACCCCCTCCAACACGCTCTCCGGGCACTATGAGTTCCTGCAATTCTCGGAATCCGGCAACGGAGTTGGCGGCACCACGCTGCCCACCGCGGCCAGCAGCCATCTCAGCCATCGCCACAACCTACAGATCGCCGATACGCAGATCCTCGGCCCCACCATGGTCAACGTGACCAGCTACCAGTTTCTCCATCATTGGGAACAGGATGCGCCTGCCAGCACCAGCCCCACCCTGCAGGTGCTCGGCGCCTTCACCGCGGGTGGCAGCGGGGGCGGAGCTTACCTCAACTGGGAAACGCATAACGATCTGCGCGACGACCTCAGCCTTGACCGCGGCGCCCACCAGTTCATGACCGGCGGCGAGGTTCGCCAAGTGAGCCGCACCGAATCCAACGCCGCGAATTACAATGGGGCCTTTGTTTTTAGCTCGCTCGCCGATTATCAAGCCACCCAGACCGGCTTGCACAATGGGTTGACGATGGCCCAGATTCAGGCCGCCGGCAACGGACCCAGCCAGTTCACGCTCACGGCCGGCGCTCCGCTCGCCCACATCCTGCGCATGGATGCGTCGCTTTACGCCCAGGACACCTGGCAATTGCGATCCAACCTGACGGCCACCTATGGCCTGCGCTTCGAGTCCGAGAACATGCAGCACGACCACTCCGATTGGGCGCCCCGCCTGGGGGTGGCGTGGGGACTGGGCGGCGGCCAGCCCAGCACGGTGCTGCGGGCTGGCGTCGGCGTGTTTTACGAGCGCCTCGACGACGATCAGATGATCGTCGCCGCCCACTCGCTCACCTCCAACCAGCGCCAGTACATCGTCAACGCCCCCGCCTTCTACCCCAATCTTCCCGCGCCCGGCGCCTTGGCTTCGCTGCCCGCCTCCTATCCCACCACCTACACCTACGCGCCGCTGCTGCAAGCGCCGCTCACCGCGACCGCCAGCGTCAGCCTGGAACACCAATTCGGCCGCCGGGGCTCGCTTGCGCTGAGTTATCTCCACTCCTCCGGCTCGCATCTGTTCCTCACCAACGACATCAACGCGCCGCTGCCGGGAACCTTCGACCCCGCCGTCCCCGGCAGCGGCACCCGTCCCTTGGGCAACACCCGCGGCAACATCTACCAGTACCAGTCCCGCGGCATCTACCGCCAGAATCAGCTCACTCTGAACTTCAAAGCGAACCCCTCGAGCGCCGTATCGCTATCCGGTTATTACACCTTCAACAACGCGCACGCCAACACCGGCGGGGCCGACAGTTTTCCCGCCAACCCCTGGGACCTGCTCGCCGACTATGGCCGCGCCCCTTACGACGTGCGGCACCGGTTCTACATCAGCGGCACGATTGCGCTGCCCTGGGACTTCAGCGCCGAACCGTTTCTGGTGGCGCAGTCGGGGCAGCCCTTCAGCCTGACGCTGGGCGAGGACCTCTACGGCACCGGCCAGCAGAACGCCCGGCCCGCACTAGCTGGTCCCAACACGCCTGCCGCCAATTTGATCCCAACGCCGTATGGAACTTTCGATCGGGCGCCGTTAGGCGCCGGCGCCGGCGCCATCATCGCGCCCAACACCGCCACTGGACCGGCAGCGGTGGCGCTCAACCTGCGCCTCACCAAAGACTTCAAGCTCACGCTCGGCGATCACGTCTACCAGCTCAGTCTGGGCGCGTCCGCCCGCAATTTACTGAATACCGTCAATCTCGCCGCCCCGGTGAGCAATCTCAACTCGCCCCGCTTCGGCCAGTCCATCTCCCTAGCCGGCGGCGAATACTCCGGCGGCGCCGCCAACCGCCGCATCGACATCGTCGCTTCGGTCAGCTTCTGACCTGCACGCCTCTGGCGCACGAACGGCGAACGGAGGCAGCTTGGAGATGCCACGAGCAGAGCGGGGCAACGAGCGGCAGTGCCGCTCGTGCGCCGCCATGCCGACCCGCGCATCCCCGCCGGTGTCGGCCAATCGAAGCCAGCCCTCAAGCGAGTGAAGCTCACAGTGCGAGCGTCACGGGAGCAACCCAGCGAGAAGTGGCGAGCCAGGCCGGCGGGATCTCGGCCGGTGCGGCCACCGCCCGGGGCCGAGGTCGCGCCTCCGGCGCACGAGCGGGGCGCCGGGGCCCCCGCGACGCGCTGGAGGCCGAGCGGGCGGCGAAGCCGGGTGCCCGCGTTTTATCTACGTCCGATAGCTGCCGTTGATGCGGATGTATCCCTCAGTCAGGTCGCAGGTCCAGATCCAGGCTTGCGCCTTCCCGGCGTGCAGGTCGATGCGGACGGTGACCTCGGGCCGCTCCAGGCGCGATTTGGCCTCGACCTCGTCGAAGGCCAGCGCCACCCCCTTGCGGTACACGGCGAGGCCGCTGAACCAGACCTCGGCCCGGTCGGGGTCGAAGACGGCGCCGGAGTAACCGGCCGCGGCGAGCACGCGGCCCCAATTGGCGTCGGCGCCGGCGAGAGCGGTCTTCACCAAGGGCGAGTGCGCGATGGCGCGCGCGGCCCGGTCGGCTTCGGCGGCGCTGGCGGCGCCCACGACTTCGACCGTAACGAAGTGGGTGGCGCCTTCGCCGTCGAGGACAATTTGCCGTGCCAGCGACTGCGTTACCTGGTTGAGCGCGGCCTGAAAGCGCGCCGCGCCCCGCGCCGAGAGCTTGCCTTGGCCAGAGGCGAACAGCGCCGCCGTGTCGTTGGTCGAGGTATCGCCGTCCACGGTAATGCGATGAAACGAGTCCGCCACCGCCGCCGTCAGCGCCTTGCGCGCCGCCGCCGGCGTGAGCGGGGCGTCGGTGAAGCAGAACGCCAGCATGGTGGCCATGTTGGGATGGATCATGCCCGACCCCTTCGCCATGCCGGCGATGCGGTACTCCCGGGCGCCATCGCGAAAGCTCACCGCCGCCATCTTGGTCCGCGTGTCGGTGGTGAGGATGGCCTGCGCGCCGGCGGCGCCGCCGTCGTCCCGCTCCGCCCAGGCCGGAAGCGCGTTCACGATCTTGTCGTAAGGCAGGGGATAGCCGATCACCCCGGTCGAGCAAACCAATACCTGATCGGCCGGGCAATCCAGCTGTTTGCCGACCGCTTGGGCCGTGGCCCGTGCCGCGCGCACTCCCCGTGGCCCGGTGGCGCAGTTGGCGTTGCCGCTGTTGACGATGAGCGCCCGCACCCGCCCCCCGGAGGCGGCAAGATGCGCCCGCGACAGCCGCACCGGCGGCGCCTGCAGGCGGTTGGTGGTGAACACCGCCGCCGCGCTCACCGCGCCACCCTGGGGCTTGGCGCAGCGCACCAGCATCAGGTCCGGCGATTTGCGCTTCAGCCCGCAGTGGCCAGCGGCGAAGGTGAAGCCCGCAGGCCAGGCGGCGTCGTCGATTTCGGCGGGCACCAGCATCTGGGCCCAGTGGGGGTCGGTGGTGGTGGTCATAATTTTTACGCTCGCGTAACTTGGGTGCCGCAAGGCGTACCGGCGCCCGGCCCGGCGATGATCTCGTCCAGCCGCAGCGCGGCTTCGGCGCCCAGAATGGTCACCGTGCCCGCTCCGCCTGCCAGCGCCGCCCGGCAGGCGTCGGCTTTGGGCAGCATGCCGCCCCGGATGGCGCCGCTCGCCGCCATGGCTTCCATGCCGGCGAGTGAGATTTGTGGAATCAACCCGCCGTTGGCGTCGAGCACGCCCGGCACGTCGGTGACAAACAACATCCGTTCCGCGCCCAATGCTCCCGCCAGCGATGCCGCGAACTGATCGGCATTGACGTTCAAGACGCCCCCATCGCCGTCGCTAGCCAGCGAGGCGTACACAGGAATATACCCGGCATCGAGCAGCGCCCGCGGCAGCCGCGCCTCCGCGGCGTCCGGAATGCCCACCGCGCCCAGCCCGGGATCCGCCACCTGGGCGCGCACGCTGGAAGCATCGAGTCCGGTCAGACCCACCGCCGCCACCCCGGCCCGGTTCAGCGCGGCCACAAGTTGCGTGTTGACCTCGCCCGCAAACGCCATCACCGCGGCTTGCAGCGTGGCCGCGCCGGTCACCCGCAGGCCGTTTTTGAACTCCGTCGCCACCCCCAAACGGCCCAGCAGCGCGGTCAACGCCTTGCCGCCGCCGTGCACGATCACCAGCTTTTCGCCCGCCGCCACCGTCCGCGCCACCGCCGCCATAAAGGCGGGCGCCGGCGCCGGCTCCAGCACGCTGCCGCCGATCTTGAGCACGGTTGTCGTGTTGGTGGTCACAGCAACCCCGTCGCCTCCGGCCATCCCGCCATGAGGTTGAAATTCTGCAGCGCCTGCCCGGCCGCGCCTTTCACCAGGTTATCCAGCGCCGTCACCACCACCACCTGCCGGCCCCGCACGTTCCACCCCACATCGCAATAATTGGTATGGTTCACGTCCCGTAGCTCCGGCAGCCGCGTGCCCCGCACCCGCACGAACGGTTCGGCCGCGTAAGCGCTGTCATAACTCGCGGCGATGGCCGCCGCCTCCACCCCGGGCGCCAGCCGCAGGTAGTGCGTGGCCAGAATGCCGCGCGCGGTGGGCAGCAGGTGGGGCGTGAAGATAAAGCTCGCGGCCCCGTCTCCGGCCATCCCCGCGTGGCGCGCGATCTCCGGGGCATGCCGATGGGTGAACACGCTGTACGCCTTGCAGTTGGCTTCGAGTTCGACGAAATGGAGATCCGCGCGCAACCCCTTGCCGGCGCCGCTCGCCCCCGACTTGGCATCGCAAATGATGCCGTCCGCCTCGATGATCCCGGCTTTGAGCAACGGCCACAGCGCCGTGAGCGCTGCCGTGGCGTAGCAGCCCGGGTTCGAGACCACCCGCGCCCTCTGGATGGCTTCCCGGTTCTTCTCCGGCCAGCCATACACCACGTCGTCGCGGAAGCGGTAGGCGCCGCTCAGGTCGACGATCTGCACCCCCTCCGGTAGCCCCTCGACCCACTCCGTCGAGACCTCCGGCGGCGTGGCCAGGAACACGAACTCGGCCCCCGCCTCCTGCATCGCCGCGACCGAAGCTGGGGTGCAGGTCAACGCCCCCGTGTAAGCGGGCGCGAGATCGGCGACCCGCACCGCGGCATCGGGCGAGGCGTCGGACGAGGCAGGCCGTCCCGAAGACATGGCCGCCACCAACTCGACGCCCGGGTGCCGCGCCAGCCGGTTCAGCAACTCCTGGCCGGCGTAACCGGTGGCGCCGACGACTCCCGTGCGCAGCTTCTGTTGCCCGCGCGGCGACGCTTTGGAATATTTATTCATCAAAGGTATAATTATTCAATCGCCTGCGGTCTGTCAAGCCTCGACTAGAATTAAATTCTCGCCATGCCCAAGTTTTTCCTGCACAGCTTCGGCTGCCGCACCAATCAAGCCGACGGCGCCGCCCTCGCCGCCGCCCTCCAGCGCCGCGGCTGGACGGCGGTGGACAGCCGGACTGCGGCCGACTGGGCGGTGCTCAACACCTGCACCGTCACCGCCGAAGCCGATGCCGAAGCCCGCCGCGCCATCACCCGCCTGCGCCGTGACCACCCCGCGCTGCGCATCGCCGTCACCGGATGCTACGCCCGGCGCGCGCCCGCCGAGGTGGCCGCGCTCGATGGTGTCACCGCCGTGCTGGGCACCGGCTCGCCCAAGCTGGCCACCGCCGCCGTGTTCGAGGACCTGCTGGACTTGCAAGCCTGGAACGCGCCGCCGGCCGCCGTCGCCTCCGGCCGCATGCGGCCCGTGGTCAAGGTGCAGGACGGCTGTGGGCGGCGCTGCAGCTACTGCGTGATCCCGTTCGTACGCGGCGCCCACCGCTCGCTGCCGCTGGGGGGCGTGCTGGCCCAGATCCGCGAGCTGGCTGAAAACGGCTACCCGGAAGCGGTAATCTCCGGCATTAACTTGGGCGAGTGGGGACGCGATCTCGATGGCCGCTTGCGCTTGCACGATTTAGTCCGCGCCATCCTGGAACAAACGCCGTTGGCCCGTCTACGCCTGAGCTCGGTCGAGCCCATGGACTGGAGCACAGAGCTCACGGCCCTGCTCGCCTCCGAGCCCCGCGTGGCCGCGCACGCGCACCTGCCGCTGCAGAGCGGCAGTGACACCGTGCTGGGGCGCATGCGCCGCCGCTACACCGCGGCCCAGTACGCCGAACGCGTGCTGCGGCTCCGGCACGCCGCGCCCGCGGCCGCCATCGGCGCCGATGTGATGGTGGGCTTCCCCGGTGAAACCGAGGCCGAGTTCGCCGCCACCCGGGATTTGATCGCGGCGCTGCCGTTCACCTATCTGCATATCTTTACGTACTCGAGCCGCGCCGGCACGGAAGCCGCCCGGCGCCTCGCCTCCGGAAGCTGGACGCCAGTCCCGGCCGCCGCCGCCCACGAACGCGCCACCGAGCTGCGCCATTTGATCGCCGCCAAGCGCGCGGACTTCTTGCGCACCATGTTGGGCCGCCAACTCGCGGTCGTGACCCTGGCGCCCGCCGCCGATGGCGCCGGCCGCGGCCTCACCGGCAATTTTTTAGAGATGACACTGCCGCCCGCCCCGCCCCGCCAACTCGCCACCGCCACCGTCACCGGCGTGCACGGCGGCCGTTTGCTGGGAGCGTGGGCGGCATGAGGCGCATCATCGTTGTTCTGCTGTTGGCCGCCGCCAGCCTCGTCTTACTGCCGGCCCCGGCCAGCTTGGCCGCCCAGTCCACCGCCCCAGTGGCCCCGACAGCATCGCCTGCACCGCCGCCGCCATTGAAAAAGATCCTGCTCGCCGCCAGTGCCGGCGCCGCCGCCGGCGCGCTGGCGGGCGCGCGCGGCCTGTCGTTCCAGACCCTGGCCCCGAGCGAACGCGGCGCCCACGCGTGGCGCGCCGGCGTGGCCTACGGCGCCATCGGCGGCGCTCTCGCGGGCGCTGTCGCCACCCGCGTCTTCGCCGGCCCCGACCCCGACCCGCGCGCCTTTTGGTGGAACCGCTGGAACACGCCCCTGCTCGCCGGCATCGTCACCGTGCACGCGCTCGACTACTCCAGCACCCGCTACTTCCGCGACCGCGGCAAGGACGAGTGGCTGCTCACCAACTCCCTGGTCGACCACCGCGCCGCCTTCGTGGCCACCGAAACCGCCGCCGCCGGCGCCGGCCTCGGGTTGATGTACATCCTGCATCGCACCGGCCACGACCGCCTCGAACACTGGATCGCGGCCAGCTATATCGCCTTCGGCGTCACCAGCGCCATCGCCAACTACCGCTACCCCGTCAGCGGCCACGCCCTGTTTTAATGGGCGCGGCCGCCCGGGCTTCGCCCGCACCGCAGGCTATTACCCTCACAAATCCGCGCGTGCGGCCTGGATCTGGCGGGTGAGCGCCGCCAACGCCTGCGTCAGCGCCTGCGTTTGTTCCTCGGCCGCAGCCTCGTCGCCCGCCGCGATCGCCTCCCGCAACCCCGGCAGCGTGATGGCGCTGTAGCCGGTATTGAGGCCGGGCGCATAGATCTGATGCCGGTACCAGTTCCGGCCCGGCAGCCCCGCCGGCTCCAGCAGTTGCCGTTCGCTTTGCGCCAGCAGCCGGTTGAGGGCGGCATACCGGGCGCCGCCGCCGCTGCTCAGCGGCCGCGCGGCGAGCGCCTGGTCGTAGGCGATGGCCGCGCGCTTCAGCGCCCCGAGGGCCGCACGCAGCGGCTTGAAATCGACCCCGTTGGCGTGTGGCTGCGCGTGATAGGCCGCCTCGACCTGACGCTCGTCGTGGGCCACATGGGCGGCAAAGCCGGAAAACTCGAACGGCAGCACGTCGGCATCGGCCAGACGCAGCACGGCCGTACCCACCGTCTGCGCCAGCGCCCGCTCGTGGAGGAACTTGGGGTCGGAAAAATGCGTGTACCAGTAGAAATTGTCCAACGCCGAGTGGTACACGCCGCCGCCACCGCCGCCCTCGAAGCCCAAGTCCAGCGCGGCGATGCCCAAGTGATCGAGAAAGGGCGAGTAATCCGAGCCCGAGCCCAGCGCCCTGATGGTTAGATCGCCGGCATCCCCCTCGCTGCCCGCGCCCGAGGGATCGGGGACGGCGCGCAGCACGCCGTTCATGAAAGCTTCCAGCGTCTGGCTGCCGCCCACGCGCAGTTGGCCCGCCTGGCTCATGTCGGTGTTGAGGTAGGCCACGGCGTGCTCATTCAACTCGGCGGCGTGGGTCTCGACCCACTCGGTCGAGCCCAGCAATGACGGCTCCTCGCCATCCCAGGCGGCGTACACGATGGTGCGCCGCGGCCGCCATCCCTGGCGCAGCAGCGCGCCCAGCCCGCGCGCTTCTTCGAGCAGCGCCGCTTGCCCGCTGCCGGGATCGTCGGCGCCGTCCACCCACGCGTCGTAATGATTGCCGCGCAGAATCCAGGCCTCGGGATCGGTGCTGCCGGGGATGGTCGCGATCACATCGTTGATGCGCGCCAATCCCCAATGGAACTTCACCGCCAGGTGCACCACCGCCGTCCCCGGTCCAAGCCGGCCAATCCGATACGTGAGCGGCAGCGCTCCCCGCCAGCTTGGCGGCGCCGCCGGCCCTCCCAGGGCGGCAAGCAGCGGCCCGGCGTCGGCGTAGGACAGCGGCAGAACCGGAATTTTCTGCAGATTCGTCACCTGCGCCAGTGGCAGCCGCGGCGCGCCCGGCGTCGAACCCCACCCCGGCGTCTCCGGGTCGCCGGGCGCGAGCGTCATCTCCATCACGCTGCCGCGCTGCACCCCCTCCGCTGGACGCCACGGCCCCCGCGGATACACCGCCCCGCGCGCGAAACCATCGTCTTGGGGATCGGAGTAGAGCAGGCACCCCACCGCGCCATGCTCATAGGCGAGCCGCGGCTTGATGCCCCGCCACCCCTGGCCGTAGCGGGCGATTACGATCTTGCCGCGGACGCTCACGCCCAGCCGATTGAGCGTGGCGTAATCGGCTGCTACCCCGTAGTTCACATACACCAGCGGCGCGGTGACGTCGCCATCGGCCGAGTACATCAAAAAGGTCGGCAACGCCCCCGCCGCGTCCGGCTCTGGCTCCTTGAGGCCGGCCACAAAATGGTGCGGCGCCACCAACTCCACCCGGCGCGCGATGGGCGTGGGGTAGAGCACGTCGAACGGTTCCAGATGCGCCTGGAACCCGTCAGCCTGGAACTGCTGCAGAATCCAGCCCGCGAGCTGCTGCTGGCGGGCGCTGCCGGCGTTGTGCGGCGCCGCGCTCAGCGTGCGCATATCGGCACGCAGCCGCGCCGGCTGGATGCTGGCCTGAAAGCTCCGCTCCCAGCGCGCTTCGGCAGCGCTCAAGGCGGCGGAAAATCCGCCGATGTTCACCACCGCCGGCGCCGCGCCGGATAACACCACGGCCGCGGCCAACACGGCGGCGATCGCCAGCCACAAAAGCGTCCGCGCAGGGCGAACTCGCATGTCCGCGCCAGTATAAAGGGGCGGCGCTCACGGGGAAACCCCCGATGGCGCCAGGCGCGCCCGCAGTCCGAGAATGGGGGTACTGTGCCGTGCTCCCCGGGCGGGCGTTTCCATCCCGCGTTGCTCCAGCGCGGCCGGTGGCAAGCGCTGGCCCCACTGCTCTATCCCCGGCGTTTTTGGATCGCGCTCGCGCTCGCCCTCGGCGTCGCCGCCGCGGCCCTGGGCGCGGTCGAGCCGCTGTTTTATAAGTACTTGCTGGATGCGCTCGTCCACGGCGCGTCCGCTTCCCGAGCCCGGGCGCGGGAGTGGCGCGCGGGCGTGCTCGCGCTCGCTGGCTTGGGCGCCGCGCTCACCGCCCAGCGCCTATTGCAGGTCGCGCAATCACTCACCGTCAACCGCGTCCGCTTCGATAGCAGTTTCGAACTCTCCGGCTTGGTCTTGGAACGGCTCTACGCCCGCCCCCTCAGCTTTCACCAACACAGCGGCGCCGGCTACCTGCTGACCCGCATCGACCGCGGGGTGGCGGCGCTGGGGCAAGTGGTGGGCGACGTGCTGCAATCGCTCGCCCCCAACACCATCAACCTGCTGCTCATGATGGCGCTCTTGTGGCGCCTCTCGCCCCGCTTGGCCTGGGTGGGGCTGGCGCCAATGCCGCTGTTTCTCTGGGCCACGGTGCGCGGCGCGGCCACGCTCGCCGGCCATGAGGAGGTCGTGCAGGAGGGCTGGAGCCGGCTCTACAGCCGCGTCACCGAAGTGCTCAGCGGCATCAAAACGGTGAAATCGATGGGCGGCGAAGCCCTCGAGGTGGCCGAGTACCAACGCCAGGCCCGGCTGATCTTCCGCCGCCTCTGGCGCCTGGTATTCGCCGACGCCAGCTACAACGAAGCCAAGGGCGCGCTCGCGCTCCTCGGCCGGCTGGGCGTGGCCGGGTACGGCTTCTGGTTGGTCACGCGCGGCGCTATCACCCCCGGCACCTGGATCGCGGCCACCAGCTACGCCACTCTGCTCTACGGCCCGCTCGATGGCTTGGCCAGCACCTATAGCGGCGTCGCCCGCCAGATGGCCGCCGCCACCGTGGTGCTGGACTTCCTCGCCGAGCCCGGCCCCGAGGTGACCGCGGCTCCGCCGCGCGCGTTCCACACGCCGGGGCGGGGCGCGGTGCGCTTCGAGCAGGTCAGCTACGCCTATCCGGCGCGCGATGCAGCACGGCATCTTCCCCCGCGCTGGGCCATCGACCGCGTCTCCTTCCATATTGAAGCCGGTGAAACCATTGCCGTCATCGGCCCCAGCGGCGGCGGCAAGACCACGTTAATGGATCTGCTGCTGCGCTTTCACGATCCCGTGGCGGGCCGCATTTTGATCGATGGCGTCGACCTCCGCACCCTCGCCCCCAGCCAACTGCGCCGCCACATGGCGGTGGTGCTGCAGGAGCCGCTGCTGCTGCAGGGCACCATCGCCGACAACGTCGCGTATGGCTGCGCCCACGCCAGCACCCGCCAGATTCACGCTGCCGTCGAAGCCGCTCAGGCAGCCGAGTTCATCGCCCGCCTGCCGCGCGGCTTGCAGACCCCGCTGGGCGAAGGCGGCGCACGCCTGTCGGGAGGAGAGAAGCAGCGCCTCGCCATCGCCCGCGCCCTGCTGCGCGATCCCCGCATCCTCATCCTCGACGAAGCCACCGCCCACCTCGACGCCGCCAGCGAGGCCGCCCTCAACACCGCCCTCCGCCGCCTGGTCCGCAACCGCACCGCCATCGTCATCTCCCACCGCCTGGCCAGCATGCTCACCCCTGACCGCATTTTTGTCATCGGCCAGGGACGCCTGCTGGAGCAGGGCGCGCCCGAGGCGCTGCTGGCCAGCGACGGCTTCTACGCCCGCCACCACCAGCCGTTGCCCCCCGCCCTGGAAACGGTTCTCGCCTGACGCGCCACCACCAAAAAAAACCTGCAAGATCTCCCGTCTGCCCCGTTCTACAGGTATGCAGACGAGAATCGAGCTGGAAGCCGAGCTGACCGAGACCATGCAAAAGCAGCGCAGCCGCCTGCTGCGCCTGGCCCAGCGCCGCTGCCGCAGCCGCGAGGACGCCGAAGATGCCGTGCAGGAGGCTTATCTCTCCGCCTACCGCCATCTCGACCAGTTCGACGGCCGGGCGCAGCTCTCCTCCTGGCTGACGCGCATCGTGATCAACGCCGCCAATGACCAGCTCCGGCGCCACGCCACCCACGCCATCGTCGGTATCTCTGCCGATCTCGAACCCGGCACCGTCCACCCGGAAATACTGCACGATGCCGCTCCCACCCCGGAGGAGTCCTGCGCCCGCGGCGAACAGCGCGTCCAACTGCAGCGCCTGGCCGCCCGCCTCCCCTCCGCCTGGCGCCGCGCCCTGCAACTGCGCGCGGTTGACGGGCTCTCCACCCGCGAAGCCGCGCAGGCTCTGGGCCTGACCGAGAGCACGCTCAAAACCCACCTCTTCCGCGCCCACCACCATCTGCGCCGCTACCAGCGCCTGCTGGGCAGCGCCTGCTAGTTCAGCGTGAAGTTCACCATGATTTGGGTATCAACCGCGATGGGCTGGCCATTATCTGCAAGAAACGGATGATAGGTCCAGTTGCGGACCGCGGCCAACGCGGCGCGCGCCAGCGCCGCGCTCGGCGCCGCCTCTACCAGCACCTGTTTCATTTTTCCGTCCCTGCCGATGATCGCATGCAGGACCACCTGCCCCTGCCATCCGCTCCTTTCGGCCTGCCTCGGATATCTCGGTGCCGGGCAGCGCCGGCAGGCGGCCGGATTGATTTTTGGCTTGGCCTCCGCGGAGGCCGGCGGCGCGGGCTTCACCCACGGCGCCCGCCCGGTGCGGCAGCGCAGCTCCGAGCTGGCCCGGCACACGGTATCGCCCACCGCGGCCCAGCCCAGCGTGATCGGCTGGGCATCGTCGGGGGGCAACGCCCAAAGCGCCGGCGCCGCGCCGGTCAGATCGGTCCAGCCGCCGGGGATGAGGCATCCTTGCGTGGCACACTGCGTGTAC
>JANWJU010000120.1 GCA_025451775.1 Terriglobales bacterium
CCGTGCGCAGCGCCGGCGGCCTGCACGATTTCTACTCCGAGGGCGATTACTGGTGGCCCGACCCCAAAGACCCCAACGGCCCCTACATTCAGCGCGACGGCATGTCGAACCCGGCGAACTTCACCGCCCACCGGGAGTTGATGGTCCGGCTCAGCATCGAGATGCCGGCGCTCACCGCCGCCTGGCAGCTCACCCGCGAACGCGCCTACGCCGAGCGCGCGGTCGAGCATCTGCGGGCGTGGTTCGTCACTCCGGCCACGCGCATGAACCCCAACCTTGAGTATGCGCAGGCGATCCATGGCCGCGACACCGGCCGCAGCATCGGCATCATCGACACCGTGCACTTATGTGAGGTGGCGCAGGCGGCGCGCGTGCTGCTGCGCGGCGGCGCGCTCGATGACGCCGACGCCCGCGGGACGCAGGCGTGGTTCACCGAGTATCTCGCCTGGCTGACCACGTCCAAGCGCGGCGAACAGGAGCGGGACACCAAGAACAACCACGCCTCCTGCTGGTTGCTGCAAGCCGCCAGCTTCGCCGCCCTCACCGGCGATGACGGCGTCACCGGATTCTGCCGCACCCGCCTGCAGCAGACGATCCTGAAGGATCAGCTGGCTCCCAACGGCAGCTTCCCGCGCGAGCTGGCGCGCACCAAGCCCTACAGCTACTCGCTGTTCAACCTCGATATCATCGGCGTCAGCGCCCAGGTGCTCTCGACCCCCGGCTACGATCTGTGGGCGTGGCGCGGCGCCGACGCCCGCAGCAGCGATCGCAGCATGGAGCAGGCGTTCCGCTTCCTGATGCCCTACGTCGCCGATAAATCGACTTGGCCCTACAAAAAGGATGTCGAGTACTGGAACGATCTTCCGGTGCGCCAGCCCAGCCTGCTGTTCGCCGCGCTGGCCTACCGGGAGCCATCCTGGATCGCGGTCTGGCGCCGCCTCGACCCCGACCCGACGGTGCCCGAGATCATCCGCAACCGCCCCGTCCGCCAGCCGCTGCTCTGGCTCGACCGCTGAAGGTGGTTGAATACAGCGTGGGTGGCGCTACTGGCCGGGACGCCAGGCTCCGCAGGCGGTGCCGTAGGGGCTGGCCACCACGACGACATACCCATCCGGATCGCGCATCCAGAGCTCCCAGTGATTGGGACCACCCTTGCCATCGGGAGGATTGCGATGGCGGGGCATGACGATCTCCACGCCCATCTCAGTGGCGCGTTCGATGATGGCGTCAAAGTCATCGACCTCGAACCACAACAGCACGCCGTTTCCGTAGGGCTTATCGTCACGATCGCCGATGGCGCCGTGGTGATGTTCGACCTCGAACCGGTGCAACTGCAGGACGAGTTGGCCATTCGAGGTCAACTGCTCATATTCAGCGCCTCCGTGGTTGCTCTGGCAGCCCAGCAGGCGCTGGTACCATCGGCTGCTGGCTTCCACATCGGTGACGGCGATGAGTGGTTGAGGGCGCACGGCTGTTGGTTCCTATCGGAACGAGTCTAGCGCAGCCTGGCCGGCTTGGAGGAGGCGGATGATCTTATCCGTGTCGTAGACGCAGCCGGCGGCCGGGCCGCCACTGGCGTTTTGCAGCGCGGCCCAGAGGCGGGTGGCTTCCGGCAGGGCGGGATCGGGGGCGCAGGCGGCGGGCGTGGGGCGGGCGGCAAGTGCTTCCGGCGGGAGCGGCTGGCCGTCGTCGCCGAGCACGTTGATGGTGGCGTCGAGGTGCTGAGGGTCGATCACGATGTCGATGCTGTCGCCGTCGCGGAGTTTGCCGATGGGGCCGCCGGCGAGCGCTTCGGGGGCGACGTGGCCAATGCAGGCGCCGGTGGAGACGCCGCTGAAGCGGGCGTCGGTGATGAGGGCGACGTGTTTGCCGAAGGGCAGGAACTTCAGCGCCGAGGTGAGCTGGTAGGTTTCCTCCATGCCCGAGCCCATGGGGCCGCGGCCGGCGAGGACGAGGACGTCGCCGGCCTGGATACGGCCAGCTTTGATCGCTTCAATGGCCGCGGGTTCGGTGTAGAACACGCGCGCCGGGCCGCGCTGGCGGTAGATGCCGTCGGGGCCGAGCACGGCCGGGTCAATGGCGGTTGACTTGACCACTGCGCCCTCGGGGGCGAGGTTGCCGGTGGGAAAGCACATGGTCGCGGTGAGTCCGCGGCGGCGGGCAGTGTCGGAGGAGAAGATGACGTCGTCGGGATCGACGCCGTCCTTATCGCGTAGCAGTTGGCGGAGGCGGGTGCGGCGTTTCGAAATCTGCCACTGATCGAGCTGGTCATCAAGCGTTACGCCGCTGACGGTGCGGGCGGCGGTGTGCAGCAAGCCGGCGCGGCGCAGGTGGAGCAGGACTTCGGGGACGCCGCCAGCCAGGAAAACCTGAACGGTGGGATGGTTGCGGGGGCCGTTGGGGAGGGCGTCGACCAGGCGGGGCGTCTGGCGGCAGGCGTGCGTCCAATCGGCGGCCGAGGGCGGGCGCAGGCCAGCGCTGTGAGCGATGGCGGCGAGATGGATAATGAAGTTGGTGGACCCGCCGAACGCCGCGTGCGTGACCAGCGCGTTCTCCAGGGCCTCGGGGGTGAGGATGTCGCGCATGGTCGTGCCTGCGCGCTCCAGGGCCAGCACGGCACGCGCGGAGCGGCGGGCGGCATCCAGCCAAATGGGTTGGCCGGAGGGGGCGAGCGCGGTGTGTCCCAGGGAGAGTCCGAGAGCCTCGCCGACCACTTGGGCGGTGGCGGCGGTGCCGAGGAACTGGCAGCCGCCGCCAGGGGTGGCGCAGGCGTGGCAGCCGGCGAGTGCGGCGTCCTCCAGGCTGATCTTGCCGTGGGCAAAGCGTGCCCCGATGGATTGCACCGTCCCGGCGTCCTCGCCGGCTTCGGGTGGCAGGGTCACGCCGCCGGGAATGAGCACGGCCGGCACTGGCCGTGCGTCGTGCGTGAGCGCCGCCAGCGCCATCATCATCGCCGGCAGACCCTTGTCGCAGGTGGCCACGCCGAGCACGCCGCGGCGGGTGGGGAGGGAGCGGATCAGGCGTCCAAAGACGGCGGCGGCGTCGTTGCGGTAGGGCAGCGAGTCGAACATCGCCGGCGTGCCCTGGGAGCGGCCGTCGCAGGGGTCGGTGCAAAAGGCGGCGAACGGCATCGCCCCCGCCCCGCTCAACTCCCGCGCCGCCGCTTCGACTAAAAGGCCCACTTCCCAGTGCCCGGTATGGTAGCCAAGCGCGATGGGGGTGCCGTCGGGGGCGCGCACGCCGCCGTGGGTCGAGAGGATTAGGACCTCTTTGCCGCCCAGCCGCGCGGGGTTCCAGCCCATGCCGGCGTCCTGGCTCCAGCCGAACAGATCGCCGGAGGGCGCGTGGCGCAGCATCTCCGGCGTGAGTGGCAACGTTCCAGCCGGGCCGGGAGCACGGGTCTGTACCTCCCAAACGGCGGGATCGGAGGGACCGAATAGATCGGGGCTAACAGCCAAGACCCGTTCAGTATAGCGGCAGCGTTAATACAACCGGAAGTTGACTTCGATGTTGGCGGTGACGGCCACGGGGCGTCCATCCTTATCGCGGGCCGGGCGGAAGCGCCACTTCAAGACCGCCTCGACCGCCTTCTGGTCCAGGCCCAAGCCCAGCGGCTCGACGACCGTGGGGTGGCTGACGGTCCCATCGGCGCCAATCACCACCTGCACCGTGCAGGTGCCTTGGAACTTCGCCTTGCGGGCGGCGTCGGAGTACTCGGGGTCAGGATCGTAAATCGGTATGGGCTGGGTGATGCCCACGCCGCCGCCGCAGTTGGCGCCGATACAGTTGCCGCCTTCGCCGCCGCTGCCGTTGCCGCCGGGTCCGCCGCCAGAGCCGCCGCCAGCTCCGGGAGGGCCGCTGATCGGGCCGATGGCGCCAAAGGAGGGCGAGTTGAGCACGTCGGCAAGCGGCATCAGCGCCGTCGGGGCGCTCATGGCTTGGACCTTTTGTTGAACCAGCTTCGGCGCCACGGTGTGAACCGGGCCTCCGCCGCCGGAGAGCCTCAACATCTTGGGCATGATCGGCGCGGGTTGAGCCGGCACGAAGATGGGGGTGATGATCGTCTCCTGGATGGCCTTGCGCACCGGGCGCCAGAACGGCAGGCACAGGACGCCCACGACGGCGAGCTCGAACAGCGTGACGCTTAACAGGCTGCGCTTCGTCTGCGGCTTGGACCAGATGTCCTTAACTGGGATCGGCTTGGACTCCAGCACCAGCTCCGGGACCTGGCCGGGTGAGAAGCGGTCCTTGATCTGATCGAGGAAGTCCCTCCAAAAAGGCTTGCTCTCGAGCAGAAAACGATAATCGTCGGGGTTGGGAGCTGAAGGCGCCATGAATCCTGGTCTTTTGAGACAGCCTGGATGTCGTTTTTGTCCAGTGTGGACAATCATCCCACGCGACTTTATACGAAGTCTAGCATGGGCAGGTTTCGGCATTAATTGGCGCGGGCACCCGGCTGCGCCGCCCGCTTATGCTCGCAGCGGAGCGTGGGCCCCGGAGCCCCGCTCCGCTGCTGCGCTGTTGGCGCGGGCACCCGGCTGCGTCGCCCGCTTACGCTCGCCGCGGAGCGTGGGCCCCCGCGACGCGCTCCCGGCCAAGCGGGCGGCGAGGAATGGCCCGCGCCGCCGGGCAGAGGGAGTCGGGAGCGCAGGAGCGGGGCGAAAGGGGCCCCCGCGACGCGCTCCCGGCCAAGCGGGCGGCGAGGAATGGCCCGCGCCGCCGGGCAGAGGGAGCCGGGAGCGCAGGAGCGGGGCGAAAGGGGCCCCCGCGACGCGCTCCCGGCCAAGCGGGCGGCGAAGCCGGGTGCCCGCGCTAATATAAATGAAAATTGACTTCGATGTTGGCGGCGACGCGAACCGGGCGGCCATCCCGCTCGGCGGGCCTGAAGCGCCATAGCTTGACCGCATCGAGGGCCTTTTCGTCCAGCCCTAATCCTAATGGCTGCACAATCTTAGGGTTGTAGACGTGGCCGTCGACGCCGATGATGACGCCCACGATGACGGTGCCCTGGAACTTGGCCCTGCGGGCAGCGTCGGAGTACTCGGGGTCAGGTTGGTAGATGGGGACGGGTTCGCTGATATCGCCGCCGATGCCGCAGGGGCCGGTCACGCAATCGCCGCCGCCCGCGCCGGAGCCGGCGCCGCCGGGACCGGCGCCGCTGGTGCCGGCGCTGTTGCCGGGGGGCCCGGCGACGGCGCCGATATTGCCCAGGGCTGGCAGCGGCAGGTTGGCGGCGCTGGTGGCGGGGATGAGCGGTAGCGGGGGGATGACGGTCATCGGCGGCGCCTGCACCGCCAGCAGCTTGGGCGGCGCGATGGTGTGCACCGGCGGGCCGCCGCCGGCGAGGTGTTGCATCTTGGGCCGGGACGGACCTGGGGCCATCAGTTCGGGGCTCAGCACCACTTGCTCCTCCTCATGCTGCACCGCGCGTTGCACCGGGCGCCAGAACGGCAGCATCAGGATGCCAATGATCGCCACGTGAACCGCCACCGAGCCCAGGCGCTTGCCCAGGCTGGGTTGGGGGGTCCAGATATCCTTGACCGGAATCGGATGCGATTCCAGTTTGAGATCGGGCTCGGGATCAGGGTGCAGCCGCTCCCGGATGGCTGCCGCCAACTGCTTCCATAGCGGTGGATTATCGGGCAGGGCGCGAAATTCAAACTCGCTGGGCATACTTCGCCGCTAACAAATCAGACTGCGCCAGGAAGCGAAAGGTTGCGGACGATTCCACTGCGGGCGCAGGGGAGGAACTGCTGCGACTAGTATAATAGAGCTCTGTGGGCTCCTCTTATAAAGCCACCCTCAACCTGCCGGTAACCCCGTTTCCCATGAAAGCCAACCTGCCGGCGAGCGAGCCGGTCTGGCTGGCACGCTGGCGGGAGGCGGACCTTTACGGCCAAATCCGGGCCGCCCGGCGGGGCCGGCCCATGTTCCTGCTGCACGATGGGCCGCCTTACGCCAACGGCGCCATCCACTTGGGCACGGCGCTCAACAAGGTGGTGAAGGACCTCATCATCAAGTCCAAGACCATGGCGGGCTACGATGCCCCCTATGTTCCAGGATGGGATTGCCACGGCTTGCCGATCGAGATCAAGGTGGACCAGGAGTTGGGGCCACAGAAGGCCACCATGCCGGCGCTCGAGATCCGGCGGCACTGCGAGGCGTACGCGCGCAAGTACGTGGCGCTGC
>JANWJU010000121.1 GCA_025451775.1 Terriglobales bacterium
CAAGGGTTTTGAAGCGGCCATGCAGGTCACCGGCCTGCACGCCGCCCTGCGGGCGGTGAACGAGATGCCGTTCAAGCTGAACCACAAGGTGGGGTTGCTGAACCGCAGCATGATCCAGTCTGGCGAATTGCGCAACCTGATCTCGCTGTTTTTAGCCGAATGGGACAGCGAAGGCCGCCTGCTCTACGTCAACTGCTCGCATCCGCCGCCGTTCTGGATGCGGACCGATGGCGGCGTCACCGAATTGGGCGAAGGCGGCCGCTTCCTCGGCTTGGACGCCAGTTCCACCTACCGCTTCGGCATCGCCGAACTGCAGCCCGGCGACACCATCGTCGCCTACACCGATGGCTGGACGGAGCTGTTCAACGAGGAGGGCGAGGAGTTCGGCGCGCAGCGCCTGCGCGAGCTCCTGGAGCAGCACCGCAGCGAGCCGCTCGAGGCCATCATGGCCGCCCTGCAGAGCGCCGCCGACGCCTTCCGCGGCGATCTCCCCTTCGACGACGACCGCACTTTGTTCCTGCTGCGGAAAGAGTGAGCAGTGAGTTGCGAGTTGTTAGTTCCTAGTTGTAGTAACTAGCAACCAGGAACTAGGAACTAACAACTCGCTCGCCTTCAGCGGTAGCGGACGCGGCTTTCGGGGCTATCGGGAGCTTTGGGGACGACGGTGATGCCGCTGTCGTCGCGGTGATAGCCGCGAGCGAGGTCGCTATCGGCATCGAAGCCGACGGTGGTGCCGGCGGGGATGCGGGCATTCTTGTCAATGATGGCGCGGTGCAGGCGGGCGCCGCGGCCGATCTCGACGTTGTCCATGATGACGCACTCGTCGACCTCGGCCTGCTCATCGACCACCACGTTGTGGCCCAGCACCGAATCCTTGACGCGTCCGCCGGCGATGATGCAGCCGCCGGAGATGAGCGACTGCAGCGCCACGCCGCGGCGCTGGTCATCATCGAAGACAAACTTGGCCGGCGGCTGGTTGAAGTTGGCGCTGGCGATGGGCCAGGACCAGTTGAACAGGTTCAGTTCGGGCGTGACGCTGCGCAGGTCCATGTTGGCCTCGAAGTAGGCCGCGATGGTGCCAACGTCGCGCCAGTAAGGGCGTTCATGGCCGTAGCCGCGGTGGACCGGCAGGCGGTTGCTGTTGAAATCGTAAGCGAATAAACGGCGGCTCTCCACCATGGCGGGCAGCACCGAGATGCCGAAATCATGGGGGCCGACGCGGTTGGCGTCTTCGAGCAACACATCCATCAGGACTTCGGTGTCAAAGATGTAGTTGCCCATCGAGGCCAAGGCCATATCGGGATGGTTGGGCATGCGGGGCGCGGCCTCGGGGACGGGTTTCTCGACGAAGCTCTGGATGCGGCCTTCCGCATTGGCCTCGACGACCCCAAAGGAGCGCACGCTATCGGCCGGTAGCGGCATGCAGGCGACGGTGGCGTCGGCATCATGGTCGAAGTGAAAATCCACCATCTGGCGGATGTTCATCTTGTAGATGTGATCGGCGCCGAAGACGGCGACCGCGTCGGCGCCATACTGCTCGATCAGATTGAGGTTCTGGTAAATGGCGTCGGCGGTGCCGCGGTACCAGAGGTTGCCGAGCTGCATCTGCGCCGGCACGATGGTGGCGAACGAATCCTGAGCGCCGCCCACGAACCACCAGGCGCGCTGAATGTGGCTGATCAGCGACTGCGCCTTGTACTGAGTCATCACGTAGATGGCGCTGATACCGGAGTTGACCAGGTTACTGAGGACGAAGTCGATGATGCGGTAGCGGCCGCCGAAGGGGACGGCGGGCTTGGAGCGGTACTTGGTCAGCGGCTGCAGGCGCTCGCCCCGCCCTCCGGCGAGCACGATGGCGAGAATACGGCGGTGTCCCGGGAGTGCCACTCAGCGGGATTGTAGCGCGGTTTGGGCCTGGGCGAGAAACCAGCGGTGCACTTTATCTTCCTGGCCGAGTTCGGGATGAAAGCTCGCGGCCAGGATTCGCCCCTGACGCAGCAGCAGCGGCTCGCATCCATTTTCGGCATCGGCTTCGGCGACGATCTCCACGCCGGCGCCTAGATCCTGAAAGCGAGGCGCACGGATCAGCACCGTCTCCAACTCAGCGCCGAGCACGGCGGCAAACTCCGGGCGCACGCGGGCCAGGCGGATGCAGCTGTCGATCTGGCGGCCATAGGCGTTGCGCACAGCCGTCATGTTGAGCACCCCGAGCGAGGGCTGCTCGGGGCCGAGGACGCGCCGGGCGAGCAGGATGGCGCCCGCGCAGGTGGCGAGCACCGGGCGTTCACTCACGAATGCCCGCAACCGCTCCATCAACCCGCCGGGCGCGAGCAGCTTCAGCATGGCCGTACTCTCGCCACCGGGCAGGATGATGGCCTCCAGGCCGTCGAGATCATCGGCCTGACGCACCAGCCGCGCCTGGACCCCCAAGCGCTGCAAGACGCGCGCGTGGGCAGCGAAATCGCCCTGAACGGCGAGTATACCGACCCGCACGTCTACCAGCCCCGTGTTTGCAACTGCTCCTCCGGGCGGAGGGCGGCGGCGTTGATGCCGCGCATGGGCTCGCCCAACTCCTCGCAAACTTCCAATAGCACCTTGGGATCGCGGAAGTGGGTGGCGGCGCGAACGATGGCGCGGGCCCGCGCCGCCGGGTCTTCGGATTTAAAAATGCCCGAGCCGACGAACACCGCCTCCGCACCCAACTGCATGACCAGCGCGGCGTCGGCGGGGGTGGCAATGCCGCCGGCGGAGAAGTTGGGCACGGGCAGGCGCCCTTCCCGCGCCACCAAGCGCACCAACTCAAACGGAGCCGCGAGTTCCTTGGCGCGCGTATAGAGCTCGTCCTCTCCCAACACGGTGAGCAGCTTCATCTCGCGCACGATGTCGCGCATGTGCCGCACGGCGTGCACCACGTCGCCGGTGCCGGCTTCGCCCTTGGTACGAATCATGGCCGCGCCTTCGCCGATACGCCGCAGCGCCTCGCCCAAGTTGCGCGCTCCGCACACAAAGGGCACGGTGAAGGCATGCTTGTCGACGTGGTGCACCTCGTCGGCGGGGGTCAGCACCTCGCTCTCATCGATGTAGTCCACCCCCAGCGCTTCCAAAATCTGCGCTTCGACAAAGTGCCCGATGCGGCACTTCGCCATGACCGGAATCGAGACCGTGGCCATGATCTCGCGGATCTTGCGGATATTGGCCATCCGCGCCACGCCCCCTTCCTTGCGGATATCCGACGGGACGCGTTCCAGCGCCATCACCGCCACCGCTCCGGCCTGCTCGGCAATCCGCGCCTGGTCGGCGTCGGTGACGTCCATAATGACGCCGCCCTTGAGCATTTCGGCCAATCCGGTCTTCAGTCGCAAACTGCTGCTATCCATGATGACGCCCCCTATTCGTTTAGAAAAAACACCAGTGAGACCTCGGTGCCCATGCCCCGCGCCACCGTCTGCGCCTCGTCCAGGGTTTCGGCGTAGCGCCCCTCGCGCCGCGCCCGGTTGCGCCCCGGATGATCGTCATACCCCGGCCCCACAATGGGCAGCTGGTGCGGATCCTTGGTCTTCCACTCATACGCCTGCCGTCCCGCGGCCAGCGCCTGCTGCGCCTCTTTCGGCTCCAATTTTTCAATGAACATAGGTTCGTCCCAACCGCTCACAGCTCACTCGAAACTGCTCACATGTCTCTAGTAGATTTCAAACTGCTCCTGATGCACCAGCGGATCCGGGCGGACGGAAATCGCCTTGCGCGTCAGGTCCTCCATCTCCCGCAGCCGCTGCCCGCCCTGCCCCTTGAGCGCTTTGGCGATCTCGGGGTTGACGCGCAGCACCACGTCCTCGCGATCGATGGTGGGCGCGGTTTTGCGCACTTCGGCGTAGATTTCGTTGCACACCGTGGTCGCCGACTTCACCAATCCCACCCCCTCACAGTAGGGACAGGCGCTGCCCAGGGTGCGCTCCAGCGACTGCTTGACGCGTTTGCGGGTCAGCGCCACCAAACCAAAGTCATTGAACGCGAGCACCTTCGAGGGCGCCCGGTCGGCGCGCATGGCCTCGTCCAGCGCCTGCATCACCCGCTGGCGGTTGCGCCGCTCGTCCATGTCGATGAAGTCGATCACAATGATGCCGCCGAGATCGCGCAGCCGGATTTGGCGCACGATCTCCTTGATGGCATCCACGTTGGTCTTGACGATGGTGTCTTCCAGGCGGTTGGACTTGCCCACGTATTTGCCGGTGTTGACGTCGATCGCCACCAGCGCCTCGGTCTGGTTGATGACGATGTAGCCGCCGCTTTTCAACCACACCTTGCTCTTCAGTCCCTTGTTGATCTCCTCCTGGATGCCGAAGTGCTCGAACATGGGCTCGTCGCGGGTATAGAGCCGCACGCGGTCCACCAAATGGGGCATGAAGTAGCCCACGAATTTGACGATGCGTTGGTACTGCTCGTCGGTATCGACCCAGATGTGGCTGAACTCATTCGAGAGCTGATCGCGCAGTGTGCGCTCGACCAGACTCAAGTCGTGATGCAACAAGGCCGGGCCGCGCACCTGATCGAACTGCTGGCGCATGTCTTTCCACTGATTGGCGAGCAGGCGGATATCGGCCTTGAACTCCTCGTCGGTGGCGGCGGCGCCAGCGGTGCGTACGATGAAGCCGCCCGGCAGATCCTGGCTGTTTTCCAGGATGAGACGCTTGAGCCGCGCCCGTTCCTCGTCGGAGGAGATTTTGCGCGAAACGCCGATGTGGCTGACGGTGGGCATGTAGACCAGGTAGCGGCCGGGCAGGGCGAGGTGGCTGGTGATGCGAGCGCCCTTTTTGCCCAGCGGCTCCTTGGCGATTTGGATCAGAATTTCCTGGCCGGGGTGCAGCAGGTCGCCGATCAGGCGGCTGGATTCGTTCTTACCTTCGCTGCGGCGGGCCGGGGGCGCTGGCGGTGCGGCGGCTTCGACCGCGTCAGCGGATTCGCCGGATTCGGCGCCGGCGGCCGGGGCGGCGGCGGGGCCGCGCTGACCACCACGGCGGCGACGGCGATGCCGGCCGCGGCGGCCTTCGCGTCCGTCGCGATCCTCGCG
The DNA here is from genome assembly GCA_025451775.1 of Terriglobales bacterium. GTDB lineage: Bacteria > Acidobacteriota > Terriglobia > Terriglobales > SCQP01 > SCQP01. The sequence continues at coordinate 5,066 of JANWJU010000121.1, forward strand.
CGGGGCGGGCGCTTGCAGGCGGGCTTCGCCGGAATCGGCACGGACGGCAGCGCTCGCCTCTGCGCTCTCCTCCCCCGCCTCGGCCTCGCCGGCAACGTCGCCGTCGATGGTGTCATCGCTGGCGTCGCTATCGGCCTCGTCGTAGGCGTTATCGCTGGCCGCGAGTTCGGCCGCATCGACAGCGACCGGAGCGTGAGCCGGTGAATCGGGCTGGATGCGCTCATGCTCGAATACCTGGCGTTCGGCCTCGGGGCCGGCGGCATCCGGGGTGGCGGGAGCCAGGTCCCGATATTTGCCCAAGGACTCACCCGGAAGGACAAAAGCCGCATAGGCGGCGGACGCAGCCGGAAAAGCCGGCGGCGGCGGTTCAGGCGCGGACGAGGCGCGGGGGGGCTCGTCACTCTTCGCTGGGTCGCTCCCGTTGGTCCCCCAGCGCGTGGCGCCGGGGGCGCCGGCGTGGGCCGCTGGTGGGCGGGCTTCGACGGGCGGCGGCGCTGGCGCGCCCCGATACTTGGCGAGCGACTCGCCGGGAAGAACCATCGCGGCGTAGGCCGCCGCCGTATCGGGAGCGGCATGGGGAGCGGCGTGGGACGGTGCTGCGGGGGCGGGTGCGATCAGCTCCAGCTCATCCGGCGCCGCGGCGGTCTCGGACTCAGCCGTGCGCGGCGCGGGCGGACGCGCAAACTTGGCGTCGGGGATGCCGCCACGGCCGCGCCGGCCACGGTGCCGGCCCGAGCGCCGCCGATCCTCGGAACGCTCGGCACGCTCACCCTCGCTCGTCGGCTCCGGAGCACGTTCTTGGCTCGAGCTGGGCGCCGCCTCGGCGGGTTCCACGCCGGGCTCATCGGCGGCGCCGGCGCGGGGCGCGCGTGCTGGCGGACGCTCCAACTTCTCCACCGCGTTCTCCGCCTCGCTGACGACGCGATCGTACTCGTCGCTGTCTTCGAAAAAATCGGAAACGTAGAGGAACGCGTCCCGCTCCAGCCCGATGTCGATAAAGGCTGACTGCATACCGGGCAGCACCCGCGTCACCCGACCTTTATAAATGGCGCCAGCGAGCGAGTATTCTTTTTCGCGTTCGAAGTAAACCTCGGCGATCTCGCCATCTTCGGCGAGCGCTAGGCGGGTTTCATGTGGCGTCGACGATACATACAATTCTTTGTTCATATGCTCTCCCTTGCCCCAATGGAGCAGGCCAGCGCACTCGGCGCCAGCGGCTGGAGAGCCCCGCATGGGAGCTGGCACGGACTCGATTGTTTGATACTTGGTGCTTGATCCTTAGCGGGGCTCACCAGCTAGTTCACGAAGCGGGCCATGCGGATATTCATCACCAGCCCCAGCGCCGCGAACGTGAACAGCAACGACGAACCTCCCGAACTCATCAGCGGTAACGGAATGCCGGCGACCGGCATCAGACCGACTACCATACCCACATTGACCAGGACATGGAAGGCGAGCACCGCCACCACGCCCATCACCACCATCCCCGCGCTTCGGTCGGGCGCCAATTGCGCATTCTGGATCAGCCGCATCAGCAACAGCAGATACAGCCCCAAAAGCACCAGCGCGCCCACGAAACCGTACTCCTCGGAGAAGGCGGCAAAAATAAAATCCGTGTGCGGGACAGGCAAAAACTCCCCCCGCGTCTGCGAACCCTGGGCCATCCCCTGGCCCCACACCCCGCCGGCACCCACCGCAATCTTCGATTGCAGCACCTGGTAGCCGCTGCCCAGCGGATCCGACTGAGGTTGCATAAACCCTTCCAGCCGGGCCTTCTGGTACGGATGCAGGCCGTGCCATGCCACTGGCAGCATCAGCGCCGCCGCCAGCGTCAGCCAGCCCAATTGCCGCCAACGCAGGCCACCCAACCACAAACCCACCACCGCCACCGGAATATAGGTGAGGGCGGTGCCCAAATCCGGTTCCAGCAGTACCAATCCTGCCGGCACTGCCACCAAGGCGCTGACGCTTAGCACATCGCGCCACGCCAAGTTCAATCGCGCCTCTCCGCAGAAACGCGCAACCACCACAATTATAACGAGTTTGACAAATTCCGATACCTGCAAATGGGCCCCGGCCACCGGGATCCACCGCCGCGAGTGGAAGATCGCCTGCCCCACCACCAGCACCCCGATCAGGCCCGCCACCGAGATCACGTACAGCCAGGGACTCGACTCCAGGATGAGCTTGTAATCGATCTGACTCATGACCACCAGCAGCAGCACGCCCGCCAGCAGGTAGTAGACCTGTCGCACCCAGACCGAAGCGAACTTGCTGCCGATGGTCGCACTATGGATCTCGGCTATCCCGATCACCGCAATCAGCAGCGCCACCCCGATCAGCAGCCAGTCAAAATCCCGAAATCGCATTACTCGCCCGCCGCCGTTCCCGCCCCGGTGGCCCGCGGCGCCGTCGCGGTCGCCACGTTCTGCCCCCGATAAAACGCCTTCACCACCTGGGCGGCGATCTGGCCGGCAAAGGAACCCTCCGCGCCCCGCTGAAACAACACGCAGATGGCAATATCGGGATTCACCACCGGCGAAACGCCCACGAACCAGGCATTATCGACATACTGGCTATGGCTACCGGTGATGGTGCGCAGCTTGGCATTGGAGATGGTCTGGGCGGTTCCGGTCTTGCCGCCAAAGTCCACCCCCTGCAAATGCGCACTGGCCGCCGTGCCGCCCGCGTTCACCACGCCGGTCATGCCGGCGGCGATGGTAGTGACGGTAGTGGCGGTCAGCGGAAAATCAAAGCCGGCGTTGTTGGTGGCGTCCGCGTCAACGTGCGGGCGGGGAAAATGCCCGCCGCTGGCAATCCCCCCCGCCAGCCGCGCCAACTGGATCGGCGTCACCGTCACTGGCCCCTGGCCAATGGCGACGCTCACGGTTTCGCCCTTGTACCAAGGCTGGTGGTAATGCGCCTCCTTCCACTGCCGGGTGGGTATGAGGCCGCTGTTTTCACCCGGCAAGTCGATGCCGGTGGGCTTGCCCAATCCCAGCGCGAACGCATACTTGTCGATGGTGTCGATGCCCATCTCCGTTCCCAGCGTGTAAAAGTAAAAGTCGCAGGACTGGGTGATGGCCTGGGAGATGTCCAGCACCCCATGCACCTCGCCCCGCGCGGTAATCCAGCACCGGTAAGGGTGGCCATAGTAATAGAACACGCCGGTGCAATCCACCTTTTTGGTCTCGGCGATGTTTTCCTGCAGCCCCGCCACCGAGAGCACCAGCTTGAACACCGACCCCGGCGCCAACTGCGCCTGGATGGCCTTGTCGAGCAGCGGGTGCTCGGGATCGTTGCTCCACTGCTGCCATTGCGCACTGCTCAGGCCTTGGGCGATCAGGTTGGGATCAAACGTCGGGTGGCTCACCAGCGCCAGCACAGCGCCGGTGCGCGGATCCAGCGCCACCACGGCCCCCGGGCGATTCCCGAGCGCCAGTTCGGCCGTCATCTGCAAGTTTTCATCGAGCGTCAGATGCAAGTCCCTGCCCGGCACCGGCGCCTGATCCGATAACGTTCCCACCACCCGGCCGTGGCTATTCACCAACACGCGCCGCTCGCCATCGACGCCCATGAGTTGCTGGTTGTAGTACTGTTCCAGCCCGGACTTCCCCACCACCGCCCCGGGCCGATATTGCCCGCTATCCAACTGCCGCGCCGTGGGCTCGCCCACGTAGCCGATGAGGCTGGCGGCAAAGCCGTTCTTGGGATAGAGCCGCCGGCTGGCCATGATCGATTCCAACTCCGGAAATTGGTCCCGGTGGGCGGCGATAAACTCCTCGTCGGCCTCGGTGATGTCGCTTTTGATGGGAATGGGTTGGTAGGCCGGCGATCCGCGGAACTTCGCCACTTGCGCGTCCAGATCGGGCAGCGCCAACTGCAAGCCGCTGGCGATGAGGGGCAGGTCGGCGCGCCAGTCGTGGCTGCCATCACGCTGCAAGAAGGCGATGAAAGACGGATAGTTGTCCACCAGCAGGCGGCCGTGCACGTCGTAGATTTTGCCGCGCGGCGCCGGAATCGGCTCCGTCCGCACGCGATTCTGTTCCGCTAGCGCAGCGTACTTGCGGGCCTGCAGGATCTGGAGCTGCCACAGCCCCAGCCCGAGCACGATAAAGCCCAGCACGATGCCGTACTGCACCACGGCCATGCGCCCGTTGGGAATTCTATCGTTGCGGTCGACGATGTCCATTGATTTGTCGCGGGCGCCCGGCTTGCGCCGCCCGCTCCACCTCCGCCGCCTGCGTGGGGCCCCGCAGCCCCACTCCGGCCGCTCCGGTCATCCAACTCATCTCCCGGGCGCCCGGCTTGCGCCGCCCGCTCCACCTCCACCGCCTGCGTGGGGCCCCGCAGCCCCACTCCGGCCGCTCCGGTCATCCAACTCATCTCGCGGGCGCCCAGCTTGCGCCGCCCGCTCCACCTCCGCCGCCCAACTCCGGCGGCTCCGGTCCTTCACTCTGCCTCACACCCAACGCCGGAACCGGTCCATGCCGCGGAACAGCACCAGGGCCAGGGCGGCATTCACCAGCGCCGCCAGCGCCGTCACCTCACCCCGCCACGGCACCGGGGTACCCAGCAGAAAGCGCTCGAAACCAAATAATATGGCCCGGTTTAACTCGTAGGCGGTGAACACAATCAGCATGCGCATGCCGGCGTGGTCGGCGTCGATTTTGCTGCCAAATGACGCCCCCCAATAGCCGATCAGGGTCTTGGCAATTCCGTTCACGCCCAACGCCAAATGCGCCAGGCTGTCCTGCGCCAGCCCCAACGCCGCACCCAGCGTCGAAGCGCTGATCGGACGCCGTGTGGCACACGCCCAGTACACCACCACCAACAGCGGTAGATCCAGATAGACGGCGGCGTGCAGCACCACCGGCAGATAGGCTTGCGCCGCCAGCGCCGCCACGGCCACGAGCGGATAGAACAACGGAGGGAACCGGAATACCGCCGCCTCGGCGCGGGAGGTGGTAAAAATCTGCGGCACGCTACAACATTGTAGCTGGCCAGAGCCTCCTTGACATGCCTCCGCGCCCCATTTGCCGAGTCAATTTAATGGTGAGGCTGTTAGGATAGGCACAAGGCGTTATGCTCTGGCCCTCGCCAACGCGCGCGCTCAGCCGGCACAGAGATCTCCTGCCTGCGGAACGCTTCGGCCTGGACGCGGCCGCGGCAGAAGCGATCGTTCGCCAAGTTGAGGCCCAGTACCTGGGGCCACACTCGAGCGCCAGCGCCCGGCGAAAGTTCCGGCAGACGCTGCATCTTGAAGATCTGCTGCTCGCGCGCGCCTGCGCTGCCGGCGTCGAGGCCGCCTGGGAGACCTTCTGCGGCCGCATCCAGCCCCAGCTCCGCAGGGCGGCGCTCGCCATCACGCACGATCCCTCCCGGGCTCAGGATCTTGCCGACAGCCTATTGGCGGATCTTTTCGGCATGCAGGTACGGGATGGACAGCGGGTCTCGAAGCTCAATTCCTTTACCGGCATTGGCAGCCTCGAGGGCTGGCTGATCGCCCTGCTGGCCCGGGCGCACGTCGACACCTGGCGGCGCGAGCGCCGCACCATCAGCCTCGAGGCCAGCCTGGAAGCCGCCGGCGCACTCCACGCCCGCGTGGCACCCGCCGCGCTTGCCAGCGCCGCCCAGCCCCAACTCGAAGCTGCCTTGGAGACGGTTCTGGGTAAGGTAGATGAAACCGCGCGCTTGCTATTGAGTCTTTACTTCTTGGATGGCAAAACCCTCGCCGAGATCGGAAACTTGCTGCAAGTCCACGAATCCACTGTGAGCCGGCGTTTGAATCGGGTGCTCGTCCAAGTGCGCCGTGCCACGCGGCGTGAAATGGGCCGGCGTGGTATTGCCCCGGCGGCTTGGGAGGAGACGGCCGAACTTGACCCGCGCCACCTTCAGGTGGACGTCCGGAAGGCATTAGGTGTCGCCGCAGCACCGAGCACCGGGGGACCCCATGGAAGTTAGTCTCCACCCCGACGCCAACCAGATGAGCGCCCTGCTGGGGGGAGAGTTGCAGGGCCGGGCCCGGCGCGCCGTCATGGCGCACCTCGGCCAGTGCCCGGAGTGCCGCCAGTGGGCAGGGCTCGCCCATTCCGCCCGCAGGGCAGTGATGCCGGCAACGGCTCCAGCCCCGAGCCGCCGGCCCTGGTCCATCTATGCCATTCCAGCTGCCGCGGCGTTGGCGCTGGTGGGGGCGCTCTGGCTGCGGCCCGCGCTTATCGTCACCGCGCCGGCGCCGCCCAGCGCCGCCGCGGGAGTGGCTCGCCACTTTTCGCCGGTGCACCCCCTGGCGCCGGCGCGCCGAGTTTCAGCAGCTCCACCGAAGGTGGTCAAACCTGCCCCACCGCTCGCCGCCGATGTCCTGGTTGTGCCCATCGCCCCGCCCCACGCCGCCGCCGTCGCCACCCTAGCCGCCTTGCCCGGGCCCTCGGCGCCGAGCGGCGAGTTCCAGCCCTCGATTGACTTTTCGCCCCTGATGACCGGCTTTCAGGACCAGCCGGAGGCTGCCTCCGAGGTCGAGTTCGCAAGTCAATTCCTGACGGGGAACGACGACGCCGCACTCGTTTCCAGCACGGCCGTGGTTGCCAACTCCGTGCCCGCAGTATTGGCAACGCCCTACGCGCAAGGCTTCGTTCCCACCGCGCGCCGCACCCAGCATCTCACTGGACCGTATGCGCCGCGGCGGACGCCGACACTGGATGGCGGGCTGGGCTGGACCGTTTCCCGCGGCGGCGCCGTGTTGCACTCGGTGGGCGCGGGCATCTGGGCGGCCGTGCCACTGGTGCCTGGCCTGCACTTCCGTGCCGTGTTTGCCGCCGCGTCCCACATCTGGGCCGGCGCCGACGCCAGCCAACTTTTTGCCTCGAACGACCGCGGCGCTCATTGGCGCCGCCTGCCGCTGCCCGAGCCTAATCCCCACGCCGCCCACATCGAGAGCATTGAGTTCAGTGATGCCCATCGCGGCTTCGTCCGCCTCGACAACGGCCACGTCTGGGTCACCGCCGACGGCGGCGCCACCTGGGCCGCCCCGCAGCAGACTCCCTAACCCTTCTCTGCTCGTGGCATCTCCAAGCTGCCTGCAGCGGGGCCTCCACTACCTGAGCCAACGGGCGTACGTGAGACCCATTTCCATCGATACCGCCAAATGGGAACCGACCGGTTGTTATCCTAGCGCCAGCGTGTTGATCGCCGAACCCGTCACCGCTGGGACCGATTATTTTTTGGCGGCCGTGGCACTGGTATTGGGCGGGGTCCGTATGCGTCCGCCCCGAACCACCCCACGTTGGCTCTGGGGCCTGGGGTTCCTGGTGGCGGCGGCGGCGGCGGGCGCCGGTGGCACCTTTCACAGCTTTGGCCCGGTCGAGAGCCCGGCGGTACACAGCTACTTATGGAGCGCCGTGCTGGTGCTCATCGGCGCCGCCGCCGGATTCATGGCCGCCGCCGCCGTGGCCACGCCCCGGCACGATCTCAGGTGGCCCCACGTGCTCTCCGGACTCGTCATCTCTGCTATGGCCATCGTCCTCCAGCACACCGGCCTGGCTTTCGGACCCGTCCACCACAATGCTTTGTTCCACCTGCTCGAGGCCGCAGCGCTGTGGTTTTTCTTCCGCGCTGCCGCTTGACAGGCACAACCGATCTATACAAAATTGTCACAAAGTTGCAAGGCGCCGATACGGGCCGGCAAGGAGAACAACAAGTGGCACGCACACGTGGCAAGGTGAAGTGGTTCAACAACGTGAAGGGCTACGGCTTTATCGGACGCGACGATGGCGACGATGTGTTCGTCCATTACTCGGCGATCACGCAGGAAGGCTATAAATCGCTACAAGAGGGCGACGAGGTGGAGTTCGATATCACCGAGGGCAAGAAAGGCCCGCAGGCGGAGAACGTCACCCGCGCCCCGGAACCAGCGTAGGGACAGGGGAAGCGCCAGCGCCGGTGCAGGTGGCTCGCCACTTTTCGCTGGGTCGCTCCCGCTGGTCGCTTGTGGGCGGGCTTCGATTGGCGGCAGCGGGCGCCCGCTCTGCTCGTGGCGCTTCCAAGCTGCCTCGATCTGCAGCGCGAGCGATTACGCAGGCACCGGCGATGAGGAACATTTTTTGGGCGCGGGCCCCGGCGCGGCTGCGCCGCGCGTCCCGCTTTCGCTCGCGCCGGTTTGGGAACCGCCTGGGCCCCATGCCGGCACAGCGCCAGGTTCGGAGTTCTGCGCTTGGGAGGCGCCCCCATGGGATCGCCTAGTGCGGGCCGCTCCGACAAAGGCGCAAAACAGTGGATGCGGCGCCAGCGAGCGGGATTTAAATTCGGGGTGGAACTGACAGCCAAGAAACCAGGGGTGGGAGGGGATTTCGACCACCTCGACGTACGTGCGGTCGGGGCTGGAGCCGGAGATTTCCAGGCCGGCGGCGGTGAGCTGGGCCTCGTAGTCGCGGTTGAACTCGTACCGGTGCCGGTGCCGTTCGCTGATCGCCAACGCGCCGTAAGCCTGGGCGGCGCGGGAACCGGGGACCAATTGACACGCCCAAGCGCCCAGGCGCATGGTCCCGCCCATCTCCTCCACGCCGCGCAGCTCGCGCAGTTTGTAGATGACCCGGTGGGGCGTGGAGGGATCGAATTCGGAACTGTTGGCGTCGCCCAATCCGGCCACATGGCGGGCGAACTCGATGACGGCGCACTGCATGCCCAGGCAGATGCCGAAAAATGGCGTGCCCGACTCGCGCGCGTACTGAATGGCGGCGAGCATGCCTTCGATGCCGCGGCCGCCAAACCCGCCGGGCACCAAAATTCCATTGACGCCGGCAAATCGCGCCGCCACTTCTTCCTGGCTGCGGCCCTCCAGCGCTCCGGTATCCACCCAGTCCAGCCGCAGCTTCAACCGGTGCGCTAGCGCGGCATGCACCAGCGCTTCCTTCAAGCTCTTGTAGCTGTCCTCGTAGTCGGTGTACTTGCCCGCGATGGCGATGGCGACCTCGCCTTGGGGATGGTTCACGCGGTCGATCAGTTGGCGCCATTGGCTCAGATCGGCATCCGGGGCGTCGAGGTGAAGGTAGCGCAGCGCCAGCTTGTCCAGCCCCTGATCGCCCAGCAGCACCGGGACCTCGTAAATGCTGCCGGCGTCCTTGGCGGTGATTACCGCCTCCTCGGCCACGTTGCAAAATAGAGCGATTTTGGCCTTCAATTCCGGCGGCAGAAAGCGGTCGGTGCGGCAGAGCACGATATCGGCCTGGATGCCAATCTCGCGCAACTCCCGCACCGAATGCTGGGTCGGCTTGGTCTTCAGCTCGCCAGCAGCGGCGATGAATGGCACCAGGGTTAAATGGATGAAAAGGGCGTTCTCCCGGCCCACTTCCTGGCGCATTTGCCTGATCGCCTCCAAAAATGGCAGCGATTCGATGTCGCCCACCGTGCCGCCGATTTCAACGATCACGATATCGACGTTGTCTGACACCCGCCGAATCGCGTCTTTGATCTCGTTGGTGACGTGCGGGATCACCTGCACCGTTTTGCCCAGGTAGTCGCCGCGCCGTTCCTTGGCCAGCACCGTCTCGTAGACGCGCCCGGCGGTGACGTTGTTGGCGCGCGTCAGGGTGAGATGCGTGAAGCGCTCATAATGGCCCAGATCGAGGTCGGTTTCGGCGCCATCGTCGGTGACGAACACCTCCCCGTGTTGGAACGGGCTCATAGTGCCGGGATCGACGTTAAGGTAGGGATCAAACTTCAGCAGCGAGATGCGCAGCCCGCGGCTCTCCAAAAGCGCCGCAATCGAGGCGGCGGCCAGGCCTTTGCCCAGAGAAGAAACGACGCCGCCGGTGATGAAGATGTAGCGGCAGGGGCGGGGGTCGGGCACGTCCGATTATAAGCTGATTGCCGGGCTGCGCGGGGGCTTCGCAGGGCAGAGTGGCTGCGCGAATCTGGTGGAGCTGAGGGGGTTCGAACCCCTGACCTCTTCCATGCCATGGAAGCGCGCTCCCAACTGCGCCACAGCCCCACGCTGCGTCTTAGCTATTTTGCCACAAGCGCTGCATGGTGGCCAGAAGTTCGGGAATTTCCACTGGTGGCTCGCCACTTTTCGCTGGGTCGTTCCCGCCGGTCGCTTGAGGTCGGGCTTCGATTGGCGGCAGGGGATGTCCGCTCTGCTCGTGGCATCTCCAAGCTGCCTCCACTGACGGCGAGTACCTCGTGCACCCCGCGCCCGGGGTGGGCTCCAACGCCCCGCTCCGGCGCTAAGCGCTCGCGGTTGCGCAGGCACTGCAATGCGCTTACCATCTAGGTGTTTTTTCCTAGTGCCCGATCATGCACTCCGCCCATCCTGAACCATCGATCCCATCGTTCCCCACATGGCAGGCGTTGAGCGCGCTTGGGGACGCACGCCGTCTTCTGATCCTGCTGGCGGTCGGCGGCGGACTCGGTAAAGTTCCGCAGCTCCCAGCCACTTGGATCGACGCCGTGGCGCCGGAAGTGTTCCTGAGGTCGCTACTGCCCGCCACCGCTGGCTTGCTGCGCCTAGCGGCGCAGGCCATGGCCGACGCGCTCGATGCCGATGTCGCGCAATTATTGCAGTTCACTTGCCTGCCGGCGGGCGGGACCGAGTTCGGCGGCACGCACGGCAGGCTGCGGCGCTTCGACCGGATTTGGGGCGGCCCGACGCTCGTCGAGCTGGAGGCGGAGCACGAGCTGCGGTACCTGAGCCCTCTCCAAAGCCATGCGAGGTGGCTTCTGACCCGGGGTACAGTTCGCCTGGGGCAGACACGGCTCCAGCGCTACACCAGCTTTCAACTCGATTCCGGGGCGGAGATGCTTCTGGCCAAGGGGGCGGCGGTGCTGATTCGCCAACCGCCGTTACACGCGCTGATCGAGGCCGCGCAGGCCGCAGGCTTCGCCACCTCCGAGCTGATCGCCGGAGCGTTAGGCCGGCCCCGACCCGGCATACCTACGCCCGCCGGGGTCCTCGATTTTGATGCCGCGTCGCGCACGGCAGCGATCGAGAACCGGAAGGTCCGGCTGACGTTGAGCGAGACCCGCGCCTTGGCGCTCCTGTGCCAAACGCCTGGGGTGGTCGTGGCTCGGCAGGGGTTTGCCGACGTGCTGGGAATGGTTCAGCCGCGCACCGTCGACCGCGTTATTGTGCAATTGCGCAACAAACTCGGCGATGGCTTGATCACCACCATCTACGGCAGCGGCTATTTGCTGGAGGTTGCGCGGGGCTAGGCGAGGTTCAGCGCGGTCTTGAAGGTGCCGCGCTCGTTCTCGATCTTCTTCTGCAGCATCATAATGGCGTAGATGAGCTGCTCGGGCCGGGGCGGACATCCGGGCACGTAAACATCGACCGGGACGACCTGGTTCACGCCCTGAACGATGGCGTAATTATTGAACACGCCGCCCGAAGTGGCGCACGCCCCCATCGAGATCACGTACTTGGGCTCGGGCATTTGCTCGTAGAGCTGGCGGATTACCGGCGCCATCTTCTGCGAAACGCGGCCGGCGATAATCATCAGGTCGGATTGCCGGGGCGAGGGACGGAACACCTCGGCGCCGAAGCGGGCGATATCGAACCGTGCCGCCGACATCGACATCATCTCGATGGCGCAGCAGGCCAGGCCGAACGTCATCGGCCAAATGGAGTTCTTACGCACCCAGTTGACCACCTTGTCCAGCGAGGTGAGCACCACCCCGTCGGGCGGCTGCACGCCGTAGAACCGTTCCCGTCCACTGTCATGCGGATCGAGGTTTTGGTATCGCTCCTGCCCCAAGCTCATGGATCCATGTTCCGTCACCCGAGCTGGATTTGCAACCAGTGGCTCGCGACAACCCCGCCGCCGGATGCGCTACGCTGGTAGTTTCATGGCTACGATGGCGGAACCCATAAAGACGACGGCAAGCGCGCCCATGGTCGAGGTGCGCAACCTGCGCAAACGCTACGGCAAGCTGGAGGCGGTGCGGGGGGTGAGCTTCGAAATCCCCGAGCGCACCATCTTTGGACTGCTGGGGCCGAATGGGGCGGGCAAGACCTCGACCATCGAGATGATTGAAGGTCTGCGCGTACCTGACGCGGGCGAGGTGCTCATCTGCGGCTTGCGGCCCATCGAAGACGCCATGCGGGTGCGGCAGCTTTTGGGCGCGCAATTGCAGTCCACTTCCCTGCCCGACAAGATCAAGGTGCGGGAGGTTTTCGATGCGTTTGCCAGCTTCTACACCTCGCACGCCAAGGTCGACGAGTTGCTGGATTGGGTGGGGCTGACCCACAAAAGCGGGACTTTTTTCCAGTACCTCTCTGGAGGCGAGAAGCAGCGCGTGGCGCTGGGGCTGGCGCTGGTCGGCAACCCCAAAATTCTTTTTCTGGATGAGCCGACCACCGGGCTCGACGCCAAAATCCGGCGTGAGTTGCACGAGCTGATTTTGCGCATCCGCGATCAGGGCAAGTCCATCCTGATCTCCACCCACTACATTGAAGAGGCCGAACGGCTGTGTGACCTGGTGGCGATTATGAACCAGGGTCAGATCCATGCCATTGGGCATCCCCAACAGCTCATCCGCGATTTGGGCGAAGGCGATCGTTTGGAGGTCCGGCTACGCGATCCCATGGATACGGCGGTGCTGGCCGCGCTGCCTGGGGTGGATAACGTCCATCACGCCGATGGGCTGTACGTGCTCCGCGGCCGCAGCGGCGGCAAGATGCTGGCCTCAGTGGCGGTGCACGCCGACCATCAGGGCAATGAGCTGGAGGAGGCGCGCATCGCCCACACCTCGCTCGAAGACGTATACCTCAGCATGACCGGACACCGGCTGGGCACCGATTGATGGACAACCATTCATGAAAATCATATGGAACATGGCGAAGATGAACATCCTGCTCTCCTATCGGGTGCGGATCGCGTTCTTTTTCACGTTCATTTTCCCCATGATGTTTTTCTTCATCTACTTCGAGCTCTTCGCCAAGGGGAACCCGAACGTGGTAGCAGCGTTGATGGGCCCGCTGATCAGCTTCTCGGTGATCAGCAACGCCCTGTTTGGTCTGAGTTCGCAGTTGGTGACCATGCGCGAGCGGGATATGTTCCGGCGCTATCATCTCGCCCCGATCAGCTCGGCGCAGATGGTGGGCAGCCGGCTGCTCAGCAACTATGTGCTGTTCTTACCTGTGGTCGTTCTGCAATACGGGTTGGCGGTGTGGATCTACCACATGCCGGTGCGGGGCTCGTTGTGGGCACTGTGGCTGATCTTCTCCCTCGGATACCTGGCACTGGGGGCCATCGGACTGGTGGTGGCCGGCATCGTGGACACCTTTCAAGAGGCCACGGTGTGGAACCAGATCCTGTTTTTCGTGCTGCTGTTCCTCACCGGGACCACACTGCCCTTAATCGAACTGCCGCGGTTTGTGCAGCACTTGGCCCTGTTCATGCCGCCAACTTTGATGATCCTGGGCAGTGCCGGGGTGATGTTGGGCGGACAAGGGGTGATGCAAAACGGGCCGGAGATCGTCGGCCTGCTGCTGACCGCGATCGCCTCGCTGTGGCTGGGGGTGGCGCTGTTCCGCTGGGAAAAGGAACAAAAATCCACGCGCAAGGGCCGTCTGCAAGCCGCCTTGGCGCTGGTGCCGATCATCGTGGTTGGGTTCTGGTTGAACTACTCGCCGGGGTTTCAGAAATCCAATCAGGCGTACCTGAACGCCTCGGCGGCGGCGTTCAACGCCAGCGTGCGTCGATAGTTAGAACGCGGGCGCCCGGCTGCGCCGCCCGCTTGTGCTCGCAGCCGAGCGGGGGCCCTCCCGCCCCGCTCCGCTGCTGCGCAGAACGCGGGCGCCCGGCTGCGCCGCCCGCTTGTGCTCGCA
>JANWJU010000122.1 GCA_025451775.1 Terriglobales bacterium
GCGTCGCCGCCCTCGCCGCTCACGTGCGCTTGCAGGTCGTAGTCGCGGCCCGGGTTGAGACCGCAGGCGTTGAACAGGTTGGCGAGCACCGCCTCACCCCAGGTTCCGCGAATGCTGCTGCTGGTGGTGAGCGCGTCGCGCAGCGTCTTCGCCTCCTGCGCCATGAGCGCTCCCGTCGACGCCAGGCGCTCGATCTGCGCCTGCAGGCGGGCTTGCTCGGCCGCCCGCTCCCGGTCGAGCGCGCTCAGACGCGCCTGGTAGGACTCGACCCGCTCCTGCATGGCGCCGATCGCCGATTGCAGCGAAGCTTGGGACGCGGCCTGGGCCGCGGCTTGGGCGGACGCGTGCGCTGCGGCCGAATCCTCCGGCGGCTGGATGGCGCGGCGCGTGACCGTCCAGACGATCCCCATCCCCACAACCACCCCCAACAGGAAATAGAACCCGGCGGCGATCACGCCGGGGCTCCCGCCAGTGCCCGGTATGAAGGTGTCAGACCCAAGTCCCGCACCTTGGCCAATAAGCTGGGGAAATCCAAATTAATGGTCGCGCCCGCACTCTGCGTGACCTCGTCCTCGATGGGGAGATCGAAATCGTCGGCGCCGTAGAGCAGGCCGTCGAGGGCGGAGGCGTTCTGGGTGAGCACCGAGGTGCGGATGCGGGCGATGTTGTCCAGGTAAATGCGGCTCAGCGCCAAGTGGCGCAGATACTCCTGCGAAGAGATCTCCTGGCCCGCCAGCGCCGTGCCATAGGGCTTGTACGTCCAGCACAGGAAGCTGGCCAAGCCACGCGTCTCGTCCTGAAAGGCGCGCGTGCGCTCCAAATGCTCGATGCGCTCCTCCAGCGTCTCGTCAAAGCCGATGACCATGGTGGCGGTGGTTTTCAACCCGGCGGCGATGACCGCGCGCTGCGCCTCGAAGTACTGCGCCACGGTGTACTTGAACTTGCTGTGGCGGGCGCGGAATGCCTCGGTCAGGATCTCGGAGCCGCCGCCGGTGATCCAGCGCACGCCCGCCGCCTTGAAGCGCTCCGCCGCCTGCGCCCAACTCAGTTTGGCGTGATCGGCGAGGTACATGAACTCGGCGATGGTGAGGGCGTAGAACTCCAACCGGTCCTGATAACGGGCGCGCAGGGCGGCGAACAGCTCACAGTAGTAATCGAGCGGCAGGTGGGGGTTGAAACCGCCGTTGAAGCCGGCCAGATCGCCGCCCAAGGCGAGGAGGTCGTCGATCTTGGCGAAGACCTGATCGCGGCTCAGTACGTAACCCCCGGCTTGTCCGGGCAGGCGGTAGAAAGCGCAGTAGTCACACTGGGCCACGCAGACGTTGGTGTAGTTCACGATGCGCATGATCAGGTAGGTGCACTGATCGGGCGCATGGTAGCGGGCCCGCGCGCGTGCCGCCCAGCGGCGCAGATCGGCGTCGCTGGCTTCGTCCCAGAGGACCGCCGCGCCTGCCGGCGTGAGGCGCTCGCCGGCTTCCATCTGCTCAGCCACCGTCGCGTACAATGAAGTCATCGCAGTTCAGCGTAGCAAATTTGAACGCGGACGCCCCGCTGACGCCGCCCGCCACCGGTCGCCGGAAGGCGCGGGTTCCGGCGCCCCGCCTCCCGGCTGCACAATCTATACCATCGGACACTCGAACCGCAGCCTGGAGGAGTTCCTGGGCCTGTGCGCTGGCCATCGCCTGGAACAGATCTGCGATGTGCGCACCATCCCCAAATCCCGCCACAACCCGCAGTTTGGGCAGCCCGGATTCCAGGTCAGCCTGGAGGCGGCCGGACTCGTCTACCAGGGACTGCATGGCCTGGGCGGCCTGCGCCACGCGCAGGCAGACTCGATCAATACCGGTTGGCGTAACCTCAGCTTCCGCGGCTTCGCCGACTACATGCAAACTCCCGCCTTCGCCGCGGCGCTGGCGGCGTTGGAAGCGCTCGCCCATGAGCGCCGCACCGCTATCATGTGCGCCGAGGCCGTGCCCTGGCGCTGCCACCGTTCCCTCATCGCCGACGCCCTCGAGGCCCGCCACTGGACTGTACTGGACATCATGACCACCGCTCCCGCCCGTCCGCACCGGCGCACGCCCTTTCTCTCCATTAGCGATGGCGTGCTCAGCTATCCTCCCGAGAGGCCCGCTGAAGAGCCCCCCGAAAAGGCCTAATCTCCGTCACCTTCGCCCGGCTTCCGCGTCATAATGGGAGTTCCTTGGAGGAACTTTCATGCCATTGAACATGCGCAAGGCCGTCCTGACCGTCGCCCTGGCCGCGGGCCTGATCCCGGTGGGGCTGCGAGCGCTGCAAGCCGAAACCACTTATACCGGCAAGGTCACCGACGATATGTGCGGCGCCAAGCACGATATGGGAGGCAGCAGCGATGCCGCCTGCGTCCGCATGTGCGTTTCCGGGGGCTCCAATTACGCCCTCGTGGTCGGCACCCGCGTCTACACGCTCTCCACGACGGACAAGCAACAGCGCGCCACCCTGGACAAATACGCCGGCGAGCGCGTGGTGGTCAAGGGCACGCTGAGCGGCACCACGCTCAAGGTCGCCACCGTCGCCGCCGCCCACACCTAGGCGCTGGGCACGCCAGGCGCTGGGCGCGCCAGCCAACTTGAAGGCTGCGCGGCTAAGCTTCGGCGAGCCGCTCCCGCTGGTCGCTCTGCGGGAAAGGCCGACGGGCACGTCGGCGAAGCCGGGCGCCCGCGCCCCATCAATGCCCTAATTCGTCGCCCTCGGCAGGTGGTGTGTCGGCGGACGGCGGCGCTACCGCGTGGGCCGGGGGCGGCAGGGCGCCGGTGGCGGCGCCGGTGGGGAGTGCCGGCAGGCGTGCTTGCCGAATGCCGGCGGCGGTCTGGCCACTATCGGTCTCATCGGGGGGCGGCGGCAGGGTGCCGGTCACAATGAGCACGTTTTCCAGCCGGCCCAGATCCGCGGCCAGCTTGACCTCAACGGTTTTGAAGACGCCATCGGTCGAGGGCCGGGTTCCGGTCACTGTGCCGATGGGAATGCCTTTGGGGAAGATTTGATCCTCGCCCGAGGTGATCACCAGCGCGCCATCGGGCGTGGGTTCGTCTTTGAGGACGTTGTGCAACTCGGCGCGCCCGGCCCCGAGGCCGCGCAGGATGCCGTTCACGGCACCGGTGGGGGCGCCGGTGAATGCACTGGCCACGGGGGCCGTTCCAACCGCGGCCGGGGCCGGGGTGGGAGCAGCGGGCGCACTGGCCGGCGGCGCATTGGGAATCGTCCCTGGGTTGGGGCCCGGGCTGGGGGCGGCGGTTGGGGCGGGAGTGGGAGCGACGATGAGCGCGCCCACACCCGAATCCGGATCGGTGACCAGCAGAATCTGTGCCGAGTCTGCAAGCACCTGACTCACTTTCCCCACCACGCCGCCGGGCGTGATCACCGCCATGTCGAGCTTCAGTCCCGCGCTCGCGCCCCGGTCGATGTACACCACTTGCGCATCCGAGGAGATACCGCGGCCGATCACCGTGGCGGCGGTCGTGCGCATCCCGTACCCGCGCTGAAATCCGAGCAGCGCCTGCAGTTGCGGCAGTTCCCGCATCGACTCCCGCAGGTGCTGATTCTGCAACTCCAGGCGGGTGACCTGCGCCTGCATGGCGGTGTTTTGCCGCTCCGCCTGGCGCAAGCCCACGTAATGGTGGAAAAATCCGCCCACGCCGCCCGCGAACCGGCCAGTGAGCCGCTCCACTGGTAGGATGGCCTCGACGCTCCAATCCCGGATCGCCTGAATGCCGCTCGAGTTGGGCCGCCGGACTTGGTAGCCGAGCAGCAGCAGTTGCCCAGCCACCAAGGCCGCCAAGTACGCCTTGCTCCGGCTCCGGTTGAGGTAATGCTCCATGGCCTGGCGGGGTGATTGGCGCGGGCCCGCGCGCGGCTCCTGCGATTATTGATCGATCGATATCTTGCGCAGCAGTTTGAAATCGCTCAGCATCTTGCCGGTGCCGAGCACCACGCTGGCCAGCGGATCGTCGGCGATGGATACCGGCAGCCCGGTTTCCTCCCGAATCCGCTTATCCAGGTTCTTGAGCATGGCGCCGCCGCCGGTCAGCACGATGCCCTTGTCGCTGATGTCGGCGCTCAGTTCCGGGGGCGTGCGTTCCAACGCCACCCGGATGGCATTGATAATGGTGCCCACGCTTTCGCTCAGCGCCTCGCGGATCTCGGCGTCGCCGATGATCAACGTCTTGGGCACGCCCTCGATCAGGTTGCGGCCCTTGATCTCGAAGGTCTCGGGCACATCCAACGGGTACGCCGAACCGATGTTGATCTTGACCTGCTCAGCGGTGCGCTCGCCCACCAGCAAGTTGTACTTGCGCTTCAGATAATTGGTGATGGCATCGTCCAGCTCGTTGCCCGCCACCCGCACCGAGCGCGAGTAGACGATGCCGGAGAGCGAAATGACCGCGATATCGGTCGTGCCACCGCCGATATCCACCACCATGTTGCCGCTGGGTTCGGTGATGGGCAGCCCGGCGCCGATGGCCGCCACCATCGCTTGTTCCACGAGGAACACTTCGCTCGCCTTGGCGCGGTAGGCCGAGTCCATGACCGCCCGCTTCTCCACCTGCGTGATCTCGCTGGGCACGCCGATGACGATGCGGGGATGCACCAGCATCTTGCGGTTATGCGCCTTCTGGATGAAGTAGTTGAGCATCTTCTCGGTCACCTTGAAGTCGGCGATGACGCCGTCCTTCATGGGCCGGATGGCCACGATGTTGCCGGGGGTGCGGCCCAGCATCTCCTTGGCCTCTTTGCCCACCGCTTCTACTTCGCCGGTCACCTTGTTGATGGCCACGATCGAGGGCTCGTTGACGACGATGCCCTTACCCTTGGCGTACACCAAAGTGTTGGCGGTGCCCAGATCGATGGCGAGATCGCTGGAGAAGACGCTAAACAGGGTCCGAAAGCTCATTGTTTTCTTACGCCGGGGAGAGTCTCACAATACCACGCCGGGGCCACCGCACCCCAGCAAATCAGGCACTTTTGCCCCCGTACCTCCCGCTATACTGTTAGCTCACCGTGTACCTGGAACTCGAACGGCGGCCGCGCTACGCCGACGCGCGGCCGCAACTCTTGGTCAAGGATCCGACCCGGCCGGAGTTGGGTGACTTCCCGCTCCCTTTTTGCCTCGAGCTGGCCAAGCCGTTGCGGCGTCCACCGCGGCAGATCGCGATCAAGATCGCCACCTTCGGGGCGAGACCGTCGAGGTGCAAAACCCGCGGGACAGCACCGGCTACGAGCCGCACCCCGACGACACACGATGGCCGGGCATGTGCCGATCGGCGCAGGCCACCTCGACCAGGACACCTCCAGCGGCCCGCTAAAGCTTCGCCTGGGAGCTGGGCTGCACACCGGCTTCGACCACAACCGATCGAGCGACGTCCGCTTGGCCATCGGCGGCGCTATCCACTTCTAAACCCCGGGGTAATGTCACAATCAACATGGCACCAGCGTTGAAGTAATCGGAGGAATACATGTTAAGACCTACTTGCCGTTCATTCCACACCGCGGCGGCGGTTCTTGCGCCGCTGGCATTAGCCGGCCTTAGCCTGCTACCACTGAACGCGCAGGCGCCGGCGCACCCACTGGCGCAAAAGCTGGTGGCGAGCGCGCAAGCGCAGCATCCAGATGTGACGGAGGTGGGTATTCTGTTTCCAACCTCGAACGGATGCACCAGCATCGCCTCGACCGATAAGGGTGATGTTGGCGGGAAATGCGAAAGCGAGGATCTGCAACCCCTCAAAACCGGTAAGCCATCGGTCGCCAAGGAAGCCGACGGCTATGATGTTTCGCTACTCTTGCACGATGCCCAGGGCCGGCGCGTGGGAGTGGTTGGAATCGAAATGAAACTCGCCGGTCATACGCAAGCTTCGGCATTGCGTGAGGCCGGTCAGATCGAGCATGCGATGGCGGCACAAATTCCGTCCAAATCGAGCCTTGCCGCGCATTAGTGCCAGCTTTTTAAGCGCGTCAACAGGTGGACCTGCGAGGGGCAAAAGACGCTAAACAGGGTCCGAAAGCTCATTGTTTTCTTACGCCGGGGAGAGTCTCACAATACCCACGCCGGGGCTACCGCACCCCAGCAAATCAGGCACTTTTGCCCCCGTACCTCCCGCTATACTGTTAGCTCACCGTGTACCTGGAACTGGACCAGCGGCTGCGCGCCGCCATGCTGGAACACCTGCGCTACGCCTACGCGTGGACGCCGGCCCAGCTCGTGGTGGAAGATCCGCCCCGGCCGGAGCTGGGCGATTTTGCGCTCCCCGTCAGCTTCGAGCTGGCCAAGCAATTGCGGCGGCCGCCGCGGCAGATCGCGCTCGAGATCGCCACCGCCTTTGCGCTGCCCCAGGGCATCGCGCGGGTGGAGGTAGCCGGCGCCGGGTACTTGAACTTTTTCCTGGATCGAAGTTGGGCCTGGGGCGCCGCCAACCGCCCCGCTGCCGCCCAATTCAAGGGTAAAGTAATAGTTGAACACACTAACATCAACCCCAACAAAGCTGCCCACATCGGCCACCTGCGCAACGCCGTTCTGGGCGACACCTGGGTGCGCCTGCTGCGCTGCCGGGGAGAAGCCGTCGAGGTACAAAACCTGCAGGACAACACCGGCGTGCAGGTGGCCGACGTGGTGGCGGCGTTTCTCTACTTGGGCGATGCGGCCGGGGATGTGGCGGCGGCCAGGGCGCGGGTGGAAGCGGCGATCGGGGATGCCGGAATCCGCTTCGATTACCTATGTTGGGATCTGTACGCCGCCATCTCGCAGCATTACGAACAGCACCCCGAGGACATGAAGGGGTGGCGCCCGGCGGCGCTGCACGCCATCGAGGCCGGTGACAATCCGGTCGCCCGTCTGGCCGAGACCATCTCCACCGCCATCGCGCTCTGCCACCTGCGGACGCTGGACCGGATTGGGGTGCGGTATGACCTGCTTCCCCGGGAGAGCGAGATCCTGCGGCTCCGGCTCTGGGAGCATGCCTTCCAACTGCTGCGCGAGCGGGGTGCGGTGCGGCTGGAGACCGAGGGCAAGAACAAAGACTGCTGGGTGATGGACAGGGCTGAGGCCCGCGGGCTGGAGGGCGAGGAGGAGACCAAGGTCATCGTGCGCTCCAACGGCACCGTCACCTACGTCGGCAAGGACATCGCCTACCAACTCTGGAAGTTCGGCCTGCTGCCGCTGGAGTTCGGCTTCGTGCC
>JANWJU010000123.1 GCA_025451775.1 Terriglobales bacterium
GCGGCCACGCTCACCGTGGCACCCGGCGGACCCAAGCTCAAGCCCGACCCGGCATGCGACAGCCCTGCCATGCCCGTGACCGTTATCCCGCTTCGGCCTTCCGCAGCGGCGACAGCCCGGAAACCCAACTGCGGCGCTTGGACCAGGTCGCCGGGAATCGACGGTTCCTTCGTGGTGAAGTTCCAAGGCGTCACCATGGCAGAGCTCGCCGACTACGCCGCATCCCAAACCATGCCGGTGATCGACCACACGGGCCTCAAGGGCGCCTACGACTTCACGCTGACCTATCGGACGGTTGGCTTTGGGGGTGTGAGCCGGGACCATTGGCCCGAGATCGACGCCGAGAACCTTCGCAATCGCGATGACGCTTACCTCAAGCAGCTCGGTCTGAAGCTGAACTTGGCGCGCCCCACGAAGCAGCCGGTGCCGGTGTTAGTGGTTGACCACGTTGAGACGCCAACACCGAACTGAAAATGAAAAAGGCGCGGGGAGGTCTGGCCGCGCCTTTTTGGGATCGACTGCCCGAAGTTGTCCACAGGCTACCGCAACGGCCTGGATTAAACAAGTCTAATCTTGAATGAGTCTTTAGACTTGATTGTTTTCAACAACTTAGCCATGCAACATCGATCTCAAAGCTGCCGTCCCGCTCGATGGCGAAGTGCCGCCGCACCTCCTCCGGCGCCTGCTGCTGCAAGGCGCGGACGGCAGCGATGATGTTCGGCGGCGTCGCCATGCGCTCGATCCAGGCGTTAAAATCCAGCCGCCGCCGGAAAAACTGGGGCGTTCCCGGGGCAAAACCGGCTGCCTGTAACGCCGCCACCCACTGCGCCGCCGACCAGTCGCGCACGTGCGAGGGATCGCGCATCAGCTCAATCGTTTGCAGCCACGTATCGAGCAACGTCTCCAGCAACGCCACGGGCGGCGCCACGGTGTCGATAAAGATCGCCGTGCCTCCCGGACGTAACACGCGCCGCGCTTCGGACAAGCCGGGGCCGAGTGCTTGCCAATGATGGGCGCTGAAACGGCTGGCCACCAGATCAAAGCTGCCATCTTCAAACGGCAGCCGCTCCGCCCACGCCTCGCGCACCTCGATGTTGCCCATCTCGCGGGCTTGGGCCTCATGCGCCACCGCCAGCAGCATCTCGGCCGAGGCATCGCACGCCACCACGCGTCCAGCGTGGGGCGCCACGGCAAAGCTGACGTGGCCGCCGCCGCATCCGAGATCGAGGACGTCCCCGGGATGATGCTGCCGCGCCCACGCCGCCAACCGCTCTAAATCCTCTCCCTGGGCGTGCACCAAGCTCGCCACGTAGCTCGCTGCCCGCGGGCTGAACTGCTTCTGGACCAGGGCGCCATGCGTGCCGGCGCCGCTCACGCCACCTCCGGCTTGAGAATGTGGTGCGCGACCGCCGGCGGCAGATTCAGCGGCACGGCCGCCTGCCGGCATGGATGCCGGCCCAGAAAGCTGTGCACCACCTCTCCCACCGCTCGCAGCCGCGCCCGCTCGGCGGCGTTGGTCACCAACATCCGCTTCAGCTGGCGCACAAACGGGTACTCGAAGTACGACAGCGTCCCGCCCGGACGCAAATGTCCCATCAGCAGCTTCAAGATGGCCTCCACCTCGACCGCGGAAAAATTGTTCAGCGGCAAGGCGGAGATGATGAAGTCAAACGGCTGCGCCGCCTGCAGGCCGCCAATGGCGGCGATGTGCAACCGGCAGTCCACGCCTGGCAGCGCGTTAGCCGCCAGCCGGGCTTCGAGGCAGGCTTGAAAATTGGGATTGATCTCGTACACGTCCAGTTCATCGCCCGGCGCCAAACACCGCAAGATCGCCGCCGTGAACACCCCCGTGCCCGCACCCACCTCCAGCACCCGCACCGGCGCCCGCGCCGCGCCCCGCCCCGCCTGCGCCAGCGGCGCCGTGATCGCCTGTGCCAGCGCCGGCCCACTGGGGGCGATCGCCCCCGTCAGCACGAAGTGCTGACGGAATTGGGCAAAAAACAGCCGGTAGCTATCCCAAGTCGATGGAGCCCTGGCCGAGGGAGTTCGTGCCGACCGTGCCATGTGCCCCAGTATACCGGCACCACCGCCACCCGAAATGCATCCAACCCGCCGTGGCCTCCACCGCCGAAACCCCGCGCACCGATCTGATTCGCCTCGAAACCCGGCCCCATCAGCTCCTCGCCTCCTCCTCCCGCACCGTCATGGTCTGCGACCGGAACGGCATGTTCACCGATCCCATGGACGGTCTCTACATCCACGAGACCCGCATGCTGTCGCGCTACCTCTGGCGCGTCAACGGCGGCCTCTACACCGTCGAGGCCAGCGCCGTGCGCCAGCACTCGTTGCTGGTCTACGCCATCGCCCGGCCCAAAACTCTGCTGCCCGGCTACTCCGGCAAACTCCACGGTGCCGCTCATGCCCGGGGCGCCATTGAAGAAACCATCGAACTGCGCCTGGGCACCGTGCTCTCCGACGGCTTCCATCAGGACGCCGACCTCACCAATTACACCATCCAACCGCAAACGATCCAGGTCACGATCGAGATCGGCGCCGATTTCTGCGGTCTGGATGAGGTCCTCGGACAACACCGGCAACAAAAGGGAAAACTCACCCGCCACCTCGAGATCGCTGAGCGCGAGACCCATCTCGGATGGCATTACCACGCCCACCACCGCCATCGCGGCCTCACCCGCCAGTTGGACCGCAGCGTCGACCTCAAGTTCGCCGGCCTGCCGCCGCAGACGCGCTGGTCCCGCCGCGGCTGCCGCTTCCAGCTCACGCTCGCCCCCGGCGCCACCGCCCACCTCTGCATCGAGCTCTCCGCCCGGGTTGAAGACCGCGAGTTGCATCCTGAACCCGGCTGCTACGCCCTCGAGGCCATCGATGCGCGCCACGTCCGCTTCCTCGAGGCATCCGCCCGCCTCGCCCCGCCGCCGCAGCCGCTGAATACGCTGGAACGCGCCGTCGAACGCGCCCGCCACGACCTCGCCGCCTTGCGCATGTTCGATCTCGACCGCGGCGAGATCGCCCCGCCCCCTGATTCATTGCCACGCGCAGCGGCTTGGGTGCCGGCTGCGGGCGTTCCTAACTACGTTGCCACCTTCGGCCGCGACATCCTCACCGCCGCCTGGCAGTCGGCGCTGCTCGCGCCCGACCTCATGCGCGGCTCCCTCCATCTGCTGCGCGAATCACAGGGCCGCCGCGACGACGCCTGGCGCGACGAGGAGCCCGGCAAAATGCTGCACGAAGCCCACACCGGCCCCCTCGCCGTGCTCGACTACAAGCCCCAGGGCCGCTACTACGGCTCCTTCAACACCTCGCCCTTTTACATCATTGTGCTCTCCGAGTTCTATCACTGGACCGGCGACAAAGCGGCCACCCTGGCCTATCTCGGCGCCGCCCGCGACGCCCTCGCATGGATGGACCGCTACGGCCACCCCGGCCACAAACACTTCTACGCCTTCCGCACCCGCTCCTCCCAAGGCGTCAAGAATCAAGGCTGGAAGGACTCCGGCGATGCCATCATCTATCCCAACGGACGCATCGTCCCCGATCCCATCGCGGGCTGCCCCATCCAGGGCTTCGCCTACGAGGCCAAACTGCGCATGGCCGAACTGCTGTGGATCGCGGGCGAGCGCGCCGCCTCGGCGCGCGTGCTCTGGCAGGCCCACGAACTCAAAAAACGCTTCAATGACGTCTTCTGGATGGACGACGCGCGCTACTTCGCCATGGCGCTCGATCCGCGCGGAAAACAAGTCCGCTCGATCGGCTCCGATCCCGGCGACGCGCTCGCCACCGGCATCGTCGCCCAAGAAAGGGTCGCGCCCGTGGTCGAGCGCCTGTTCTCACCCGAGCTGTTCTCCGGCTGGGGCATCCGCACCCTCTCCAGCCAGCACCTCGCCTACAACCCTTACAGCTATCACCGCGGCTCGGTGTGGCCCGCCGAGAACGCCGCCATCGGCGTCGGCCTGCGCCGCTACGGCTTCACCGATCGCGTCAGCCAACTCCTCAAAGCGCAGATGGAGATCGCCGAACGTTTCCAGTTCGTCCGACTTCCCGAGGTCATGTGCGGCCACGGCCAGAGCGCGCGACAACCGTTCCCGCCCGTCTACCCCAAGGCCTGCGCTCCCCAAGCCTGGTCGGCGGGCGCGCCGGTGATCTTTTTGCAGATGCTACTGGGCATCTACCCCTACGCCCCGTTCCGGACCCTGTTCCTCGACCCCAAGCTCCCCGCGTGGCTCCCCAAGATCCGTCTCGAACACCTGCGCGTCGGCTCCGCCGAGGCCGATATCGAGTTCCACCGCGCCGCCGACGGCTCGACCCAATTCGAGGTCACCCGTCTCGACGGTCACCTCCGCATCGTCAAACAGCCCTCGCCCTGGTCGGCCTTCGCCACTCCCAAAGAGCGCATCGAGGATTTGTTGGAGCCCTATCGCGCAGCCTGAAGGCCGCGTCGCCGCACCGCTTAATGCCCTCGGCGGAATCGCCGCAGCCAAAGGCTGGCGGCACGATTCAGCTCGTCATCGAAACTGCAGAGCGTGATCTCGTCCGCCTCGGCGTCACGAACCAAATGAATGTAGCTCGCGAGTTGAACGCTGTCGTATCCGCGCAGCGCGAATACTTCCGCCAACATCCCCGCCTCCCGGCAAAGCCGCGCCGTCACCGGAATTTCGTCGAAAATCGTCCAATCCTGGTCCAGCGCCAAGCGGGCTTGGGCCAGTTGGCGGGCGTCAATCCGCCGCTGGCGCTGGGCGGCGGCGAGCGCCGCTCGGGTTTCCGGATATGCGATGCTGGCCACCGCCGCTGCTCCGGCCCTTGCGATTCGATCGCGTACCGCTGCCTTTTCCGGTTCGTCCAGATAGAGCTTTGCCAGTGCCGATGAGTCCAACAAGACTGTCATGCCGTTCCTGCCGGTGCTGAATGATGATATCGGAAATCGTCGGCCCCTCGCCTCGCATCCGGATGTTGCTGCCCCGCGGCATGCCGCCTGTTCCAGGGATGATTTCGCCGCGCGCAATCATCCGTTCAAGCCACGCCGGCCGCACTGGCGCCGCCGCCACGCGGCTCAGCTTGGCCACCGGCCGGCCATGCTCGGTGATCACCACCTCCTCGCCGGCCTTGACCTTCCGCAAGTATTCGCTCAGCCGGTCCTTAACCTCCCGCACGCCCGCTTCCACCATGGCTACATTTTACCTGAACGCGGCTACAGCACCTGCAGCGGGCGGATCAGTTGCCGCTGGGACGGTGTGCGGAGAGGATGATCAGCACGCTGGTTGCCATCTTTCCCGCCTCGAGGCGCAGGCCAAGCTGGTCAGGCAAGGCGGAAAACAACGAGGGGCCGGCATCGCCGCTTGCGGGACGCGCGGCGTTGACGCGCTGGGGGCCGCTCCATCGAGCGTTGGCCGCGAATTGCAAATCGATGCGGTAGCGGCCGGTGGACGGCAGGCCGGTGTCGTTGCGCACGGGGCGTCCGTGCACGATGTCTTGCAGCACGCCGGCGATATCGTCGGCGCTGACGCAATCCGCCGAGAACTCTTCCGCTCGCAGCATGACTTCGCCGCAATGGCTGGTTTTGACCGCGGTCTGGAGCTTGCTGCCGTGTGGGGCAATCTTGAGCAGGTAGGCCGGCACGTCGCGGTGTTCGGTACGCAGATGCAGGCCAAAGCGCTGGACGAGAGCGGTCTGCAGCATCGCCATCATTTGCGCATGGTTCGCCGGCGCGGGACTGCGGGCCGCAGATCGGTACCGATCCAGGCCGGCCCGCGCGATTCCACCTGGTAGTCTTTGAGGCCGTATGCACGCTCGACCATGCGCAACAGCGAACAGTTGACCATGCGCAGCATGCCCGGGTCGCTATGGTCGCCGCAGGCCTCATACGGGTGGCCGTTGGGCACGAAACGCCTGATCGAAACCACCTCAAACGCCGCCGGCGCGGAGCTTTGCGGAACAACAATCTGCGGAACCACGGCAGCCACGGCAAGAGCGGCGGATAACACGACGCACGACATGGCGCCAGTTATGAAGTTCCCTCGATTTGAGCGCCCCCACACCCGCACAGTATAGGACCATGCGCCCGCCCTACTACCCGCACGACCACCCCGCCCTACCAATCGATACTCTCGCCGCCGAGCAGGTGAAGTTGCAGGAGCAGCGATGGCGGCGCCTTCACCGTGATCGATTTGTGGCCATACTGCCGCTTGACTCGAAGTTTGGACAGCGCTGGCGCCGGCGCGCCGGCGGCCTTGAGCGCTTGGGCCACCGTGGCATCATGCGGCACGTGCAGCACCGTGCCGTGCACGGTGACCTTGATCCATGGCAGCCGGATCACAGTACCGAACTTGGGCGCAAAACACCGCACTGCACCGGCCATCCCCTCGCACTCCTCTGGATGGGCGACCACCAGGACGGTCGCCGCCGCCAGTGCGCCGAGATCACCGGCGGCGAGCACCACATTGGTGCGGATGACCCCGGACCGCCCCGAGGCCCCCAGGAAAGCCACGCGCCAATAGCGGGCGACCGGGACGCGGGGCAGCGTCAGCATCTGCGGATGCAGGCCCTCGTGCTTGCGGTCGAGCGCGCGCAGGCTGGCGCCGCTGGGCGGCACGATGCGGAGGCGTCCATCCGGCGCTACACCCACGGTGTACCAGAGCGTGGCTGGGCCAACAACCTTGCCAGAACGATCCAGCAATGGAGTGATAATCTCCAACTCCTCGCCCGGAAGTAACTCAAAATAGTTGCTGGCCGCGGTGTCGCTGCTCGCCAGCGTGCTGGCATCCCGGGAATCGAGCGGCAGCGATTGCAACACCTGCCACACCGGATCGATAGTCCGGGAGCCGCGAAAACAGCCGGCGGCATCCAGACGCAGGATCTGTTTCCGAAGATCCGCGAGGGCCTGGTCATCGGCGAATCCATGCTGCTCCAGGCTTTGAATATTTCCACCGGGAGTATCAATAGGGGCGGCGTGACTGGAGAGCTGGAGCTTGCTGTAGCGCGCGGTCACTACCAGTGCGCCCCGCTCCACATGCGCCGCGAATGCGCCGCTGTCGAAACTGCAGGCTGGCCCGTGGGAGATGCCCGGAAACGGGACACGGAAGACGCCATCGGCGATCTGCGCTCCCGCAGGCAGATGAGGCGGCACGACGACGACGTCGTTGATCGCTGGACGCAAACTATAGTGCACTGGGGCACAACCGGCGGCGAGCAGCACCGCGCCGAGGCCCAGCAAACCAAAATAACGCGTCGGCCAGCCCGCCATCCGGCTACCGCCGTTACGGCGCCACTTCGATCTGGCCGCGCCAGAAGCCGGCGAGCTGCTTGGCCCCGTCCAGCACCGTGATCTGGCAGGTGTACTTGCCCGCACCCAGCGTCCCCAGCCCGGTCTCCAGCCGGATCGGCACCGCCTGTGCCCGGCCTTCCATCCCGCCAGTGATGCGCACCGGCGCGGTCTCGAACACCTTCTTGCCGCCCTGATAAAAGCCCACGTACGCCACCAGCGGCTGCTGCACGGCGGCGCCGCCGTTTGTTGATGCCGCCCCGTGCTCGTAGGCCTGCAAGTAGATGTACAGCGGCTGTGCCCGATGAAAGACGTGGGTCACGTTAGGCAACAGCTCGACGCCCTGGTCCACCAATGGGTTCGCGGCTTCGGCGGCGCTCTGGCCGGGGTGTTTGCTGGCGTTGAACGCCGCCGCCGCCAGCGCCACGCGCTGGCTCCCCAGCACCACCGAGCTCAGCGGCAGCCCCACTGATTGCCGCGCCAGATTCGGCACGGTGATGTTGGCGATGTAGGTCCCGATGCGCCCCGTCTCGTCGTCGCGCGCCAGCACCTTGATCGTGTACTTGTCCGGCAGCAGCGTAAACCCGGCCGTGTACTCGACGGGCGCGCTCGCCAGTTGCGCCGCCGTCTCCCCGTCCAGCTTCATCTCGACGTGGTCGCGGAAGTTCGAGATCGTCGTCCCGTAGGCGTCCTTCACCTCGCCGATGAAATCCAGGCGCGATGTGTGCGCCCCGCCCGACTTCGCCAATACCAGCTCGCTGCCCGGAACCTTGACCGCGATGGGCACGAAGTATTCGGCCGAGTTGAGCTGGAAGTAGTTGGCCTCCAGGCTCAACGTCAGATCCGTGATCGGGTCGCCCAGTTGCAGCGCGTCCTCAAGCTGCCGCTCCCGGTCCGCCTCGGTGAATTTGGCGAACACTTTGCCGCCGTAGTAGCCGGTGCGGTAGGCCACGCGCACGTCTGCGCGCCCCAGCACGCTGATCTTCACCTTGCGGTACTTGCCGTCCAGCGCCCCGTTCGAGGTGTAGTAGCTGAGGATGTA
>JANWJU010000124.1 GCA_025451775.1 Terriglobales bacterium
CATTGTTGTCGATGCGGGTGACGGTGCCCGCGCGCGCGCCGCCAAACGCTCCCGACGCCGCCGTCGCGCCCGTGTCGCCCGCGCCGTCGCCCAGCGACAGCACGTGGCTGTAGTTCGGCGCCGGTCCCGTCAGGCCGGCGATAATGGACAGCCCCCACGGCCGGTAGAGGTTGATGGCCCAAGACTACCCCGGGATCGACGATATCCCGCGTGGTCTCGCCCACGCCCAGCGTGTAGGTATTCACCGCGTCCGCCGCGCCAAAATCCGCCGCCGTCGAGCTGGCGATTTGGTGCTGGATCGGCGGTTGAACGCCCGACCCGGATGGATCCGCGATCTGAATCAAATAGTGGCTTTCGGCGGCGGTGATCGTCCACCGCACCGCCGCAGGCGCCGGCGTGCTCGCCGAGGTGCCGCCCACCCGCGTCCCAATCGCTTTTTCAAGCGCATCCATAAAGTTGGCGAGATCGGTGAACGCCTGAAACTGGTTGGTATCGGTGCTGGCGTAGGGCGAAATATGGGCGCGCGAAACGGGCATGCCTTCCAGCTTGACCGCTGGGCCGCCATTGCCTTCGCTGATGCCGTAGTTGTCGCTGATCGTCTCCAGGTTGTTGATGGCGGTGGCTGAGCCGATCTGGCGGCCAGCACCGCCGTTCCAAATCGTGTAGACCTGATCGAGCCCGACGACTCCGATGTAGTCCTTATTGCTCCCGGCAGTGATCCCATCGACGTAGACTCCGCGTCCGGCGAAGTTGGCGATGGTCACGCGGTTGAGCGTGGCATCCTGCCAGTTGAGGATATCCACGCCATCATTGCCGCCGCCGTCATGATTTTTCCCGGCCCCAGCGAGGAGCGATAGGTCGGAGAGCCGATCCCACGCGGCCACGCTGGTCACGCCCGCCATGCCGCCAATCGTGATCGCCGCTTGCGTCAAGCTGGTGGTCATGAACATGAGCCGCGAGCCGGTGTTGGCGTTCGGCGGTGTGTTGCCATTGACGAAGCTGTTGGTGGTGTCCGGTACTCCGGCGCCCGCGCCCTGAAACTGGATGCCACGATTCGGTGGCAGGGTGTAAGACTGCGTGAGCACGTAGCCATAGGGGCCGAGGTCAACTCGGCACCCGACGGTCGAACACGGTGCGTTGGAGAGCATTGTGCGGAACGCGGCGCTGTCATCCGCGCCAAAGCCGAACCAAATGTTGGCCGGTTCCGTCTGGGCAATGTAGCTGACCATTGCCGCTGTTGAGGAAATGACCCCGTCGATGATGCCGCACTGCTCAACGCCAGCCGCTCCGGTGCCCGCCGTGCAGATTGGGTCGCCGACCGTGCCCGGCGTAAAGCCAGCCGTCGCGCTGCTGAGTGTCGAGAGCGCGTAGACGCTCGCCACGTTCCGGTAGGCGATGATCCCAGCCGAAACGCCGCTGCCCGTGTTGGTCCAGGTGTAACTGGTGGGTGGCGAGGCGCCAAGAACGATGTAGCCGAGGCTGAGATGGTCGCCACCGCCATCGACCTGATCGGTGAGCACCGTCCAGCCAGCGGGCCAGGCCACGCCGACCCCATAATGGGCAACTAACCGATCAGAATATCGCCCGCGACCGCCCCGCTGGGGACGCCTACGACGACATCGCCACTACTCACGCGAGTGCTCATCGGCGTGCCCACCGGCGTTATCGTTCCGGAGGGTGTCAGGATCAGCCCGGCGGCGTTCCACGCCTGCGGCGACGAGGTTGTACCGCTCACACTGCCAACCGGCCCGGCGGTGGCAATGGTTTGATCGTTTACCGTCAGGCCATACGTGCCGGCCCCGGCAAAGGCCACGGCGATCCTCGGCGCCCCAGCGCTCGGCGCCACGGACCACGCCGCGTTTGTCTGCCACGCATAATCGACCACGGAGCCATCGATGGCCGTGGCGATAGCCGGTGTCGCCGGCGTGGTGCTGGTCCCGCTCGCCCCGTTCGTCTGCGGGGTGATTGCGCCGTCGAAGTAGTACGCGCCCGTGCCCTTGGCCCCGTAGGTCTCAGGCATGACCACCGGCAACGTCGTCGAACCGCCGCTCGGCGTGGACCACGATCCGTCCCCGCGCAAGTAGGTCGTGCCGGATGGCGTTCCCGTTGCCGAGATGCCGCCGACGGGAAGCCCGCTGGCGTTCGTCAGTACCAGCGAGGTCGGCGTGCCATAGGCACCGTTCTTGGGCCAGCAGCCGTCCGTGGTCGCGCACGCCGCCGCCGTCGCCGCGCTCCCGCTCGTGCTATTGCTGATCGTGCCTGCGCCCAGACCCGAAGCCGGTACGCTGGTCGCTGCAATAGTGCCGCTGCCGCTCGGCGCCAAGCTGGCTCCCGATCCCACCACCATCGTGGCCGAGGTGTTCGTGCCACTGCTCAGCGCTGACCACGCCGTCGAGGCCGTCCCCGCACAGCTTGAGGCTGACCACTTCCCGGTGCTCGAGCTATAGACCAGGCACGTCCCATTGCTGGGCGCGGCATTGTCCACCGGCACGCCCTGCAATGCGACCGCATTGCCGCCGCCTCCGCCGCGGACAATTTGCGCCGCTAGTGGGGAGCACAGCAAAACCACAATTGCTGTCCACTTCCTCATGTCGTTTCCGTCTCCACCACGCGTACGGTGGTTGCTGTCGCCGTCGCCGACCGCACCTGGCAGTACACGTCCGCCGGCCGGTAGTTGAACCCGTCAGGTTCCGTGCTGTTCTGTGCCGGCAACCCCGCCAAGCCGTCCTTGCCAGCCCCGGTGATGTTGATGGGCTCCTGCCCATACGGCACGGTGTTCGTCGTGGCGAATCCATCGGCTGGATACCGCACTTCCAAACCTTGGGCCGCCACCGATCCGTCCTCGACGATTTCCACCGTCCGCGCTGGTATGGTGGCGCTGACCGCCGTGTACGCCCCGCTGTTCCCGTTGACCGCTATTAACCGTGTCACTGCCATGCCTACGCTCCTGTCGTTGCTGCGTCGAAGCGACCATCGGGAGCGCCTGCACGAGCCCCGCTACTGCACGATTGGCTGCCGCGCCCAGCGCTGGGCCCGCGTTCAATGAATCGATAGCCGCCGCCGTAGACGCCTTCGATGTTGTCCGCCACCTAGTCCGGCAGCTTGCGCCGCAGCCGGTTCATGTGTGCGTCGATGTTCCGCCCTTGGCTGGCCTGGTGCTCGCCATAAATCCGTGAGGCCAACTCATCCCGGCTGAATACCCGCTCCGGTTCCGCCAATAACAGCCGCATCAACGCCAACTCGTGCGGCGTCAGCGGCACCTGCCAGCCGTCACCGCGCAATTCCCGCCGCCCCGTGTCCAGCACGATGCCGCCCTCGCCCAACTCCCCGGCGGCATCGAGCACCAGCGCCCTGAGTTCACCCAACTCTCGCGCCGCCTGTTCCAGTTCTTCCCGCAGTGTGGCGAGTTTCTCCTGCCAGTTCATGACGCCTGGCCTTTGCCGAAGAGCGACCCCAGGTCGCCGTAGATCGCCTTGATCGCCGTCACCGTGGCCGCGTCAAACTTCACGTTCAACCCGTCCGCCCCGATGGCCGCGCCGGCGTCCCCGAACGCGTTCAGCACATCCCCGGCGATGGCCTCGATGCCCGATTGCACCGCCGCTCCCTTGCTGCCCAGTAAGGACGCGATCGCCGAAGCCAGCGGCGATGCCGCCACCTTCTCCACGTCCTGCGCCACGGTTTCCGCCTTGGGTAGCCCGCTGTGCAGCAACCAGGCGAAGAAATGTCCCAAGCTGTTGAATATCTTCATCTCTGCTCCCCTCAATGCGATGTCATCTCCAGTTGCCAGGAAACGTTCCCTGGCCGCGTGCCATGGTCATCCGCGCTCACGTTGACCGTCAGCGGCACGCCCGCGCCGAACGTGCACCCCGCCCCAAACCCCTGAGGCTGCGCTGAAGTCACCGTGGTCGCGGCCGCCAGCAGCCCCTGAAACGTGCAGGTGGATGTCCCATCCGTCACCGTGACGTTCAACCCCGACGTCCCGCCACTGCCCGCCGTCTGGGCATAGAGATCGATCCGCCAAAGCTCCACGGCTGCGTTCGGCGTCCAACCGCCAATGGCCGTCGGCGGCGCTGGCAACGTGCCGCTGTAGAAGCTGGAGAAATAACCGGGTCCCACGTTGCTCGTGTTGAACAGCGGGTTCAGGTTCAGGTTCAGCGGCGAGTTCAACGATTGCGCCACGTTCGTCGCCGGGTTGCTCAGGATCGGCATGGGAAACCGGGCCGCCGGGTTTGCCGCCAGCGGCTCCAGGGTCGAAACATCAGTGGACGAACCTGCCAGGTACCAGTTCTGCGGATACCCCGGCAGCGTATTGCCGGCGCGATCCTCCAGCGTGGCGGTGTAGTAGGTGTAGCTGGGAATGGTAGTGTCGTTAAACGCCAACGCGCAGACGGTATTGTTTTGCCCTGGCAGGGCCGTGCCTGCCGCCAGCGGCGCCGATTGGGTATACGCACTTCCAAAGCCGGACACGCTGCCTTGCAGCGTTTCCGCCCCCGATGAGGCTCCGATGTACACCTGGTAGCCGGTCGCCGCTGCGGGCTGCACCGCCGGCGCGTTAATCCGCAGTTCCCCGGCGGACGCCAGCGATAGCACCAACTCGGGTGAGGCCAACGTCCCCGTGGAACTGATGCCGGTATAGACGATCTTCACGAAATAGGTGCCCGCCGACAGCGTGCCCACTCCGGTAAACGCGCCCGCGATTGGCGCCGTCAGCGGATTGGGCACCCCAACGACGCTGCCGTCGGTTGAGGTCGCGCAGCTCACCGTCTGCGGCACAATCGCGAAGGTCCCCGGAACCACCGCCGCCTGGCTCAGTGTCAGCAGCAGCATTCCATTGGCCACCGGACCGCTCAGCGGGGTGACGAACTTGCCTGTCAGCGTGCCCGCGCGCGCCCCCGTTCCGCCCAGCAGGCACAGCAGTGCCGCGCTGCTGGCTATCAGCTGTTGAGAGTTCATAGGCTATCCGTGATTGATCGCGTCGCCGTTCATGTGAAAACCGGCGAGCCAGTGCGTCCCGCTGTAGTTGCGTGCCCCGGAGCTGGAATACCCGCTCCATTGGGTTCGATCCTGGCGGGGTTCCTTCGC
>JANWJU010000125.1 GCA_025451775.1 Terriglobales bacterium
CGACGTTGGTGCGCCGCGGTGAGCTCGATTGCGAGCCCGGGGTTGCAGCCTGCGATTTCGTCCTCATCCCTACCCCTGACTTGACAGACGTTACCGCGGGCCCATAATTGCAGCATTCCCGATGGCTTCTCCCGCTTTCCACATTCTGGCCAAGCCCATTGGGCCGATTTGCAATCTCGATTGCAAGTACTGCTTCTACCTAGAGAAGGAAGTTCTTTATCCGGACACGGCGAGGTGGGCCATGGCGTCGGAGGTGCTGGAGACCTATATCCGGCAGTACATTGAAGAACAGCAGACCGACTTGATCCATTTTGCCTGGCAGGGGGGGGAGCCGACGCTGTTGGGCGTCGATTACTTCCGGCGCGTGGTCGAGCTGCAGAAGCAGTACGCCCACGGCAAGCGCATCGAGAACGCGCTGCAGACCAACGGCGTGTTGCTCGACGATAGCTGGTGCCAGTTTTTCGCTGAGAACGGCTTCCTGATCGGCATCTCGATCGACGGGCCGCGCGAGCAGCACGACGCCTACCGCGTCGACAAGGGCGGGCAACCGACGTTTGCCAAGGTGATGCGCGGGCTGGAGGCGCTGAAGCGCAACGGGGTCGAGTTCAACACGCTGACCACGGTGCACCGCAAGAACGCCGATCACCCGCTCGAGGTCTACCGCTTTTTGCGCGAGCATGGCAGCGGGCATATGCAGTTCATCCCCATCGTCGAACGCGTCTCGCGCCAGGCGACGCCGGAAGGTTTGACGCTGGTCGCCCCGGACTTCCCCGAAGCCGCCGAGGTCTCCGCCTGGTCGGTGGGGCCGCGGCAGTTCGGGCGGTTCTTGAGCACCATCTTCGACGAGTGGGTGCGGCGCGATGTGGGGCGCACGTTTGTGCAGTTGTTCGACGTGTCGCTGGAGATGTGGTGCGGCATGGCGGCGAGTCTGTGCATCTTCCGCCCGACCTGCGGCAGCGCCATGGCGATCGAGCACAACGGCGATCTGTACTCGTGCGATCACTTCGTCTACCCCGGGCACAAGCTGGGCAACATCATGGAGACGCCATTGGGGGTGATGGCGGGTTCGGCGCAGCAGGTCAAGTTCGGCAGCGACAAGCAGGACACGCTGCCGGAGTATTGCCGCCGGTGCGAGGTGCGCTTCGCCTGCAACGGCGAGTGCCCCAAGCACCGCTTCCTCAAGACCCCCGATGGCGAGGCCGGTCTCAATTACTTGTGTGCCGGCTACAAGATGTTCTTCAACCACATTGACCCGTACATGCGCTTCATGGCGGCGGAGTTGCGCAGCCAACGCGCGCCCGCGAACGTGATGGCGTGGACACGCTTGCAGGACGAGGAGAAGGCGCGGGCGGCCGCGCCGGCGGGGCGCAACGATCCCTGTCCGTGCGGGTCGGGGGAAAAATTCAAACGCTGCTGCGGGAGGAGTGCATGAACCGGCGGAACTTCATCGGGGCGTCAGGCGCCGCGGCGCTGGCGGGGGCGCTGGGTAGCGCAGCGCCGGCAGCGATGCCTGAGCCCCAAGCGGCGTTGCCGACCACGCCGGCGCGCCGACCCAACATCATTTTGTTCATGCCCGACGAGGTGCGGGCCGACAGCTTCGGTTGTTACGGCAACCCCGTTGCCAAGACCCCCAACCTCGACCGGCTGGCGGCGCAGGGCGCGCGCTTTGCCAACTGCCACGTGCAGTACCCGGTGTGCGGGGCCTCGCGCTGCAGCTTGCTCACCGGCTGGCCCACCAGCGTGCGAGGACACCGCAGCCTATATTATTTTTTGCGCCCCGAGGAGCCGAACCTGTTTCGCGAGCTGCGGCGCGCGGGCTATGACGTGTTCTGGTACGGCAAAAACGACGCGCTGGCGGCGCAGTCGTTCGACGCCAGCGTGACCGAGTGGGCGACGCCGGGCGTGCCCCGCCCCGCTGGCCGCGCGGCCGGCGTTGTGCCGGTGCAGTCGCTGACCCCGGGAGCGCTGTCGTTTTTAATGTCGGCGGGCGGCGACCGGCGCGCCACCGCCGACTACGCCTGCCTGACCGCAGGCATCAAGATCCTGGAGCGGGCGGAGACGGAACGCCCCTTCTGCTTGTTTTTACCGCTGAGCGGGGCGCATCCGCCCTACACCGCGCCCGCGGACTTTTATCACCTTTACGCGCCCGCGAGCTTGCCGCCGCTGGTGCCTCCCGGGGGCGCGAAGAAGCCGTCATTCCATCAGGGCATGCGCGATTACTACCACTTGGGCGGGCTGAGCGACGCCGTGTTCCGCCAGATTCGCGCCGTCTACTACGCCAAGGTGAGCTACACCGATTGGCTGGCGGGCGAGTTGATGGCGGCGCTGGAGCGCACGGGACGCGATAAGGACACGGCCATCTTCGTGCTCGCCGACCACGGCGACTACGCCGGCGATTACGGGTTGGTGGAGAAGTGGCCCAGCGGGTTGGAGGATTGCCTGACCCATGTCCCGCTCCTCGCCCGCGTTCCCGGCGGGAAGCCGGGTGTGGTGGCCGAGGACATGGTCGAGCTCTACGACGTGATGGCCACCGCGCTCGATCTCGCCGGCACGCGTGCCGAGCACACGCACTTTGCCCGCAGCTTGATGCCGCAGCTCGGCGGCGGTGCGGGCGACGCGCAACGGGCGGCGTTCGCCGAGGGGGGCTACAACGTCTACGAGCCGCAGTGCTACGAACCCCTGGGCGCGGGCGGCGGCATCTATGAGGGTAAGATCCGGCTGCAGAACGAACGCCCGGTGACGGTGTCGCGCAGCGCCATGGTCCGCACCCGCACCCACAAACTGATTGTGCGTCCGCAGGATCAGAGCGAGTTGTATGACAGCGTGCGCGATCCCGGCGAACGCCATAACCTTTACGGCGAGCGCGGCGTGGCGGCGGTGCAGGCCCAGCTTGAGGCGCAACTGTTGGAGCACTTCCTCAACACTACTGGCATCGCGCCCCGCGACAAGGACTCCCGCGCCTGCCCGCCGTTTTACCCCACCCGCACCGATATTCCCGCCGCCGGCTGGCAGGCGGGCGTGCTCGGGTCTGGATAGCGGGCGGCTGGTGGCTCGCCACTTTTCGCTGGATGGTTGCACTGGCCGGCGGCGCTCAGCTTGACCAGACAGCGGTTTCATTGCATGTTCGTCTGCAAGAGGACCGGCCGGATGCCCTGCATCTGGCCATTGCGGCCACCGCCGGGGTCAACCTGTTCCTCACCAACGACCGGCGCCTGCACCGGCTGAAGGTCCCCGGCATTGATTTCATCGCCGGGTTGGACACGAACCTGTATTAGGGCAATTCCTGAATCTCAAGGTTGCGGAAGCGGATGCGGGCGTCGTGCTCGCCGGTGTGGATCTGCAGGCCGATCTCGCCGTCGGTGTATTTGGCCGGATCGTAGTGATAGTCGACGATCTCGACGCCATTGAGATGGGTCACGATGTGGTCGCCGTCCACCAGCACCTCGAGCGAGTTCCATTGGCCCAGCGGTTGGATCGCCTTTTCGCCGGCGGCGGTGGGCAGCGCCACCCAGCCGTGGCCTCCGGTTTCATAGAGTCCGCCGGTGTGGCGGCTGGGGTCGATCTCGGCCTGCATGCCGACGATGTCGGGTCCGGTCTTGGGGTTCTCGCCGGTGATGCGGGAGTGGAAGAATACCCCGCTGTTACCGAGCGTCTCGGCGTCGAACTCGAGCTTGAGGTCGAAGTTCCTATAGTCGCGGGTGGTCATCAGATAGCCGTACTTGCCGCTGGTGCTTTCGGCCAGGATCGCGCCGTTGTTGACGGTCCAGGAATCCGTGCCGGCAATCTTCCAGCCGTTGAGGTTGTGGCCGTTGAACAGCGGCGTCCACGCCGCCGCCTGCGCGGCCAGCGCCAAGCTGGCGCACGCGACCGCCATTCCGCCCCAGAAAAACTTTCGACTGAGTTTCATGTGCCCTCCGCGGTGATCATAGCTTCCACTTGACAGACCAGCCAGCTTTGCAGTACAAAGTACAGGGTGGTGCAACCGGAATGGACCAGCTCGACCAGGCACTGAGCGAGATTGCGGCGATTCGCGGGCAGATGGCGCGCACGGCGGAGTTCCGCGGCTATGGGCCGGCGGCGCTGGGGGCGACGGCGGCGCTGGCGGCGGGAGGGGCGCTGGTGCAGCCGCTGTGGGTGCCGCATCCGCTGCAAGCGCCGGGGGCGTACGCGCTGCTGTGGGCCGGGTTGGGGGCGGTGGCGGCGGCGCTGATCGCGGCCGAGGCGGTGGCGCGGGCGCGGCGTCTGCACGGCGGGCTGGCGGATGAGATGATCCGGGCGGCGCTGGAGCAATTTCTGCCGGCGGCGATTGCCGGACTGCTGCTGACGGTGGTGCTGGTGCGGTTCGCGCCGCAGGCGGCGGGGCTGTTGCCGGGGTTGTGGCAGATCGTGTTCAGCCTGGGCGTCTTTGCCACCAGCCGCATTCTGCCGCGCGGTATTGCGGCGGTGGGTGGATGGTATTTGGCAACGGGGTTGGCGTGTCTGGCAGCCTCGGCCGCCGGCCCCCCTCCGTGGATGATGGGTGCGCCCTTTGTGGTGGGGCAGACGCTGGCGGCGGTGATTTTGTGGCGGGCCTCGCGCGCCCCTCATAGTGCTGCCGTGGAGGAAGCTACCGATGGGGAATGATTCCGTTCTGAATGAATCCGTTCCGGCCGGGCGTTTTGAATACGCCGGGCTGGACCGCTTGCTGCATGAGCGTGCGCGGCTGGGCATTCTCGCCTCGCTGGCGGCGCAGGGCCGAGGCCTGGCGTTTGCCGATCTGAAACGCCTCTGCGGCCTCACCGACGGCAACCTGAGCCGGCATTTGGCGGCGCTGCAGGCGGCGGGGGTGGTGGCCATCACCAAGGATTTCCATCGCAACCGTCCGCGCACGACCTGCTGCATCACGGCCAGCGGCCGGGCGCGGTTCGCGGCCTATCTGAACCAGCTCGAGCAGGTGGTGGCCGATGCCTCCGCCATGGTGCGCTCGCAGAAGCAGGCGGTACGCCGGGCGCCGCTGCCGCACGGGGCGGTATAGCCCCTTTTTTTTGAGGCGATACTTTGCCATGACAAGTACTTTGCCGGTGGGCTTGCACGCCGCCATCATCATGGACGGCAACGGACGCTGGGCGGCGGCGCGGGGCTGGCCGCGGGAGCGCGGGCATCAGGCCGGCGCGGCGGCGGTGCGCCGGGTGGTGCGGGCGGCGGCGCGCTACCAGGTGGCGACGCTGACGCTGTACACCTTCTCGAGTGACAACTGGTCGCGCGCCCCCGGCGAGGTGGCGGCGTTATTCGCTCTGCTGCGCCTGTACCTGGCGAGCGAACAGGACCAGCTCGCGCGCGCCGGGGTGCGGTTCACGGCCATCGGCGTCCGGCATCGCCTGCCGCCGGAGTTGCAAGCCGCGATTGCCGCGGCCGAGGCGGCTACGCGCGCGGGCGAGGGCTTGCACTTGCGCCTGGCGATCGACTACTCGGCCCGCGCGGCCATGGCCGGGGCCGCGGCGGCGGCGGCGGCGCGCTGGACGCCGGGCCTGGCGCCCACGCCGGAGTTGATGCAGCG
Source organism: Terriglobales bacterium (assembly GCA_025451775.1). GTDB lineage: Bacteria > Acidobacteriota > Terriglobia > Terriglobales > SCQP01 > SCQP01. Next base: position 5,537 of record JANWJU010000125.1, read on the forward strand.
GCTCATGAGCAGTCAGTTGGAGTGCGGCGCGGGGCCGGTTGACCTCCTGATCCGCACCGGCGGCGAGCGGCGGCTGTCGGATTTTTTGCTGTGGGAGTCGGCGTATGCGGAGTTGGTCTTCACCCGCACGCCCTGGCCGGAGTTTGGCGCCCGGCATTTGCAGCGCGCGCTGACCGCCTTCGCCCGCCGCGAGCGCCGCTTCGGCGGCCTCGCGGCAGCCAGCGGGACGAGCGGCAAAGCCGGGCTGAGCCCGCGCCCGTTGGTGTCAGCATGACCGGATTCGATCTGCTCTTCATCGCGGGCGTGCTGCTCACCGTGGTGGTGCTGTTGGGCGCGGCCGTGCTGGCTCTCGCCGGGCACGGTCGCCGGGCGGGAAGGTGGCTGGGGCGTGTGGGGGTGATTTGGGCAGTTTATCTGGCAGTGGCGTTCGTGACCGCTGCCCTCAGCCAACCACGCACCTTCGCCGCCGGTGAGCCGCAATGCTTTGACGACATGTGCTTCGCCGTGACCGGCGCCGCCTGGCAGGGCGATCGCCTGGCAGTCAGGGTTCACATCAGCAACAACGCGCGCCGTGTGACCGAAGGCGAAGGCGGATTGCGGGGGGCGCAACTCTGGGCAAACGGCCGCCTGTATGAGGCGAGTGCCGCCGCCCCGCCGTTATCGGTGCGCCTGCCGCCTGGCACCAGCGTTGATAGTTTGCAATTGTTTCCGGCCCCGCCCGCAACCAGTGGCGATCTGAGCGGTCTGGCCCTGGTTTTGAACCACGGCACCCCGGCATGGTTCATCATCGGGGAATCGACGCTGTTCCACGGTCCGGTGCTCATGCGTTTGCCGACGCTTTCGGCGGCAGCGTCACGGCTCCCAGCCGTGGGCCCACGGCCGGCTGGGGCGGCCCAGAGCACGGCCACCGGGCCCCACACCGCCGCCGGCGCGCCCAGCGCGACGATCACCGCGCCTGGCGTCGGCCCAGGGCGCCATCGAGGGAGTGATGCCGGGCAGCAGATCCTGGCCCATGAGCATAGTGAGCGGCAGCGTGCCGACGAACGCGCTGCCGAGCCGGAGCTGAACATGAAAGCCGAGAGTAGCCTACGCAGAACCGGCTTTAACCCGCACTCCATGGCCGAAGTTCGGCGCCGCCACTTGCGCCGGGTGCTAAACGCCTTCACCTGCCGCCATCGGCGGTTCGGCTCGCTGCGATCGCCGGGCAGAGGACCTCCCCATGAAAGCCAAACCCATCCGCATCGCTCTGGCCACCGGGATCCTATTAGTGCTGTGCCGGGGGTGGCGATGCAGTTCACCCATCAGTTGCCCTGGACGCCGAGCGGCTTCGCCATCGCATGGCGCTGGCCTCATGGCCACCGCGCTGGCGCAAGCGCTGGTCCCGACCACCGCCCTCATGATCTGGAAGTCCCAACGGAACTGGGCGTATTCGCGGTGAACACGTTTTTCGCCATGCTCTGGGCGGCTTCGACGGGGCTGTTTCTGCAGGCGGCGGAGCGGGTGGCGTGAGGTGGAATTTTCCAAAAGGCCGATACCATGATGATGAAAAACACTTTCCTCCGCCCCGCGCTCATTACGGCGGGCATTCTCCTGGTGCCGTTCTTGGAAGATCTCTATGGCGGATGGGCTTGGCGTTGGCCCGGCTTTGTTGTCTTTGGCGCTCTCCTGTTTGGCATCGCCCTCGCCTTCGAACTGGCGGGGAAAAATACCAAGGGAGTTGTCGCCGGGCTTATCTTTGGCGTGGCCGCTGATGTCATCGCACTGGCTGTGTTGCATCATCGTAATCCGGGAGACGATATCGCCGGTATCGTGATTCTCTCGTTGCTCGTCTCCGGGTTGTTTTTTGCATTGGCCGGTTGGGCATGCGTCAGCGTCCGGCGGAGGTACGTCGCCTCCTCGAAAAAAGTGTCCGCCTAGCGGACCGGGGTGGGGGTCAGCCGCGGGCGCCGACGGGCAGGAAGAAGGCGAAAGCGAGCGCGGCCACGCCGCAGGCCTCCACGGCCCAGAGCACGGCCACCGGGCCCCACACGGCCGCGAGTGCGCCCAGGGGGGCGACGATGAGGGCGCCGAGGGCGTTGCAAAACCCCAGCGCCAGGCCACCGCCGAGGGAGGGATGGCGGGGCAGCAGGTCCTGGCCCATAAGCACGGTGAGCGGCAGCGTGCCGAAGAGTGCGATGCCGACGCCGGAGAGTGTAATCCAGAGCCAGGCGCCGGAGCTCAGCATGAAGGCCGCCTCCAGCCCAACGCCGGCCAGGGTGCCAGCGATGACGAGGCGGCGGCGGCCGAAGTGGCGGGCCAGGACAGCCGAGCCCAGGTTGCCGGCGATGCCAACCAGCAAGAACGCGGTGATTAGCGCCGCGCCGGTGATCAGGCTGCCGCCGCGCGCCTCCCACCACAGCGGGATAAAGGCGGCGAGACCGAACAATAGCACCGCGCGCAGCGACGAATAGGTGATGACCATGAGCAGCGGACGTCCGGCGTCCCGCACGCCTTGCCAGGCGCTCACCGTGCTCGGATGCCGGGACAGCGGCTGGGTCTGCCACCAGAGCAGGGGCACGGTCACGGCGGCGGCCAGGGTCAGGACCCATAGGCCGCCCAGCCCCATCGAAACCACCACCACGCTCGCCAGCAGCGGCCACGCCCCGCGCCCCGCCTCGCCGCCCACCAGAAAGACCGCCATGGCGCCCTCGCCCGAGCCGCCCGAGAGGCGGCGCACGGTGGTGAGCGCGGGGGGATGAAAGACCGAGTTCGAGACCCCAATCAGCGCCAGCGCGGCGATCAACGAGGCTGGCGAGTGGGCCCAGCCCACCCAGGCCGCACCCAACGACGATCCCACCAGACCCATGGCCGAGATGCCGCGCCATCCCCAGCGGTCCGCTAGCGCGCCGGTGAACGGCTGCAAGCCCTGGCCGAGCACCAGGATCGCGATGATCGCGCCAGCGTAGCCGATGGGAATACCGAGCGCGACGAGCAGCGCCGGGAGAATGCCGGGAAGGAAGTTGGCGGCGCCGTCGTTGAGGAAGTGCGCCCACGACAGCAGCACGACCCCAAACATGGGATGGGTGGCGGGGCGCGGAGCGGTTTCCGGGCTGGCGGCGGTCAACAGGCGCAGCTCACGCTCGAGAGCATGTTCGATGGTAACGCGATCGCCAGGGATTCAGCTTAGTGTGCAGCCGCCTCGTGCTGGGCTTGGTTGATCTCGTCCAGCGCCAGTGCGGAGTGGGAAGTGGCGGCGCCGGCCCGCATCTCCGCCGCCACCCAGATCGCCTCCATGATCTCCTCCGGTGTCGCTCCGCTGCGCAGCGCCTGCTTGGAATGGCCGCGAATGCAGTAGGGGCACTGGGTCACGTGAGCGACCGCGACGGCAATGAGCTGTTTGGTCTTGGCGGGCAGAGCGCCATCGGCGAAGACAGCCTGGCTGAACGCGCGGAACGCCTCAGCTGGTTTCGGCGCCAACTGCCGGCGCTGCACAGCGAGCTCTTTCGTGGCGGGTGGGTACAATTCCGATTGGCTGGGCGATTGGCTCAAAGTGGCTCTCCTGCGGGAAATCTCCCTGTCTAACGTTACGCCCTCTCCTGGCGGGGCTCAGGTAACAGTTCAGGATTCGCGGCATGCTAGGGGGAGGGGCCATGATGCGGAGCAGCGTATTTCGCGACCGCCGTGATGCCGGCCGGCAGCTCGCCGCCCGATTGGCCAGCGGCGCGTACGGCCGCGACGGGCTGGTGATGGGAATTCCGCGCGGGGGCGTGGTGGTGGCGCGCGAGGTGGCCGCCGGATTGGGATGGCGGCTGGACGTTTGTATTGTGCGCAAGTTGGGCGTGCCCGGCCACGAGGAGCTGGCCTTCGGGGCGGTGGCGGCGACCGGAGCGCCGTATGTCGACGCGGCGCTGGTGCGTTCCCTGGGTCTCGGCGCGGCGGCGGTCGAGACGGTCGTCGCGCGGGCACGGGCGGAGGTGGTGCGGCGGGAGGTTGTCTACCGGCAGGGGCGGCCGGCGCCGATCATCGCCGGCACGGCACTCATCGTGGTGGATGACGGCATCGCCACCGGCGCCGATATGCTGGCTGCCGTCCGCGTGCTCCGGCTGGGGCATCCGGCTTCGATGGTGGTGGCTGTTCCGGTAGCGCCGGCCGGCGCCTGCAGCGCGGAACGCTTGGGCGTCGATGCCATGGTGTGCTTGCAGACGCCGGAAGATTTTTACGGCGTGGGGCAGTTTTATGCCGATTTTCGGCAGCTCACGGACCAGCAAGTCACGGCCCTGCTGGCGGAAGAGAAGGCGGCATAATTTACCGCGGTGCACGCTTGGGCAGGCGGGTTAAGTTTGGGTTCGAAACACCGCCACCGATTCGGGCGCGAGGCCGGCGTTGGCCAAGGGCGGGGCCGAGGCCAGCACCGGCGACCAGGCGCCGGCGCCGAGCGGCACCGGTTGCGGCTCGCGTGCCAAGTTGCAGGCGATGCGCCAATGGGGGCCGCGGTGGACCACCAGCCAGCGGCGGGATTCGTCGAAGGCGGCGTGCGTGGCGTGCAGGTCGTGCGTTCCCAGCGAGATATCGCGGCGCAAGTGGATCAAGGCGCGATACCAGGTGAGCATCGCGGCGTGCTCGGGCTGGGCGGGTTCATTCCAGTCGAGGCGGCTGCGGGTGAAGGGGTCGGGGTGATTGGGGTGGGAGCTGGCGCCGGGCCAGCCGAAGTGGGCGCATTCGCGCTGACGGCCTTGGTGGATGGCCTCAGCCAGGGCTGGGTCGTCGTAGTCGGTGAAGTAAAGGAACGGCGTGGCGGCGCCCCACTCCTCGCCTTGGAACAGCAGCGGCACGCCAGGGGAGAGCAGCACCAGTGCGGCGGCCACGCGTTGCAGGCCGGGGGAGAGCAGATGGCTGAGGCGTTCGCCCTGGGCGCGGTTGCCGGTCTGGTCGTGGTTCTGGGCGTAGACAACAAGGCGTGATGCGTCGCCGCCTTCGAATCGCCTCCCATGCCGGCGCTGCCGGTAAGTGGAGTAGCGGCCGTCGAGGTAGAAGCCGCGCTCGAGGGCGGCGGCGAGTGCGGCGAGGGAACCGAAATCCTGCAAGTAGCCGTTGTGCTCGCCGGTGAGGGCGGCGTGCAGGGCGTGATGGAAGTCCTCGTCCCACTGGGCATTGAGCCCCGTGCCACCACCGCCGGCATCGAGGGTGGCGGGGGCGCTTAGGCGGGGATCGTTGGCGTCGCTCTCGGCGATCAATACCAGTTCCCGGCCCAGGCGCGCGGCTTCCGCCCGCACGGCGCGGCCCAGTTGTTCGAGGAACGGCGTGGCCGACCGATCGAGGATGGCGTGCACGGCGTCGAGGCGGAGGCCATCGCCGTGGAAGTCGCGCAACCAGCTCAGCGCATTGTCGATGAAGAAGGCACGGACCTCATCGCTGCCCGGGCCGTCGAAGTTGACCGCCGCGCCCCAGGGGGTGTGGTAGTGATCGGTGAAGTAGGGGCCGAACTGGGCCAGGTAGTTGCCCACCGGGCCGAGGTGGTTGTAGACCACATCGAAGATCACCGCCAGGCCATGCTCATGGCAGGCGTTGACCAAGCGCTGCAACCCCTCGGGGCCGCCGTAGGCGTGGTGGGGAGCGTAGAGATCGACGCCGTCGTAGCCCCAGCCGCGATTGCCCGGGAACTCGGCCACCGGCATGAGCTCGACATGGGTCACGCCGAGCTGGACCAGGTGATCGAGGCGGGCGCTGGCGCCCGCGAAAGTGCCTTCGGGGGAAAACGTCCCCACGTGGAGTTCATAGATGATGGCGTTGGACCAAGCCGGGGGGCGCCAGGCGGCGTCGGTCCAGGCAAAGATCTTCGCGTCAAACCACAATGAAGCCGCGTGGACGCCGTGCGGCTGCCAGCGGGAGCGGGGATCGGGGAGCGGGTGGCCGCCGTCGAGGGCGAAGGCATAGTCATCACCGTGGTGCAACTCCAGCGATGCACGCCACCATCCCGCGGGGCCGGCGGGCTCCATGGCGTGGCGCGCGCCCTGGGTGACGATCTCGACCCGCTGCGCGCGCGGCGCCCACACCTGGGGCGCGCTCACGCTCCCACCTCGCGCGCCAGCAACGCCACCGGAAACCGGGCCCACAGATCCTGCACGGGCACGGACCCGCTGACCACCGCGCCGGTGAGGCGGTCGCGCCACCGCCCCGGCGGCAGATCGACGCTGGTGCGGACCCAATCCTGAATGGTCAACACCTGGCGCGGCGCCACCGTGGCGACCTCGCCGCCGCGCGTGTAGGCGAGGACGTGATCGGCCCAGCGGCCGTCGGTGGCGAGCGCGTCATAGCTGCCGGCGCCGCCGGCGGCGCCCAACGTGCTGCCGGCGCCGCCGGCGGCGCCAA
>JANWJU010000126.1 GCA_025451775.1 Terriglobales bacterium
CCATCCTGGATGGCCGGCCGCGGGCGTTCCACACCTCCGAGCTGCCATTCGTGTTCTACAACACGGAACGGTGCGCCTACATGACCGGCGGCGGCCCCGACGCCCTGAAGCTGGGCGGGGTGATGGCCGATGCCTGGATCAGCTTCGCCCGCACCGGCGATCCCAACCACGCCGGGTTGCCCAACTGGCCCAAGTACGACGCCGCCACCGTCCCCACCATGATTTTCGACAACGATGTCCGGGCGGTGAACGATCCCGACGGCGAGGTGCGGAAGGCGATCGACGAGGCGATGAAGAGCTAGTTGCTAGCTCCTAGTTGTTAGTGGGCGGCGGGGGCAGCGCGCTTTCCAGGGTGAAGGTGAGCGTGGGGGTGGTGTGCTCGAGGCGGAGGGCGGCGCAGCCGGGGGCGAGCCAGTCGGCGCCGGCTGCCCATAGCGCGGCGGCGGGGGTGGTGGTGGTGACGGCGAGGACGCGGGCGCCGGCGGCTTTGCCGGCAGCGATGCCGACGGGGGCGTCCTCGAGCACCACGCAATCGGCGGGCGTGAGGCCCAGCACCTCGGCGCCGCGCAGGTAGCCGTCGGGGGCAGGCTTGCCGTGCGCGATCGTGTCCGACGTGACCCAGTGCCGTGGCCGGGGCAGGCCGGCGGCTCCCCAGCGTGCTTCGGCCAAGGGGCGGGTGCAGGAGGTGACCACCGCCCAAGCCTCCGGCGGCAGCGCCTGCAAAAGTGCGGCTGCGCCGGGCATGGCCTCGACGCCATCCAGGTCGGCGGCTTCACGGCGGACGAAAGCCTCGTTTTCAAGCTGGTGATTGGCGTGGGGCAGGTAGTGGCGTAAGGTTTCCAGGCTGGGGCGGCCGAGGGCGCGGCCGGCGACCTCGCCGGGATCGAAGCCGTGCTCGACGGCCCAGGCGCGCCACACGCGCTCGACCGCGGGGGTGGAGTTGACCAGCACGCCGTCGAGATCGAAGAGCAGGCCGCGGCAGAGCACGGTTGGGGCGGCGGCGGGCGGGGCGGCGGGTGCGCTCACTTGCCTTCGTCGGGACGGTGTTCCAGCGTCGGCCGGCCCTGCGGGTTGGTGTCGGGCGGGGCGTTGACGGGGGTGCCGTTGGGGTTGATCAGGCTGGGTTTGCCCTGGCCGTGGAGCTTGAGCTGGGTTTCGTCCTGGTGCTCGAGCATGGCGAGGCGCGCCTTCACCTGGTCGAACTCGCTGGTGTCGACCACGTACTCGGGCCGGGAGGGCAGCAGGTTGGCGATCTCTTTTTCGCTGGAGTTAATGCGGCTGGGGGTGGGCGGATGGGTCGAGAACGCCTTGGCCACGGTGCCCGGCTGCTTCTTCTCCTGCGAGAGGATCTTCTCGAACATCTGCACGAACGACTGCGGATCGTAGCCGGCCTCGTACATGTACTGCAAGCCGAGGTAGTCGGCCTCCTGCTCGTCGCTGCGATCGAACTTCAGAAAGCCCAGCGGTACGGCGATCTCGGCCACGCTGCGCGCCGCCATGCCAATGCCGCCGCCGACGAAGATGAGCGGGAAGGTGGCGTAGTTGATCAACTCCCCTTTGGTGGCGTTGCGGGTGCCGTGGCGTGCGGCCACGTGGGCAATCTCATGCGCCATCACCCCGGCCAGCTCGGATTCGTTGTCGGCGGCGAGGATAAGTCCGGTGTTTACAAAGAAGTAGCCGCCCGGCAGCGCCTCGGCGTTCACCTCCGGCGACTCCACCACGCGCACCGTGAACGGCACCTTGGCGTCGGAGTGCCGTACCAAGTTCTGGGTAAGGCGGTTGATGTACTCGTTGACGACGGGATCTTTCTCGATGCGGGCGGTGGCGTCGAATTGCTGGGCCAAGCCCTTGCCCAGCGCGATCTCCTTCTCCAGCGAGTAGAAGTTCATGCCATCGCCCACGCCGCGGTGGCCGATGTCGTTGAGGTTCTTCTCGTTGGCGCTTTGGGCGGCGAGCGGCAGCGCGAGAGCGAGCGCCAGGCCGGCTACGAATGTGGAATGCCACCGCATGAAGAACTGCCCTGATTCGAGTATACCGTCCTACGCTATTTGGACGCCGCGGGCCGCTCCCGCGTTACGCTCATTCCAGGGGACAAAAACATGACGCCCGCCGCTACCCCGCTCGCCACCCCGCTTGATCGGGGGCTGTTTCCGGTCACGCAGCACCACGTGTACCTGAATCACGCCGCCGTCGCGCCGTTGGCTACGCCGGCGCGCGCGGCCATGGAACGGCACCTGGCCGAGGTCACCGAACACGGCGCCCGCGGCTGGCGGGGATGGCTGGCGGCCATCGAGACGGTGCGCGCCCAAGCCGCCGCGCTGGTGGGCGCCACCGCCGATGAGATCGCACTCACGAAGAACACCTCCGAGGGCTTGGCCGCCATCGCCCAAGGCATCGACTGGCGGCCCGGGGACCGCGTGGTGGGGTTTGAGTGCGAGTTCCCGGCCAACATTTATCCCTGGCTGGCGCTGCGCCGCCGCGGGGTGGTGGTCGAACTCTTGCCGGAGAGCGCCCTGCTCAATCTGGAGCAGGTGCGGAAGGCGTGCGCCAGCACGGGGGCCGATGGCCGCCGGGCGCGGCTGCTGGCGGTGAGCTTGGTGCAGTACCTGAGCGGGCTGCGGGCCGATGTGGATGCCCTTGGCGCCATCTGCCGCGAGACCGGGACGTGGCTGGTGGTGGATGGCATTCAAGGCCTGGGCGCGGTGCCCTTGGACGTCAAGCGCGCCGGCATCCACGCCTGCGCCGCCGATGGCCACAAGTGGCTTACCGGCCCCGAGGGCGCTGGCTTCCTGTTTGTCGATGCCGCCCTCCTCGATCAACTGACGCCGGCTGAAGTGGGGTGGTTTTCGGTGGATCAATGGGAGGATTTCGCCGCCGCCCGGCGTGTCGCCGAGTCTGGCCAGCCGCCGCCCTGGCGCGCGGGCGCGGCGCGCTTCGAGTGCGGCTCACTGAACACCTGCGGCGTCATTGGACTGGGCGCGGCAATGGGCGTGCTCGCCGGGGCGGGCATCGACCAGATCACCGGTCACCTGCTCACGCTCGGCGACCGGCTCGCCGCCGGGTTACGGGAGCAGGGTTGCGAGCTCCTGCGTCCGTCGGAAGCGCCCCAGCGGCGCAGCGGCATTACCAGCTTCCGCCATCCCCGCAGTGCCGCCGACGCCGTCGTGGCCCACCTCGAGGCCCGCGACATCCTCTGCTCCAGCCGCAACGGCTGGGTGCGTTGCTCCCCGCACGGCTACAACACCGCCGACGAGATCGACGCGCTCCTCGCCGCCGTGCATCAGCTCAGCCAATGAAAATGATGGAACAACTGCGCGCCCTGCCGAAGGCCGAGCTGCACCTGCACCTGGAGGGGAGCCTCGCTCCGGAGGCGCTGTGGCGGCTCGCGCAGCAACAGGGGTTTCCGTTGGGCCTGGATATTTTCGACAAATGTAAGAATCTCTATGCGTTTGAGGGTTTCGGCGGCTTCATCCAGGCCATTAAGACGGCCAGCCAACTGCTCCAGACGCCGGCCGATTATGCGTTTGCCGTCAGCGAGCTGGCGCGGCAGCTGCAGCGCCAGGGAGTGGCGTACGCGGAGGTGTTCGTCTCGCTCGGCATCCTGCTCTGGCGCAAGGTAGAGATCGCGCCATACTGGGAGGCGATCGAAGCGGCCACGCGCACCGCCGAGGCGGCGACGGGGGTGAGGATGCGCTGGCTGGGCGACGCCGTGCGCCAGTTTGGCGCCGAGCCCTTCGAGCGGGTGGTGGATTGGGCCATAAAACTACAGTCGTCGTTTTTATTGGGAGTCGGCATCGGCGGCGACGAGACCCTGGTGCCCACCGACGCCTTCGTCCCCGGCTTCGCTCGGGCCCGCGCCGCCGGGCTGCACACCACCATGCACGCCGGCGAGACCATGGGTCCGGCTTCGGTGCGGGAAGCCATCGAACTGCTGCACGCGGAGCGGATTGGACACGCCTTGACCGCCGCCGGCGACCGGGCGGTGATGGAGCTGATCGCGGCAACCGGGACCAAAATCGACAGTTGTCAGATTTCAAACGCCAAGACGGGGGTATGGGCGGCGGGAACCCGCCATCCGGTGCGGGCGTTCTTTGAGGCGGGGTTGCAGGTGTCGGTGAGCAGCGACGATCCTGGCATCTTTGGGTGCTCGCTGTTGGACGAGTACGCCCTGCTGCACGAGGTCAACGGCTTTACGCCAGCGGAGGTGCTGCAGATGGCCGGCAACGCCTGGGAGTGCAGCTTCTTATCCGCGGCCGAGCGCAGCGTTCTGCGCCTGCTCCCACCGCTCGCCGCGGCGGATGCGGGTGGCGATTGAGGGGTGGGAGTAGAGCAGCCACTCCTTCCAGCGCGGGGGATCGACCTCGGCCAGGTTCTTGTCGGCCAAGCGGCGCAATCCGGCGATGAGCGGCTGGGCCGTGCCCAGGACGGTGAATGAATAATCGTCGGCGCGGCGCTCCATGCGCCGCACGAAGGCGTTGCTGGCGGGCATGAGCAGCAGCCCCAGCACGCCAAAGACGATCACGACCAGGGGCAGGCCGGCGATGTCGGCGATGCCCCGCAGCCCGAGCGCCGGGCTGAACGCGCGCAGGGCAACGTCCGCGAGCCAGAACCCCAGCAGCGTGAGCGCCGACTGGAATGCGATGCCGCGCCAGATGTCGCCGTGGACGTGGTGGCCGAGCTCGTGCACAAAAACGGCCTCGATCTCCTCCGGTGCGGCACCCTCCAGCAGCGTATCGCTGATGATCACGCGCCGCGTCGGGCCCAGGCCGGTGAGGGCGGCGTTGGCTTTGGCGCTCTTCTCCCCCAGCTTCCATTCGAAGATGCCGTGCAGGCGGGGGAGTTTGGGGTCCTCGGCCCGGAGCCGGGCGTAGGTGGCCTGCAGCCGGCGCACCATGGTGGCGTCCGGCTCCTCTGTTTCCGACATTTGTCTAAGCTTGAAGAATAGCGGCAGCAGAAGCACCGGTCCCAACTGCGCCAGCACCACCGTGATGGCGGTGAACACCCCCCACGCCCACCACCACCAGTGCGCTGGCGTGGCCCGCAGCAAGGCGTAGAGCACCTCCGCGCCGAGGACGCCCAGCCCCAGCCCCAGCGCCAATGACTTACATTCGTCGAATAACCAACCGGCGAGGCTCTGCCGGTTGAGTCCAAAGCGAATCTCGACTCGCCTTCCCCACCAGCCCAACGGCAGGCTGAGGATTTGCAGTCCCACGACAGTCACCACGACATAGGCTGCAACGATGGCCGCATGGGGAACGTGCCCGGCCAACCAACCTGCCAGTGCTTCACTCGCCCGGCTGACCAGGAAGCCGACGGCGGCCGCCAGCTCGATGGCGCCAGAGAGGAGCGCCAGCCACAGTTTGGCGCGGGCGTAAGCGCGAGGTTTTTCGATGTTTTGGCCCATCATGGCGCCAACGAAAAGCTAATGGAATCGGAATGAATCCTGTTATGCTGCGTTTCGTGCCAACCACGGCCACCAAAACGAATGGCTTCTGTGCCCTCATCCTGGCCGGGGGACGAGGCACGCGGTTCTGGCCCCGCAGCCGCAAAAACGCCGCCAAGCAAGTGTTGCCGATTTTGGGCGAGCGCACAATGCTGGAGCTGACGCTGGAGCGGATCGCGCCGCTGGTGGCCTCGCCGGAGGACATCTGGATTCTGACCAGCCGGGAGTTGCGGCCGACGGTATTGCGACAGGCCCCGCAGGTGCCGTCCTCACAAGTCATCGCCGAGCCGGTGGGCCGGAACACCGCGCCGGCCATCGGGTTGGGAGCAGAACTGGTCCTGCGCGCCCGCGGGGACGTGACCATGGGCGTGTTTCCGGCCGACGCCTACATCACCAACCAGGAGGTGTTCCTCAACGTCGTCCAAGCCGGGATCAAGGAGACGCAGCGGCCGGGAAAGCTGGTGGTGCTGGGCGTAGTGCCGACCCGGCCCGAGACCGGTTACGGCTACATTGAGGTGGTCCACGATCCGCACTCGAAGGCGAAGGCGTTGCGGGTCAAGCGGTTCACGGAAAAGCCCAACCAGGCGCTGGCGCAGGAGTTCCTTGAGGCGGGACACTTTTATTGGAATGCGGGAATTTTCCTGTGGCGTGCGGCCAGCGTGCTGGAAGCGCTGGCGGAGTTTCTGCCTGCCACCAGCGAAATCCTGCGGCGCATCGCCGAAGCCCCGCGCTCGAAGCTGGCGGTCATGCTGGAGCGTTGGTATCAGGAGTGCGAGAACGTCTCCATCGATTACGCCGTCATGGAACGCAGCCGCAACGTGGTGTGCATTCCCGCCCCCAACCTGGGATGGAAAGACCTAGGGAGTTGGGGCGCGGTCTACGAGCAACTGGCGCCGGAGGGCGGGACGGTGGCGCTCGGCTGCCGCGTGGTCGAGCTAGACGCAGAGAACAACTTCGTGCAGGTCGAAGGCAAAACCGTGGCCCTGATCGGGGTCAGCGACCTGGTGGTGGTGGAGACGCCGGATGCGCTATTAATTGTCCCGCGCTTGAAGTCGCAAAAGGTCGGCAAGCTAGTGGAGAAGCTGGAGTCGGAGGGGCGGGCGAAGTTGTTGTGAGAAAGGGCGGAGCGGGCCGTGGCCCGCTCCGCCCTTTCAGTTGCTAGTTGCTGGTTATTAGTTGCGCAGGGTCTGCTTGGCGGCGGCGACCACTTCTTCGACGTTGGGCTTGCTCAGTTCCTCGAGGTTGGCGGCGTAGGGCAGCGGACTCTCTTTACCGGCCACGCGCAGCACTGGGGACTCGAGATCCCAGAACGCGTCGCTCATGAGGCGGCTGACGATCTCGGCGGCGGGGCCATAGCTCTGCCAGGCATAATCGACCACCACGGCGCGGTTGGTCTTGGCGACCGACGCCAGCGCGGGGGCCATGTCCAGCGGGCGCAGCGAGCGCATATCGACGACTTCGGCGCTGACCCCGCCCCGTTCCAGCTCCCGCGCGGCTTGCAGGCAGAGGCTGACGCTGGCGCCATAGCCGATGAGGGTGACGTCGCTGCCGTCGTGCTTGATCTCGGCTTGGTCGAGCGGCACCAGATAATCGCCGTCATCGACGTCGCCCTGTTTATTGTTGAGCGGGCCGGGCTCGAGAAACACCACCGGGTCGTCGCAGCGGATGGCGGCCTTGAGCATGCCCTTGGCGTCGTGCTGGTTGGCGGGGCTGACCACGCGCAAGCCGGGGCAGTGGGCAAACAGCACGGTGAGCTGCTGGCCGTGCTGGGCGGTGAGGCCGGGGTTGGGGCCGGGGCCTTCGGGGCCGCGCAGCACCATGGGCACGGAGAGGCGTCCGCCGGACATGTAGCGGATCTTGGCCATGTGGTTGTAGATCTGGTCCATGGCGCGCAGGCAGAAATCCATGCGCATCAGCTCGACCACCGGGCGCTGGCCCATCATGGCCATGCCCACGCCCACGCCCACGAAGCTCTCCTCCGAGATGGGGGTGTCGATGACGCGGTCCTTGCCAAACTCGGCGAAAAGCCCGCGCGTGACGTAGTGCACGCCGTTATAGGGACCGATTTCCTCGCCCAGCAGCACTACCCGCGGATCGCGGATCATCTCCTCGCGCAGCGCCATGTTGAGCGCCTCGTGCATCGCCTTTTTAATAATCATATGATTTCACGCGGGCACCCGGCTTCCTTTCCCCGCTTTAACAGCACGGGGAAAAGTCCGCCGCCCGCTTTGCCTCCGGCGCGTCGTGGGGGCCCCGGCGCCCCACTCGCGCGCCTGCGGCTCCTCGATCGTGTGAATTTAGAGCGTCACATCCTGCAGTAGTTCTTCGGGATCGGGCTCGGGCGCTTGTTTGGCCTCGGCCACATCGGCTTCCAAGCTCGCGACCACTTCGGTGCGCAGTTGCTCGATTTGCTTGTGGCTGAGGACCTTCTCCTGCACCAGGTAGTCGGTCAGCAGCTTGAGCGGATCGCGGGCGTGCCAGGCGGTCTCTTCCTCGAGGGAGCGGTAGTTCAGCGGCTTGTCGTGGATGCCGTGCCCCTGGTAGCGGTAGGTGAGCGCCTCGATGAAGTAGGGGCGCTGCTGCTCCCGCACTTGGCGGAAGATGCGCTCGGCGGCGGCGGTGGTGGCCCACACGTCCTGACCGTCGATCTGCTCGGTGGGCACGCCATAGCCTTGGGCGCGGTCCACCAGCCGGGGCAGGCTGGAGTGGCGCTCGAGGCTGGTGCCCATGCTGTACATGTTGTTGACACAGATGAACACGACTGGGATCTGCCAGAGGCTGGCCAAGTTCATGGACTCGTGGAAGGTGCCGGTGTCGAGCGCCCCATCGCCGAAGAAGCACACGCAGATGCCGTCCTGTTTCTGCTGCTTGAGCGCCAAGCCCACGCCGGTGGCGATGGAGATGCCGCCGCCGACGATGCCATCGCCGCCCAGGAAGTGATGTTCGGGGCTGTACATGTGCATGCTGCCGCCCTTGCCCTTGGAGACGCCGGTACGGCGGCCGAACAGCTCCGCGTAGACCAGCTTGGGCTCGACGCCGGAGAGCAGCACATGGCCATGGTCGCGGTAATGATCGACGATGTAGTCGCGGTGCAGATCGAGGGCGTTGACCAGCCCCACGCCGACCGCTTCCTGCCCGGCGTAGGAGTGGTAGTAGCCGCGGATGAGCCCGTTTTTGAACTCGCGTTCACCCAGATGCTCGAACTCGCGCAGGGTGACCATCTGGCGCAGGTAGTGCTTCAGGGTGGCGGTATCGAGCGGGAAGTTGCGCGCCGCCGTGGCGGTGGCGTGGGGCGCGTTGCCGGCCGCCGATTCGGGGGGGCCCGGCTTGCGCGCCACGACCGACATCTTAGGTTGAGGACGAGAGCTCATAAGGAATTTTTAGCGGCCTAGAAGTTGCGCTAATCCCATTTTCGCGGCTCGCCGGGTTTGGGTCAACCCCTAATTGCCCCCTCAGCGCCGAAGGCGGGGCCGGCACCGGCCCGCACTTCGAGCAGCGTGGCGGCGGCGGCGGCCTGGAAGGGCACGCCGGGGGGGAGTTCCAGCGCCTGGCCGCGGGGCGGGAGTTGGCTCGCGGCGTTGCCGGGATTCGGGGGCGCAAGGTTGAACAGCCAGCGCGGCTGGGGCTGGGGCGCGAGTGTACCGCCCCGCGGCCAAGCATGGCGGCGGAGGCTAAAGAAGGGCGTATCCAGCAGCACGCCGTCTGCGGCCGGGGGCACTTTGCCGGCGGTGGTGGGACGCGCGACGGCGAGGCCATGATCGAGTTGCAGTGGCCGGCCGCGGCCGAAGTCGTCCAGGCGAAAGGTGACGTCGACGGGCTGCTGAACTTCCAACAGCACCACGCCGGCGCCGATGGCGTGCACCGTGCCGGCGGGGATGTTGAAGGTATCGCCGGCGGCGGCGGGCAGCCACTGCAGCAGGGCGGCGGCGGTTCCGGCACGGCAGGCGGGTTCCAACTCGCTCCAAGCGGCGCTGGCGCGCAACCCGATGCCCAGGCGGGCGCCGGGAGCGGCTTCCAGCACATGCCACGCCTCGCTTTTGCCCCCCGGGAAGCCGTGGGCGGCGGCGTAGGCGTCGTCGGGGTGGACCTGCATGGAGACGGTTTGGCAGGGGAAGAGGAGCTTGATCAGCACCGGGCAGCCGGGCGGGCTGAGCCAGGCCTCGCCGATGGGTTCGGGCTCGAGGCCGCGCTCCGGGTACCAGCGCCGGAGGTCGCGCGCGCCCCATACGCGGGGATAAAACACCGGTGGCAACAGTTGCGTCAGCATGCGGCCCAGGTCGACGGACACACCATGATGCCACGGCGGCGATAGGGGGCCAAGACGGCGCTGCAGCGGGAGCGGCCCAGCGAAAAGTGGCGAGCCACAACGGCGCAGGAGAGCCCGCCTAACGGCTGAGCGGCAGCGGCAAAATCTCGTTCAGGGCGCCGCTGCGGAAGCCTTGTAAATCCAGGGTCACGTACTGGAACCCCAGTTGCTTGAAGACGCGGGTGAGGCGGTCGGCCATGTCCAGGTCGAGGGCGCGCGGCAACTCGGCGCGGGCGATTTCGAGGCGGGCGATGGGACCGTGGCAGCGTACCCGCACTTGCCGGAAGCCCAGGCCATAGAGCGCCTCCTCGCCGGCTTCGATCTGCGCCAGGCGGGCGGGGGTGACCTGCTCGCCGTAGGCGATGCGGGAGGCGAGGCAGGCGGCGGCGGGACGGTCCCAGACCTCCAACCCCGCCTGCCGGGCGCGCTCGCGGATGGCCTGTTTGCCCAGTCCGGCCTCGAGCAAGGGCGCGCGCACGCCATGTTCGGCGGCGGCGCGGTGGCCGGGGCGGAAGTCGATCTGATCGTCGGCGTTGACGCCGTAGGCGAGGGTGCGGAACTGCGGCCGCCGCTCCAACTCCTGTTCCATGCGCCGGAACAGGGCATCTTTGCAGTGGTAGCAGCGGTCAACGCCGTTGCGGCGGTAATCGGGGTCGTCCATCTCATCGGTGGCGATGGTTTCACACGGGATGGCATGGGCAGCGGCGAAGGCGAGCGCGGCGCGCAGCGCCGAGCGCGGCAGGCTGGGGGAATCGGCGATTAAGGCCAGCACCTCGCCGGGAGCGGCTTGCTGGGCGGCGTAGGCCAAGTAGGCCGAGTCCACGCCGCCCGAATAGGCGACGAGCAGGGGGGCGCACGCCCGCACAATGACGTTCAGCGCCTCCAGCTCCATAGGGTTCAGCCTACCACGCGGCGCTGGGCCGCGCTGCGTCGAGAGCTCACCATGCCGTAGACTAAACACTTGCACGGCTTGATCATCATCCACACCGGTCCCGGCAAGGGCAAAACCACCGCTGCCATGGGTACCGGGCTGCGCGCGGTGGGGGCCGGGTTGCGGGTGTTGATGCTGCAGTTCATCAAAGGCTCCTGGCATTACGGCGAGCTGGATGGGGTGGCCGCCTTCGGGGAGCGGTTCGTGATTCGCCAAATGGGGCGGGGATTTGTCAAAATAGGGGCGGAGAAGCCTGACCCCGAGGACGTGCGTCTCGTGGCCGAGGCTTGGGCGGCGGCCCAGCAGGAGATGGAAAGCGGCAACTGGGACCTGGTGATTTTGGATGAAATCAACTACGCCATCTCCTATCACATGCTCGATCCGGAGCCGGTGGCGGCGTGGCTGCGGCAGAAGCCCGAGGGGCTGCACGTCATCCTCACCGGACGCAACGCCCACCCCACGCTGGTGGAGCTGGCCGACACGGTCACCGAGATGCGCGAGGTCAAGCACGCCTATCAAAAGGGCATCCAGGCGCAGCGGGGAATCGAGTACTGAGATGAGCCTCATATGAGTTGGTTCCGGCGCGAGGAGAAACCGCTGTCATCGGTGGCGCACAAGCATGTCCGCACCGAGGGGCTCTGGCACAAGTGCGAGGGGTGCCGGAACATTATCTGGAAAAAGGATCTGGACGAGAACCAGCAGGTGTGTCCCAAGTGCGACCGGCACTTTCGCCTGGACGCGCGCAGCCGGTTGCGGCTGCTCTTCGACGACGGCGCCTACCAGGAGCGGGACGCGGAGCTGGTCTCGACCGACCCGCTGCAGTTCGTCGACCACAAGCCGTATCGGGAACGGCTGGCCCAGGCGCAGGAGTCCACCGGGTTGAAGGACGCCCTGATCTCGGCCCACGGCAGGCTGGAGGGGCGGCCGGTGATCGTGTGCGCCATGGAGTACGGCTTCATCGGCGGCAGCATGGGGGCGGTGGTGGGAGAGAAGATCACGCGCGCGGTCGAGGCCGCCTGCGCCACCCGCCAACCGCTGGTGATCATCTCCGCCAGTGGAGGGGCGCGCATGATGGAGGGCGCCGTGAGCCTGATGCAGATGAGCAAGATCGCGGCGGCGCTGGCGCGGTTGGACGATGCCGGGGTGCCCTTCATTTCGGTTCTGACCGACCCCACCACCGGGGGCGTGACGGCCAGCTTCGCCATGCTGGGCGATCTCAACATCGCCGAGCCGGGAGCGTTGATCGGCTTTGCCGGACCGCGGGTGATCGAGCAGACGATCCGGCAGAAGCTGCCGGCCAATTTCCAGCGCAGCGAGTTCCTGCTTGAGCACGGCATGCTGGACGCCATCGTGCCGCGCAAGGAGATGCGCGCCTACCTGCACCGCGCCTTCACCTTTATGCAGCCCCAGCCCGTCACGGCGGTGGCCGGCGTGGCGGCGCCGGCGGCGAGTTCAGCCGCCCGGCTCTAGGGCTCAAGGCGTGACCCCAGCCGCGAGTGTCCAGTACCTGCAGAGTCTGGGGGCGGAGATGCGCCCCGGGCGCAAGTTCGATCTGGCCGAGATTGGGGTGCTGCTGGAAGCGCTGGGCGAGCCGCAGCGCGCTTTCCCCAGCGTGCACATCGCCGGCACCAACGGCAAGGGCAGCACTGCCGCCTTCATCGCCGCGGCGCTGCGCGCCGCCGGCCATCGCACCGGCCTGTACACCTCGCCGCATCTGCAGCGGCTCAATGAGCGCATCCGCGTGGACGGAGCCGACATCGAGGCCGAACCGCTGGCGCGCGCCGCCACCCAGGTGCGGGACGCGAGCGAGGCGCTGCTGGCGCAGGGGCGGCTGCCGCATCCACCCTCGTTTTTCGAGGTGATGACGGCGATCGGTTTCCTCGCCTTCGCCGCCGCCGGCATCGATTGGGCAGTGGTCGAGGTGGGGTTGGGGGGGCGGCTGGATGCCACCAACATCCTGCAGCCGCCGAATGTCCGATTGGCGGTGATCACGCCTATCGGCATGGATCACGAGGCGTATTTGGGCTCGACCCTCGCCGCCATCGCGGGCGAGAAGGCGGGCATCATCAAGCCGGGGTTGGAGGCGGTGCTGACGGCGGCGCAAGTCCCGGAGGCGATGGCGGTGCTGGAGCGCCACGCCGCCGCCGCCGGGGTGCCGTTGATCGCCGTGGCTCCGCCGCTGGAGTTGGCCTCCGGGCCGGAGGGGCGATTCCGGCCCACCATCGTCTATCAGGGGGCGGCGTTGGAGCTCACCCCGCCGCTGCGCGGCCGCCACCAGGCCGACAACGCCATTCTGGCGGCGCAAACGTGCGCCCGCTTGGGCGTGCCGGCCCACGCGGTGGAGGCCGGAATCGCGCACGCCTACTGGCCGGGACGGCTGGAGAAGATCGGCGAGCATCCCGAGGTCTTCGTCGACGGCGCCCATAACCCGCTGGCCGCCCGTGTGCTCGCCGCCTTCCTCGATGAGCGCGCCGCCGCCGATCCCGCCGTTGCGGCGCCCATCCTCATCTACGGCAGCATGCGCGACAAGGCGGTGGACGAGATCTGCGAGCTGCTGTTTCCGCGCGCCCGGGCGGTGGTGCTCACCGCGCCGGACCAGCCGCGGGCGCTGGCGCCGCAGGCGTTGGCGCGCGCCTGCGGGCCGCTGGCAGCTCAATTCGAGATCGCCGCCGGCTATCCCGCCGCCTTGGCCGCCGCTTGCCGGCTGAGCCAGGGGGAAGCGCCGATTTTCGTGACCGGCTCACTCTACCTGGTGGGGGAAGCGCGGGAGTACGCGCGCCAGCAGGGAGCCTTATGGGTTTAGCGGCGATGCGGTTAGCCTCCCGCCTGCGCTCCGGCCTCGTCTATGCGCCGCTCTATGTCGCCGCCACCGTGGCCTATGGCTTGGTCTCGATGGCGTGCTCACCCTTCGATCCCAGCGGCGCGCGCCAGCATCGCATCGCCCGCGCCTGGGCGCGCCGGTTGCTGCGCCTCGCCTCCACCCGCGTCCGCGTTGAAGGCGCCGAGCACCTGATCCGCCATGCGCCTTCGGTAATGGTGTGCAACCACTGCAGCTATATGGACGTGCCGGTGCTGTTTGCGGTGCTGCCGCTGCAGTTCCGCATCCTGGCCAAGCAGGGGTTGTTCCGGATTCCGTTTTTGGGCGGCCACCTGCGCCGCTGCCAGCACCTGCCCGTGGATCAGTCCAACCCGCGCGCCGCCATGCGCAGCCTGCAACAGGCGGCCGCCAGCGTCGCCGCCGGGTTGCCGCTCTTCATCTTTCCCGAAGCCGGGCGCAGTTTTTCCGGCGAGTTGCAAGCTTTCGTGCCGGGGGCCTTCTACATCGCCATCCAGGCCCAGGTTCCGATCGTGCCCATGGTGCTGGCGGGCACGTGGGAGATTCTGCCGCCGGCGACGGCGCACCTGCGCCCAGGTGCGGTCACGCTGACCATCTGTGCGCCCGTCCCCACCACCGGCTTGACGCGGCGAGACGCGCCCCGGCTGGCCGAGCAGGTGCGGGCGCAGATGCTCGAGCTCTACACCGAGCGCCGGCCGCTGCCGCACCCGCCGGTTATTGCGGGGGCTTGACGGCGACGAAGCCAGGGGGTGTTTGCGCGCCCTGGCCCGCGTTCGGGCCGAAGAAAAACAGCTCCAACTGCTCGTTGATGAGCTTGGCCGCCTCCGGCGTCCAGGGGGCGAGGCGGTACTCGTTCATCAGCATCTTGGCGTGTTCTTTCCACATCGCCCACGCCTCCACCGAGACGTTGTCGTAAATCTTTTGGCCCAGCTCGCCCGGCCACGGGGCTTCCTCGAGGCCGGGAAGTTCCTTGCCCAATTTCACGCAGTAGACGGTGTGCGCCATCCATCTATGATAGATCGATCGATAGATCGGTCTCATGCGCATCGTTTTTTTAGGGACGCCGGAGTTTGCCGTGCCCACGCTGGAGGCTTTGGTGGGCGCGCCCGCCCATCAGGTGACGGCAGTGGTGTGCCAGCCCGACCGGCCGGCGGGCCGGGGCGGAGCGCTGCGCGCGCCCGCGGTCGAGCTGGCGGCGGCGCGGTTGGGCCTCCCGGTGTATCAACCGCGGCGGCTGCGCGGCGCGGAGGCGCAACCGCACCTTGACTGGTTCCGCGCCGAACGTCCGGACGTGCTGGTGGTGGTGGCCTTTGGCCAGCTCCTGCCACCGGCGGTGTTTGATTTAGCGCCCATCGGCGCCATTAACGCCCACGCCTCGCTGCTGCCGGAGCTGCGGGGCGCGGCCCCGATCCAGTGGGCGATCGCGCGCGGCGCGACCGTCACTGGCGTGACCACCATGCGCATCGACGCGGGCTTGGACACCGGCGCCATGCTGCTGCAGCGCGCGCTGCCGATTCCGCCGCATGCCACCGCTCCTGAGATCAGCCTGGAGTTGGCACGCCTGAGCGCGGCGTTGATCCTGGAGACGCTGGCCGGGCTGGAGTTGGGCACGCTCACGCCCTATCCCCAGCCGGTCGAGGGGATATCGCTGGCGCCGCCGCTCAGCCGCGCCGACGGACGCGCCGACTGGACGCTGCCCGCTGCCGTCCTCTACAACCACTGGCGGGGATTCCAGCCGTGGCCGGGATTGCACACCCGCTTCCGGGGCCAGCAGCTCGCCATCGTGCGCTGCCATGCGCGGACTGGGGCGCCAACGGCTCAGGCAGATGGGCCACCCTGCGGCACGGTGCTGGCAGCCCCGGAAGGTTGGGCGGTGGTGTGCGGCGCTGGGCAACTGGTAGTGGAGGAGGTGCGTTTAGAGGGCAAACGCGCCACTGCGGCCGCGGACTTTGCCCGCGGTGCCCGCCTGTTGTGGGGACAGGAGCGCCTGGAGTAGCGCTGTCCGCCGAGGGGCGCGGCAACCGACTTGGCGGAGGCACATTTCCGACCAGTCGCTCCCGCTGGTCGCTCTGCCGGCGGCGAAGCGGGCGGCGGCAGGACGGGAGCGGTGAGCCCCGCTGCCAAGGACGCCGCCGGCGCAGGAGCGGGGCGCAGGGGCCCCCGCGACGCACCGGCGGCGAAGCGGGCAGCGAAGCCGGGCGCCCGCGCCCAATGAATAGGTGCTCACGCTTGACCCAATCGACCACCTCCATTAAAATTTAACTTTCCCGCCCGTCCTCTGTTGTACCGGGGGGACACGCCTCTTCAGAAGACCGGCTGCGATTCGCGACGATGGACCAGACGCTCCACCAATTAGGGCAATTACTGCTTGCCAGCATCCCCACGATCATCGTGTTCGTGCTGCTGCACTACTACCTGAAGCGGGTGCTGTACCGGCCGCTGCAGCAGGTGCTGAGCGCACGCCGGGAACGGATCGAGGGCAAGTTGCAGGCGGCGCAGGCGACGGTGGCGCTGGCGGAGCAGAAGCTCTCCGGCTACGAGGAGGCGCTGCGGCAGCGCCGGATGGCAAACTACCGCCATATTGACGCCCAGCGGCAGGCGGCGCTGGCGGCGGGCAAGGATGTGTTAGGCGAGGCGCGGCAGCGGGCCACCGCCACCATGGTGGCCGCCCGGCAGCGCCTGGCCGCCGAAAACGAACAAGCGCGCGCCGAACTGCAGGCCAGCGTGGAGACGCTGTCGGGACAGATTCTGGAGCAGGTGCTGCGGCGCGCGCCGGTCCGCTCCGTCAGTTCGCCGGGGGTGGGCGCATGAACGCGGCGGTGTGGCTGCAATCGATCCCCGACATGCGGAGCCTGAGCTGGTGGTTGCCGCACGGCGGGGCACGGGAGCTGGCTTGGCTGCTGGTGTTTGCCGGCAATCTGGTGGTGTTGGCCGGGTTTTTATACTGGGTATTGTTCCGGGGCAAGAGCTTCAGCATTCCGAGGTCGCTGCGCACGCGCGGCGAGGGCATTCAACAGCAGTTGCGCGAGGCCGAGGCGGCGCATCAGAGCGCCCAAGCGCGCCTGGCCGCCATCGAAGCGCGGATCGCCGGCTTGCCGGCGGAGGTGGAGGCGCTGCGGGCCGAGGGCGAAGCTGAGGCCGCAGCCGAGTACCGGCGGCTGGTGGAGGCGAGCCGGAGCGAAGCCGCGCAGTTGATCCATCTGGGGCAGCAGGAGATCGCCGCCGCGGCGCGTTTAGCGGAAAAGGAACTCAACGCGCTGGCCGCGGCGCTGGCGTTGGATCTGGCCTCGAAGCGGCTGAAAGAGCGCTTGACCGACGAGTTGGACCGGGAGCTGGTGCGCGCTGCCGCCGCCGATATGGCGACGCCGGCGGGCGCCGGCGCTCCCAACTAGAACGCACTCATGGGTGTCATCGAACAACGCTACGCTCAGGCGCTGGCCGACTTGGCCGCTGGCGGCGCCATCGCGCCTGCGGTACTGGGCCGGGAGCTGGATGAAGTGGCGGCCACGCTCGGCGCCTCCGCGCCGCTGCGTGCCGTGCTGGCCTCGCCGGCGGTGGCGTGGGAGAAGAAACGCGCCTTGCTGGACGCCGTGTCCGAGCGTGCGCACTTCTCTGGCATGACGCGCAATTTCCTGCTGGTCGCCGTCCAGCGCGGCCGCGCCAGCCGCGTGCAAGGCATTGCGGAAGCCTTCGAGCAGTTGCTGCTCGAGCGCCAGGGCATCGTGCAGGCGGAGGTGACCAGCGCCCGCGCGCTGGCGCCCGAGGAACGGGCCGCGATTGAAGCGAGTCTGGCGCGCCGCCTCAGCCGGCAGTTGCAGGTTCAATACCGCCAGGACGGCGAGTTGGTGGGCGGCTTCATCGCCCGCGTCGGCGACCAGGTCTTCGACGGCAGCATTGCCGGCCGCCTCCGCCGCCTGCGTTCGGCCCTAATAGCGAACAGCTAAGAGCTAAGAGCTTTTTTATGTCCATTCTCCGTACCGACGAAATCTCCGAACTCCTCCGCCAGCAGATCGCGAACTACGACACCGTCATGGCCATCGACGAGGTCGGCACCGTGGTGTCGGTGGGCGACGGCATCGCCCGCGTCTATGGGCTGGAAAAGGTCATGGCGGGCGAGCTGCTCGAGTTCCCGCACAACGTCGCCGGCATCGCCATGAACCTGGAGGAAGACCAGGTGGGCACGGTCATGCTGGGCGACTTCACCGAGATTAAGGAGGGCGACCAGGTCAAGCGCACCCGCCGCATCATGTCGGTGCCGGTGGGCGAGGCGATGATCGGGCGCGTGGTCAACGCCCTGGGCCAGCCCATCGACGGCAAAGGCCCCATCGTCACCGAGCAGTTCAACGCCATCGAGCGCATCGCGCCCGGCGTGCTCGACCGCTCTCCGGTGAAGGAGCCCATGCAGACCGGGCTCAAGGCCATCGACGCCATGGTGCCCATCGGCCGCGGCCAGCGCGAGCTCATCATCGGCGACCGGCAGACGGGCAAGACGGCGGTGGCGCTCGACACCATTATCAACTCCAAGGGCAAGGATCTGGTCTGCATCTACGTCGCCATCGGGCAGAAGCGCTCGACCGTGGCCCAGGTGGTGGCCACGCTGGAGCGGTACGGGGCGATGGAGTACACCATCGTGGTGGCGGCCACCGCCAGCGATCCCGCCCCCATGCTGTATCTGGCGCCGTACGCGGGCTGCGCCATCGGCGAGTACTTCCGCGACACCAAGCGGCACGCGCTCACCATCTACGACGATCTCTCCAAGCACGCCGCCGCCTACCGCGAGATTTCGCTGCTGTTGCGCCGTCCGCCGGGACGCGAGGCCTACCCTGGCGACGTGTTCTACCTCCACTCCCGCTTGCTGGAACGGGCATCGAAGCTGAGCCCGGAGCTGGGCGGGGGCTCGCTGACCTCGCTGCCGGTGATCGAGACCCAGGCGGGCGACGTTTCCGCCTACATCCCCACCAACGTCATCTCCATCACCGACGGCCAGATCTTCTTGGACAGCGATCTGTTCAACAGCGGCGTGCGCCCGGCCATCAACGTCGGCATCTCGGTGAGCCGCGTGGGCGGCAACGCCCAGATCAAGGCCATGAAGCAGGTGGCGGGCACGCTGCGCCTGGCCATGGCGCAGTACCGCTCGCTGGCGGCGTTTGCGCAGTTCGGCAGCGATCTCGACAAGACCACCGCCGCCCAGCTCGCCCGCGGGCAGCGGCTGGTCGAGCTGCTCAAGCAGGATCAATTCGCGCCCTTGCCGGTGGAGAAGCAGGTGATCGCGATTTTCGCCGCGACGAATGGTTATTTGGACGACCTCACGGTCGAACAAGTCCGGCCCTTCGAGGCGCTGCTCTACCGCTTCCTCGACAGTGCCCACCCCGGCCTGCTGGCCGAGATCGTGACCAAGAAGGCGCTGGACGACGAGCTGCGCGGCAAGATCAAGCCGGTGCTGGAAGAAGCCAAGCAACGCTTCCAAACGGAAGTGGGAGCGCAGGCGGGCGGGAAGCCATAAGACCGAATCTGCCATGCCCAACCTTTTAGACATCCGGCGGCGCATCCGTTCGGTGCGCAACACGCAGCAGATCACGCAGGCCATGAAGATGGTCTCGGCGGCGAAGCTGCGGCGGGCACAGGAGCAGGCGCTGGCGTCGCGTCCGTATGCCCGCGAGCTGGCGAAGTTGATGGCGGGGCTGGCCGCCTACATGGACCCGCAGGACTTGGCCGACGCCAAGCTGGAGGGGGAGAACTGGCCGCTGAGCGAATTGCTGGCGCGGCGCGAGGTCCAGCGGCGCCTGATCCTGGTCGTCACCACCGACTCCGGGCTGGTGGGCGCCTTCAACGCCAACGTCATCAAGGCGGCGCTGGCGCAAATTGTAACCGCCGCGCCCGCGGGGCTCGATCGCACGCGGATTGCCGCCGCCGGACGCAAGGGCCGGGATTATTTCAAGCGCCACGGCTTCACCATCGCCGCCGAAAAAATCGGCATCTTCGCCCGCACCATCGATTTTCAGGTGGCGCGCGAGCTGGCGCGGGCGGCGATGCGCGCCTACGCCACCCATGAGGTGGACGAGGTGGTCTTGGTGGGCAACGAGTTCAAGTCGGTGCTACAGCAGCGCTTGGTGTCCCGGCGGCTGCTCCCGATCGAATTGCCGGAGGCGGCCGCTACCGCCGCCGGGGCCAGCCGCGATTACATCTTCGAGACCCCGCCCGGACAGCTCATGGCGCAGTTGCTGCCCCGCGCCATCGACACCGAGGTCTACCGCGCCTTATTGGAATCGCTCGCCAGCGAGCACGCCGCCCGCATGAACGCCATGGAAGCCGCCACCAGCAACGCCGGCGATCTGATCGATTCGCTGACGCTCAACATGAACCGCGTCCGCCAGGCGGCGATCACCAAGGAAATCATCGAGGTTGTCGGCGGCGCCGCCGCCCTGGAATAGTTGGGAATAGTTTTATGGCCATCACCACGCAATCCGCCCCTACCGGAAAAGTGACCGGAAAAGTCATCGAGATCACCGGCCCCGTTCTGGTCTGCAAGTTTCCCGATAACGCGCTGCCGCCCATCAACCAATCCCTGCGCGTGATCTCGGCCGGCTTTGACGTGCCCGAACCCATCGACATCATCGTCGAGGTGCAGCAGCACCTGGGCGAGGGGCGGGTGAAGTGCATCGCCATGCAGGCGACAGATGGTTTGGTGCGCGGCATGCAGGCCATCGACACCGGCGGGCCGATCACCGTGCCGGTGGGCAACGCGACGTTAGGACGCGTGATGAACGTCGTCGGGGAGCCGGTGGACAAGCTGGGGCCCATCCAGACCGAGCTGCGCTCCCCCATCCGGCGCCCGGCGCCGAGTCTGGAGGAACAGTCCACCGAGCTGCAGATGTTCGAGACCGGCATCAAGGTCATCGACCTGCTCGAGCCCTACCTGCGCGGCGGCAAGATTGGGCTGTTCGGCGGCGCCGGCGTGGGCAAGACCGTCATCATCATGGAGCTGATCAACAACATCGCCACCAAGCACGGCGGGGTGTCGGTGTTCACCGGCGTGGGCGAGCGCACGCGCGAGGGCAACGATCTGTGGCTGGAGATGTCGGAGTCGGGCGTGATCGTGCCCGGCGACAGCGCCAAATCCAAGGCTGCGCTCATCTACGGCCAGATGACCGAGCCTCCCGGCGCGCGCCTGCGCGTGGGCCTGACCGGGTTGACGGTGGCCGAGTACTTCCGCGACGTCGAGAACCAGGACGTGCTGCTGTTCATCGACAACATCTTCCGCTTCACCCAGGCGGGCTCGGAGGTTTCGGCGCTGCTGGGCCGCATGCCGTCGGCGGTGGGCTACCAACCCAACCTGGCGACCGAGATGGGCGAGCTCGAGGAGCGCATCACCTCGACCAAGAACGGCTCGATCACTTCGGTGCAGGCCATCTACGTGCCCGCCGACGATTACACCGATCCGGCCCCGGCCACCACCTTCGCCCACCTTGACGCCACCACCAACCTGTCCCGCTCGATCTCGGAGATGGGCATCTACCCCGCCGTCGATCCGCTGGCGTCCTCGTCGCGCATTTTGGATCCGCGCGTGGTGGGCCAGGACCACTACGATGTGGCGCAGACGGTCAAGCGCCTGCTACAGAAATACAAAGACCTGCAGGACATCATCGCCATCCTGGGCATGGACGAACTGAGCGAAGAGGACCAGCAGACGGTAAAGCGGGCGCGCAAGATCCAGCAGTTCCTGTCGCAGCCCTTCTTCGTGGCCGAGCAGTTCACCGGCATCGAGGGCAAGTACGTCAAGCTGGCCGACACCATCGCCAGCTTCAAGCGCATCATCAGCGGCGAATTGGACGATGTACCCGAGCAGGCCTTCTATATGCAGGGCGGCATCGAGGATGTGCTGAAGAAGGCGGAAGAATTGAAAAAGAGCTAATGGCGGAATCGATCCAGCTTATTGTCGTAACCCCGCAGCGCCGCGTGCTCGACACCGCCGCCGAATGGGTGGATGTGCCCGCCGCCAGCGGCGCCATGCGCGTGCTGCCCGGCCATGCTCCCACGCTGGGCGAGTTGGGCGAGGGTGAGGTCCGCTATCAGGACGCCGCGGGCGCCACCCACGGCATCCAGGTCGGCGGCGGATTCCTGGAAGTGCTGGGCGAGCGCGTGACGTTACTCGCAGACTCGGCGCTCGCCGACAGCGCCAAGGCCTGAGCGCCATGCCCTCGCCCAAGGCCTATCTTTCCTGGAGTTCAGGCAAAGATAGCGCCTATGCCCTGATCGAAGCCCGCCGCCTGGGCTTGGCCGAGATCGTGGGCGTGCTCACCACCGTGAACGAGGTCCACGACCGCGTCGCCATGCACGGCGTCCGGCGCAGCGTGCTCGAAGCGCAAGTCGTGGCGCTGGGGTTGCCCTGCATTCAAGTCCCGATTCCCAGCCCCTGTCCCAACGAGGTGTACGAGGCGCGCATGGCCGCGGCCACGGCCGAGCTGCTGCGCCAAGGCATCCGCCGCATGGTGTTTGGCGATTTGTACCTCGAGGACATCCGGGCGTACCGGGAGCAGAAACTCGCCGCCTGCGGCATGGAAGCCATCTTCCCCCTCTGGGGCCGTCCGACGGGCGAGTTAGCGGCAGCCATGCTCGACGCCGGGCTCGTGGCCCACATCGCCTGCCTCGACCCCACGAAAATCGACCGCCGTGTCGCCGGCCGCCGCTGGGACGCCGCGCTCATCGCCGAACTGCCCGCCACGGTGGACCCCTGCGGCGAAAACGGCGAGTTCCACACCGTGGTCTCGGCGGGGCCGATGTTTGGCGCGCCGCTGGCGCTCACCGCTGGTGAAGTGGTCGAGCGCGACGGCTTCGTCTTTGCCGATTTCCGCCTTCCGGCGGCGGGAGCGGCGGGTAGTGGGTCAGTTTGATTTCTTCCAAAGCTGAAGCCAATATTCTCGCGTGTTGTCGTCTCCCTTGAGTGGCTGCCCCGCTAGATCAGCGGCCAGCTTGGCTGCATCCTTCGCCGGAATTTCCCTAAAGACGTGGAAGCTTCTCCCGTGTCGCATTACGAGCACGGTGCCATCTTTCGTCTCGAATGTTTTCATCCCAAGCGCGGAATCCGACCGTTTCTTGCCTGCTGGCATGTGCCCTCCTATGCGACCTCGCTCCACAACGCGCGGCCAATAATTCTGCCAATTCCTCCACACTCCAAACGTGCTTCGCGAGGCCAGCTTTCGCAGGCGCTACTGTCCCCTCAATGGCGGCCGAGTTCGGTGACCAGGGTGCTGGCTTGCTCGGGGCGGGCGACGGTACCGTCGAGGATTTGTTTGGCGGTGGCGTTTTTATACAGCCAATGATTGCTGTCGCGATCCTGCTTGATGACGCCGCCCTTGACGGTGATGCCGCCGAAGAGGCCGCGGCTGCGGGAGTAGGCCAGCATTTTGGCGTGAAGGCGGAGATCGGTTTCGGCGGAGGCCTCGCGGCCGACGGGGCCGGCGGTGGCCGCCATGTCGCCACCGAGGGAGACGTGGTCGTTGAGGAGGGAGTTTTCGCCGTCCCGGGTCATGATCAGCATGACCACGTCACTCTCCTGAGCGCCAATCTGCAGGCCGAAGCTGGCGCCGCCCAGGGTGACGAATAAGGGCGCCGACCAGCCCGCCGCCTGGGCCGCGGTTTTGTCCACGCGGCAGGTGACCACGCCGCGGCCGAAGGCGCCGCCAAAGCCGAAACCGGCTTTTTTATAACCGGGCACGATCATGACGCACTGGGCGTGGTCCAGGATCACGGCGGGGACGCCGCCATCGGGCGCGGTCATGATGTCGTGGAAGACGGTGGCGGCGCTCTGCAGCCGGTCCAGGGCTTTTTGGGCGTGGGCGGCAGGCGCGGCGGCGGTGGCCAGGCCGGCTAAAACCAAGCCGGCAACGAACGATGGCGAGAGCGAAGGCGAAGCAAGGCGCATGACGGGGAACTCCTGGGCTGCTAGTTCGGTGCGGTTAGGATCTGCTCTCAGGGGGCTGATGGCCCATCAGGTAAAACGCTTGCACGACGCCGCCCACCGGGCACTCCGCCGTCCAGCGCAGGGTCTGGCGGATGACGGGGTCCTGCTCCTCGCCGGTGTCGCACTCGACATCGTGGCGCAAACAGCGGAACATGCCGGCGCCGTCGTGGACAATCTCGCAGCCGCAGCGTTCGACCAAGCTGTGGCGGGCGCGCTCGATGGCGACGCGAATCATCCCCTCATCGGCGGTACGCAGATCGAAGCGTTCCAGCTCGGAGTCCCAATCCTCGAGCGTGAACACGGCACCTAAGCCGTTCGCCGGCTCGATCTCGCCTTCGAGTTCGGCAGGGGCGATAAAAAAGACATCCAGTCCGGCTTGTCCGGCCATACAGCGGATGCGTTCCCGGCACGCGCGATCGGTCACCAGAGATCCTCTGCAAGCAGTATAGCGCTGGGCGCGCCAGCCAATATACAGGCCGCACGGCCGTGCTCGCAGCGGACGCTCCCGGTGGTCGCTCGGACGATGAGGCCGGATGGCCTAGAATGGAATGCGGGGAGCGCAAGCACGATTCGATGGACACGCTCATTCAAATCGAAGCCGCCGAGCGGGCGCGGGCGCCGCGGCCGGAGTGGCTGCGGGTGCGGGCGCCGGGGGGCGAGAACTACCAGGCGCTGAAACGGCTGGCGCGCGGGCTGGAACTGCACACGGTGTGCGAATCGGCGCGCTGCCCCAACATTGGCGAGTGCTGGAACTACGGCACGGCGACGTTCATGATCCTGGGGAACCTGTGCACCCGCCGCTGCGGGTTCTGCGCCGTGCCCAAGGGCCGTCCGCTGCCCATCGATGAGGACGAACCGCGCCGGGTGGGGGAAGCGGTGGCCAGGCTGGAGCTGCGGCATGCCGTCGTCACCTCGGTCAACCGGGACGACGACAACTTGGGTGGGGCGCGCATCTTTGCCGCCACCATCGCCGCCATCCGGGAACGCCGCCCGGGGTGCACGGTGGAGGTGCTGATCCCCGACTTTCGTGGCAGCGAAGCGGCGTTGCGGATCGTGCTCGCAGCCCGTCCCGAGATCCTGAACCACAACACCGAGACCGTGCCCAGCCTGTACCGTTTTGTGCGCCCCGGGGCCCGTTTTGAGCGTTCGCTGGAGTTGCTGCGCCACGCCAAAGCGATGGCGCTAGAGCTGGCCACCGGGCCCATGCTCACCAAAACCGGTTTGATGCTGGGGCTGGGTGAAACCTATGCCGAGGTGGCGGAGACGCTGCAAGCGCTGGCCGCGACTGGTTGCAACATCCTGACGCTGGGCCAGTACCTGCGCCCCTCGCGCGACCACCTGCCGGTCAAGCGGCTCTACACCCCGGCGGAGTTCGAGGAGCTGAAACACTTGGGGTTGGCGCTGGGGTTTGGGCACGTCGAGTCGGGACCGCTGGTGCGCAGCTCCTACCACGCCCACGAGCAGGCCGCGTCTGTAGCCCATTCCCAGTTGTAGTGCGCCCTATCCATCACGGGACTTGCGCCGGCATCTAATCCGGGCGTGAGGCGAGCGGTGCACTATATCGGGGTGGGGGTGGCGGCGGTGGGCATCTCGCTGGCGGCCACCGGCATACTCGTTCTGCTGCGTCCCGACCAGGCGATTACGCTGCTCGTCTATCTGCCCGGCATCGCCATTGTCGAGGCGCTGTTCGGCCTCTGGGGCGGGGTTGCGGCGGTGCTGCTCAGCGTGGCCGCAAGCGCCACCATCCGGACCTGGTTTTTGGCGAATCCATTGCAGGTGCCGGTGGGATTTTACGCCACTTGGGAAGAGGAGATCATCCTGCTGGTGGTGGGGCTGTTCGTGGTGGCGCTGATGGAACTGCGCCGCCGCAGCGGAGCGCGGGCGGCCACGGGCGCGCATCAATTGGCCGCCGTGCTGGAGCACGTGGCCGACGCGGTGGTGGTGTTTGACCGCCGTCTGCGCGTGGCTTCGATGAATCCGGCGGCGCGGGCGCTGTTCAACCGCCCGGGCGCGCCCGTCGCCGGCTTCACGGTGGAGCAGTTGCGCCAGCGCTTTAGCTTCTCCAGCGAGCGCGGCGCCCCCGAAGCGGAGTTGGAAGCCGCCTTCCGCCAGGGCCAATCCATCCATGAAGAAGGCACGGTGCTGGACCGGGACGACAACCGCCGTATCCATGTGTTGCTGTCGGCCGCGCCCTGGCGCAACGCCGACAACAACATCGAAGGCATGCTGGTGATGCTGACCGATGTGACCACGCTCAAGGAGATGCAGGCGCGGGCGCTGGACAACGCCCGCCACCTGGCGCTGGCGCAAATGATCAACGGTTTGACCCACGATTTCAACCACGTGCTCGATATCGTGCGCCGCGCCAACGCCGTGCTCAGCTTGCAGGAGAACGCCAGCGTGGAGGAGCGGCGTAAATACCGCGCCATGGTGGACCGCGCGGCGCAGGACGGCAGCGCCATCATTCGCCGCCTGCGCGATTACCTCGCCGGCGGCACCAACGTCACCGGGCAAGTCGATCTGGCCGCTGCCGCCCGGGAGGCGGTGGCGCTGACGCGCCCGCTATGGGGCACGCGGCCGGAGGTGGAGATGATCGAGGCGCTTGAGCCGGTACCCCTGGTGCGCGGCAATCTGGACGACCTCCGGCGGGTGCTCACCAACCTGATCTTCAACGCCGTCGAAGCAGTGGATGGTCTGGATCCGCCGGGGGGCCGGGTCACCGTCCGCACGGCCACCGGCCCCGGTGTGGTCACCGCCTCAGTCGAGGATACCGGCGCCGGGATACCGCTGGCCGTACAAAAGCGGCTGTTCCAGCCCTACGTGAGCACCAAGCCGCGCGGCATGGGCGTGGGGTTGTTTGGGGCGCAGAAGATTATGCTGGCGCACGGTGGCAAGCTGGAATTCACCACCACTCCGGGCCAAGGAACCCGCTTCACGGTGGAGTTGCCGCGCCTCGTGGCTACGCTGGATGGTTCCGAGGCCGGGAACCCGGGAAAAGTGGTGCCGCAGAAGGGACTCGAACCCCCACTCCCTTGCGAGAACGTGGACCTGAACCACGCGCGTCTGCCAGTTCCGCCACTGCGGCACGTTTCCTAATCTTACACTAAGCTGCCGTGCCCTCCGAGGCAGCTTGGAATCGCCACGAGCAGAGCGGGTGCCCGCTGCCGCTACGAAGCCTGTCCCACCTTGCGGGCATCCGCCGCCGCGCGCCGCGGCATCGGTTGAGGCGGAGGGACCAATGGCGCAGAACATCCCAGAACTCAAGGCCGTGCTGATCGACCAAATGGAAGATTTGCTCCACGGCGAACACCAGCTCGTGAAAGCACTCCCCAAGATGGCGAAGGCGGCGCACGCGGTGCAACTCCGGCAAGCGTTCACCGACCACTTGGAGCAGACCCGCCTTCATGTCGAGCGACTGCAACAAGGATTAGAGCTACTTGGCGCCAAAGCCAAGGCGAAAACCTGCAAAGGCATGCAGGGCCTGGTCGAGGAATCGGAGGCCACCATCTCGGAGGGGAAGGACCTGGAGCCGTCCAGCGCGGATCTGACGCTGATCATCGCCGCCCAGAAAGTTGAGCACTACGAGATTTCCGGCTACGGGTCCCTCCGCACGCTGGCGGAGCGGATTGGGGAAATGCGCGTGGCCCGCCTGCTGGCGGATACCGAGTCGGAAGAAGCGCAAGCCGACGAACTGCTCACGCAAGTGGCGCAACCACTGTTCGCCCGTGCGGCTTAGCGGCGCTGGCCCGTCCGCGTGAGCCACGCGAGCGGCTTGCCGAGCTCAGATTTCGCCACGCCGGCCGGCTCAGCGCAGCGCTATTCGGAGGGGGCGGTCGCCCAACTTCGGGCCCAGGCGGGGGAGACGCGCGCGTTGCGGGCCTGCTGGCGCTGCTCCAGATAGGTTTCGATCGCACCCAACAGTGGCGACACGCCTTCGGCCAAGTAAAAAGTTTTGCGCTTCTGCTCCCATCTGCAGCCAACAATGCCGGCGCGCTGCAGGCGGGCCAGGGAGTGGGAAACCCGGCTTTGCTCGTAGCCCAAAGTTTCCGAGATCTGGGTCACGGTCGCGACCCCGCACCGCAACATTTGCACGATCGACAAACGGGAAAAATTGGCCAGCGTCGCAAAAAACTCCGGATAGTCGTTCTCGTCCATGCCATCGACCTCCGACGGTCACCCGCGCCCCAGCGTGAGCCTGGACGCGAGCCTGTAGGGGAAAGAACGAGAGGCGCGATAGGAAAGTTACATCATCGAAATTATTAAAAAAGGTTAATCCCAAGCGGTCGTTTCCAGCCCCGCCGGGGTGAGGGCGACGTACGCCCGGGCTTGTGGAAAACGGCGGCGAAGCCAACCGGGATCAATACCTTCGCCCTCCCGGCGATCCTCGAAGACTCCGTTGGGCAGTACCTCGGCTTGCACCAACTCCAGCCCCCAAGCCTGAAAATACGCCGCTTCGTCGTCGGCGGGCGCCGTCGGCAGGCGGGCGATGCGGAAGCAGCCGCAACCGCGAAAAAACGCGATTGCATGATTCAAATCCAGGCGCCAGCGGCGGGATACCACCTCGGCCCGGCGGGCGAAATCCTGATCGTCGCGGGTAGGGGCAGCGTCAATGCCTGCGAGGCGGAGGGCGGTGATCAAGGCCTCGGTGTTTTCCTCCAGGCCACGGCCATTGTTCAGGCCGGCGAGCCAGGCGTGGTGCTCGAGTTGGAGGGCGATCTCCGGCTCCCCCTCGGTTAAGAGTGTTAACAAGCGGTGCAGGCGGGCGGTGGCCGCGGCCGCCTCCGCTCCGGCGTGGCGGGCGACGAGGGCGCCGCCCCAGGCGGCAGCGCCGTCGGCGCCGGCTTCGAGCGCGTCGAGCGCTTCAAGGATGGATTCGGCCAGTGCGACGGGGTCGTCAGGGGTGGCTAAATACCCGTTCACGCCGTGCAGGATCTGTTCCGTCAGCCCGCCCATGGCTGTGGCCACTACGCGTTGCCCGGCCGCTTGAGCCGCCAGCACTTCGCGGCTGAAGGGAACCTCCCAGCGGGTGGGGACGACAACGACGCTGTTGGCAGCACCGTCGCCGGCCCGCACCAGTTGGTGGCGGCTGGCAATGGCGGCGCGCAGACGCTGGTCAGCTCCATCGTCAGCTCCAGGCGCGGCGGGTGAGACGGCGGGGGCGAGGACGCGCAGAGGGCGGCGGATGTTGTCCAGCGCCGCGCCCAGCAACTCGGAACCGGAGGCCTCATCCCATCCGCCGTAGTAGATCACCGCTGGCGGATCCGTCTGCGGCGCGCGGGCGGGGGGAGCGGTGGTGGGAGACGGGAGGAGCGCCGTGGTGAGCGGCGGGATCACGGCGATGCGCTCCGGCGGTGCGCCCTGCGCCACCCAGAACTCGCGGGCGAAGCGCGAGGGTGCGATCAGGACTTCGGCGCGCAGCAGCGCGGTGCGCCAGGCTTGCGGGCGTTGCCGGAACGCCAGCCAGCGCAGGGGCAGACCGGCCCAGCTTCCTACACCGCCGGCGCCGCCGGTACACCAAGCGCACTTCCATCCGGTGCGGCCGGGGCCGGAGCACCGTTCCTGGCGGCGGTGCCAGAGCCGCTGCGTCGGGCACAGGGGGGTGAAGTCATGCAGGAACACGGCGTAGGGGATGCCGCGCTCGCGCAGATCGAGCAGCATGCCGGGATGGGCGCCGGCCAGCGACTGCACCCAGACCGCCGCCGGAGCGACGGCATCCAGGGTGCGGTGCCAGGCCGCCTGGACCCCCTCACCGGGGTGGGGGGCGAAGACGCGCAGCCCGTGCCAGGCGGGTTCGGC
>JANWJU010000127.1 GCA_025451775.1 Terriglobales bacterium
CACGGCCAAGCGGGCGGCGCAAGCCGGGCGCCCGCGCCAAAGAGATGGGCGCACGAGCGGGGCTGAGGGGGCCCGGCGACGCGCCCACGGCCAAGCGGGCGGCGCAAGCCGGGCGCCCGCGCCAAAGAGATGGGCGCACGAGCGGGGCTGAGGGGGCCCGGCGACGCGCCCACGGCCAAGCGGGCGGCGCAAGCCGGGCGCCCGCGCCACAATTAACGTGCGGCTTGGCGGGTGGCGAGCACCTGCAGGGCGCGGGCTTCCAGCGCTTGCGCCTGCGGCAGCAAGGTGACGGCCTTAGCCACCTCGGGATCGGTTTCCATCAGCGTCTTCCAGCCGTCGGCGAGGCCGTAGAGTGCGGAGATGACGCGGAACCGGATCTGGTGCTGAATCCAATCGGCGTTGGCGGCGACATCCTTGGGGTCCAGCGTGACGTGCTGGCTGGCCATGTAGGTGACGAACTGCTGCACCGTGGCGGCATCCGGCGTCCAGCTCAGTTGCACCGTCTCGTGCTGGCCGAGGTACTCGTCGGCGAAGTCGTAGAAGGCGGAGCGGTCGGTGAGCATCTGCTGGAAGTCGTTGAGCTGGTCGGCGGGCAGGACGACGTCGGGAGTGATGCCGCCGCCGCCGTAGACGGTGCGGCCGATGTCGGTCATCTTGACCTCGCGCTGGCTGGGCGGGGTGGGATGTTCGTTATGGACGTAGAAGTAATCGTAGAGCGAGACGCCCTCGTAGGGGCGCTGGATCAGGCGTCCGCTGGGAGTGTAGTAGTGAGCGGTGGTGAGCGCCAACCCGGTGCCGTCGTCCAATCGCATGACCGACTGCACCAGCCCCTTGCCAAAGGTGGTTTGGCCGGCGATCAGGCCGCGATCATGGTCCTGGACCGAGCCGGAGACGATCTCGGCAGCGCTGGCGGTCATGTTGTTCACCAGGATCACCAGGGGAAAATCGTGGCCACCGTTGCCGTGCGTGGCCACCAGCACGTGCTCGGGCGAGTTGCGGCCGTGGTCGCTGACGATGACCTGATCCTTGGCCAGCAACATGTCGGCCACGCCCTGGGCTTGGTTCAGCAGCCCCCCGGGATTGCCGCGCAGATCGAGGATCACGCCCCTGAGCGCGCCGGAGTCTTCCAGCGGGTCGAGGATGGCGTGCATCTCGCTGGTCGAGGTGGCGGTGAAACCGGTGAGGTGGATGTAGGCCACGCCGGGCTCGACCTGGAAGTGGGAGTCGACCGAATCGTGCTGCACATCGGCCCGGATCAGATTGAAGGCCAGCAGGTTGGGATGGCCAACACGCTTGACCGAAATCTGCACCTGTGTGCCCTTGGGGCCCTTCAGCATGGCCGCCACGTCTTCGGTGGACAGGCCGACGGCGCTCTTGCCGTTAATGGCCATGATCAAGTCCCCGGGGCGCAGGCCGGCCTTGAAGGCGGGCGTGCCCTCGAACGGCTGCACCACGCGGCATTGGTTGTCGCGCGCATCCACGGCGCCGATGAGCATGCCGACGCCGGAGTAGCGCCCGTTCTGGTCCTCCAACTCGCGGGCAAAGCTCTGCGGATCCCAAAAGTTGGAGTGGGGATCGAGTTGGCGCAACATGCCGGGGATGGCGCCGTCGTAGATGGCCTTGCTGGGATTCACGGGGGCGGCGTAGTTGGTCTGGACCAGATCGTAGACGTGGGCGAAGGCGCGCAGGTCGGAGGGAATCTGGGCCTCAGGGCTGTTGGCGGCGGAGGCGGCGGCGGCGGCCGACGGCGGCGCGAGCGCCGCTTGCGCGGCCGCATGGGCGATTTCGAGGCGCGGTCCATAGAGTCCGCCCGCCACCGCGCACACCCCCACCACCACCATGGAAAGTATGAAGGTCCGGAGTTTGGGCATGGGAGAACCGGCTGCCGCGGGCCAAAACGGCGGGACTACCGCACTGCAGTGAGTATAACAGAGGTGCTGCGCCGTTTGCCGGCCGTTCCCCCACGGGGGGCGCGCCCTTGCTATGATGTGAGCCAAGGGTGCGGCACTGCCCGGGGTTGCGAGCGCCAGCGATGGGCCGGGTCCCAGCGCGCCCGGCCGTCAACATGAGTTTTGAACTTCTTTGTCTAGTGGTCCTGGCCTACTTGGTCTTTGGTCCACGCAAGTTGCCGGAGATGGCCCGGTTTTTCGCCAAAACCATGGCTGAAATCCGCCGTGCCGGCAATGAGTTCCGTTATTCACTCGAGGACGAGATCCGCAAAATCGAAGTGGAGGCCAAGGCCCCGATCAAGCAGTTGGAGCCGGCGCCGGGGGTCGCGGGCGCGGTGGCGCGCCCGGATCCCTCCGCGCCCCCGGCCTTGGGCAGCGCGGCCGAAGCCGCTCTCGATGAGGTCCCCGCCAGGTACGCGAATGCCGATCATGCGGATGAGGACCAGTGGTATGAAGCGGACGAGGATTGGGAGCAGGACGCCGAACCGGGTGAGCTGACGCCCGCGCCGCCGGCAGCGGGTGGGTTGGGGTCCGAGCCGCCGGAGGCGGCGCCCGAGAGGGTAGAAGCCGAGCCCGTCGAACCGCCAGCCGCGCGCGCGCCCGCCGCCTCCGAGGCGGAGAAGGCGCCGGCGCACGGGCGCTGAGACGAAACGCCGATCGTTGCAAATTCAACCAACATCACCATGGGAATTTTCCCGCTAACCCGCCGCCTCTCCCGCACCGCCTCGGGCGGCCGCTCGACCGGCGAACCCGCCACCATGAGCTTCCTCGAACACCTGGAGGAGCTGCGCCGCTGCATCTTCCGTGCCTTGGTGGGCGTCGTCCTGGCCTTTTTCTTCTGCTTCGCCTACGCTGACACCATCTATGGCTTCATGGAGAAGCCGCTGGTGGTGATCCTCAAGGCTCACCATCTGGACCAGCATCTGGTCTATTTCAACCCCATTGACCCATTCAATCTCTACATCAAACTCGGCCTGATCGCCGGCCTGTTTCTCGCCTCACCCTGGGTGCTGTACCAGGT
This sequence comes from Terriglobales bacterium, assembly GCA_025451775.1. GTDB lineage: Bacteria > Acidobacteriota > Terriglobia > Terriglobales > SCQP01 > SCQP01. The sequence continues at coordinate 2,971 of JANWJU010000127.1, forward strand.
GTGGTCCTTCATCGCCCCCGGCCTGTATCCGCGGGAGCGGCGCTATGTGGTGCCGTTCGTGCTCGGGACCTCGGGGCTGTTCATCGCCGGCGGCGCTTTCGCCTACCGCTACGCCTTTCCCATTGCGCTCAACTTCCTCATCAGCTACGCCCACCGCTTCACCCCGCAGATCAACATCAACGAGTACTTCGATCTGTTCGCCACCGTGGTGCTGGGGTTGGGGTTGATCTTCGAGCTGCCCACGCTGATATTTTTCCTCTCCCTGCTGGGGGTGGTGAACGCCCACTGGCTGATCAAAAACTTCCGCTACGCCGTGCTGGTGATTTTCGTGCTCGCCGCGGTGATTACTCCCACCGCTGATATCACCACGATGATGGTTTTTGCCGCGCCCATGCTGGGACTTTATGTCGTGGGCATCGGAATAGCGTATATTTTCGGCAAGGACCGCCGGGACCGGAAACGCCGTTCCGCGGCAGTCTAAAGGTCGCGCCCCCGGGAGGCGCGGCCGGCATCGACCGGCGCAACCACCATGCTAGCGACTGACACGGTTCACAACCTGGGTGTATGGGCGCGTTCCATGGGGCTGGTGGGGATATTCGCGCTGACCCTGTTCGACGGCTCGCTGCTGTGGCTGCTGCCCGGCATCAACGACATCGTGCTCATCAGCTTCGTGGTGGCCAAGCACACGCTGGGGTGGGCGGCGGCGGCGGTGCTGCTGGCCACGGCGGGCTCGATCCTGGGCGCCATGGCGAGCTACCGCATCGGCAAGCGCGGCGGCGGGGAGCTGCTGCGGCGGCGCTTTCCGCCGGCGCTGCTGCGCCGGGTCGAGAACTGGACCGACCGTTTGGGGGCAATTCCGGTGGGGGTAGCGGCGGTGCTGCCGCCGCCATTCCCCTATGCGCCCTTCGTGTTCTCGGCCGGCATCATGAAGGTGCCGGTGAACCGCTTCCGCCTGTCGGTGGCTTTGGGACGGGGGTTGCGCTATTCCTTGGACGCCGTGCTGGCGCTGTATCTGGGCCGCCACCTGCTCCACCACCTGCATACTTTTTACTGGGCGGCGCTGGAACCCACCATCATCGTGATCGCGGTGGCGCTGTTGATCTGGGGCTTGTTCCGGCTGCAGTTCGCCAGCCACGACCACACCTATTTGCCCTGAGCCGCTGGGCGCGGCAGCCGACTTGGCGGGTGCATATCTTCGGCCAGCCGCTCCCGCCGGTCGCTCTGCGGGAAAGGCCGTGGGCGCAGGCGCCCCCGCGACGTGCCAGCGGCGCAGCGGGCGGCAGGAGCGATATCTCCTGGACGGGAGCCGCCGGCGCACGAGTGGGGCAATGGGGTCCCCACGACGCGCTGGCGGCGAAGCGGGCGGCGAAGCCGGGAGCCCGCGCTCAAGGAAAGCGCCCGCGCTAATTCAATGCCGCAAAGCGCACCGCCGCCCTCCGGCGTTGGAACGAGTGCTGGCCGGCGAGGCTGGGATCGGGGCGGGGAAAATCGTCGCGGAAGTGGGCGCCGCGGCTCTCGTGGCGGGCCAGGGCGGCGCGCACGATGGCGGCGGCGGCGATGGCGCTCAGATGCGCGGGCAGGCGGGCCAGAGCGGCGGCCGCGGTTTCCAGGCCGGGACCGGAGCGCATCACGCCGGCGCCGGCGCTGAGGAGGTGTTGGATGGCGTCCAGATCGGCAGGCGTGTTCTCGACGGCCGGGTTCTCGAGCGCGGGCTGCGTGCCCGCTTGCGGGGCGGGTGCGGTGTCCGCGGCCATGGCGCGGCCGGCGCGGGCGCCGAACACCAGGCCCTCGAGCAGGGAGTTGCTGGCCAAGCGGTTGGCTCCGTGCACGCCGGTGCAGGCACACTCCCCGGCGGCGTAAAGGCCGGGAAGCGTGCTGCGGCCCTCGAGATCGGTGGCGATGCCGCCCATGGCATAGTGCGCCGCCGGCCGCACCGGAATGGGATCGCGGGCGAGGTTGAGGCCGTAGGCGGCGAGGGTGGCGGCGATGCGCGGAAAGCGGTGTTCGAGCTGGGCGGCGGGCAGGCGGGTGGCGTCGAGGTAGCACACCGCCGCTGGAGGTCCGCCCGAGAGCGAAGACGTCCGCAGTTCCGCCTCCAGAGCGCGCGCCACCACATCGCGCGGCGCCAGCTCGGCCGCCGGATGATAGCGGCTCATGAACGGCTCCCCGGCCGGATTGCGCAAAATCGCGCCCTCGCCGCGCAACGATTCGGTCAACAGAAAGTGGGGTGCGCCCTCCAGTGCCAGCGCTGTGGGGTGGAACTGGACGAACTCCATGTCGGCGAGTTCCGCGCCCGCCTGGTAGGCGAGCGCCGGGCCGTCGCCGGTGGCCACGCCGGGGTTGGTGGTGGCGGCGTAGAGCTGCCCTAAGCCGCCGGTGGCCAGCAGCACCGCCCGGCACCAGAGCCGGTGCCGGGTGGCGTGGCCGCCGTTGCCGTTGCGGTACTCGATGCCGAGGACGCGGCCGCGGGCGGCATCCAGCAGCAGGCGGGTGGCGCGGCCGTGGGGGCGCCATTCGATGCCCGGCAGCGCTTCCACGCGCCGCGCCAGGGTTTCGGCGATCTCCCGTCCGGTCGAGTCGCCGTGGGCGTGCAGGATGCGGGAGCGGGAGTGGGCCGCCTCGCGGGTGCGCTCCAAGCGTTCGCCGCTGTGATCGAAGTCGGCGCCCCAGGCGAGCAGTTCGGCGATGGCGTGCGGGCCTTCCTCCACCAGCGTGTGCACCGCCCGCGGGGAGCACAGCCCGTCGCCGGCCACCAGCGTATCCCGTTCGTGCAAGGCCACGGTGTCGTCCTCGCCCATGGCGACGGCGATCCCGCCCTGGGCGTACTGGGTGGCGCTCTCGGCCAGCGCCTCCTTGGTCAGGACCACAATCTTGATGGGAGTGCGCGCCGCCGCGCCCAACTCCAGCGCCGCCCGCAGGCCGGCGATGCCAGCCCCGACAATGACGAAATCCGCCACGTAATCAGTCACGGTGTCGGTCGCGGCGCCGGCGCCGCGCGCGGGGGGCAGGGGAGTGTCCATGGGGCTGCTCTTTTAAATTACACTGGAAACCACCGTGGCAACGAACGCCAGCCGCATCGCGATGCACATTCCCCCCGCCGCCCCCGCCGATTACGCGGCCGAGGTCAGCCGTGGCAGCTTGGCGCGCGCCGGCGCTGTGGTCCGCCGTTACCTGCCCGCCGGGGGCCGCGCCGTGGTTGTCACCAACCCCACCGTGCGCGGCTTTTGGGGAGCGCCGCTCCAGGCCAGCCTGGCGGCGGAACAGATCCCGCACCTCGTGATCGAGCTGCCGGATGGCGAATCCTTCAAGCGCCTATCCGAACTGGAGCGGCTGGCCGACCAGATGGTCACGGCCGGATGTGACCGCGACACCTTGGTAGTCGCCTTGGGCGGCGGCGTGGTCGGCGACGTGGCGGCGTTTCTCGCCTCCATTTACATGCGCGGCGTGGGGGTGATCCAGGTCCCGACCACGCTGGTGGCCATGATCGATAGCGCGCTGGGCGGCAAGACCGGGGTCAACCTTGCCCACGGCAAGAACCTGATCGGGACCTTTTACCACCCCAGCCACATTCTCGTCGATCCAGAGACACTGGCCTCGCTGCCGGAACGGGAGTTCCGCGCCGGCATGGCCGAGGCGATCAAATACGGTGTGATTGGCGACGAGGAGTTGTTTCGCCTTATCGAGTCCCGGCCGCGGGGCTGGGACTCGGACGCCGCGGCGCTGGACGCCATGATTACCGCGTGTTTGCGGCAAAAAGCCGAGGTGGTGGCGGGCGACGAGCGCGAAGGCGGCCGGCGCCGCATCCTGAACTTTGGCCATACCTTGGGACACGCGCTGGAAAGCGCCACCGGCTACGCCCGCTTCCGGCACGGCGAAGCCGTGGCTTGGGGTATGATCGCGGCTGGACGGATTGCGGTGCTCCGGGGCAGCTTGCCCGCCGAGGCCGCCGCTCGCATGAACAAGGTCATTTTCGCCGCTTGCGGGCCGCTGCCCGCCATCGAGACCGCGCCTGAAGTCATCCTGCGCCACGCCGCCAGCGACAAAAAAGCTCGCGCCGGCGTGTTGCATTTTGTCCTGCCCACCGCCATCGGCCAAGTCGAGGTGGTGCGGGACGTGCCTGCGGCGCTCATCCTTGCCGCGCTTGCCGATACGATCAATATCGAGGTGACCAGATGAATGTATCCAAACTGTTGGCTGCCGCTGTCGCCGCACCCTTGCTCGGAGTAATGCTGGGAGGAACCCTGATGGCGCTGACGCCGCCCGCCGTGACCCACCGCCCGTTCGGCACCCTGCCCGACGGCCGCACCGCCACCCTCTACACCCTCACCAACGCCCACGGCGCCCAGGCCGAGGTCACCAACTACGGCGGCGTGCTGGTGGCGGTGCGGGTTCCCGATCGCCAGGGCAAGCTGGCCGATGTCGTGCTCGGCTTCGATAACCTGGACGGCTATGTCGCCAACTTCAGCTCTCGCGCAACGGCCTACTTCGGCTCGACCGTGGGCCGCTACGCCAACCGCATCGCCTCCGGCAAGTTCTCGCTCGACGGCAAATCCTATCAGCTGTTCATCAACAACCCCCCCAACTCGCTGCACGGCGGCAAAGTGGGCTTCAATCAAAAGCTGTGGACCGCCCGCATCCTCCCCGGCGCCACGCCCGCCGTCGAGTTCACCTACGTCAGCCCCAACGGCGAGGAGAACTTCCCTGGCACGCTGACCGTGCATGCGACCTATCGCTGGACCAACGAGAACCAGCTCCGCATGGACTACCGCGCTACCACCGATCACGACACGGTCGTCAACTTCACCAACCACGCCTATTTCAACCTCTCGGGCGAGGGCTCCGGCAGCATGCTCAATACCATGCTGACGCTCTACGCCCATCACTACACGCCCATTAACGCCAACCTGATTCCCACCGGCGTGGTGGCCCCGGTGGCGGGCACGCCGCTGGATTTCACCAAGCCCACCGCCATCGGCGCCCGCATCGGTGACGACAACCCGCAACTCAGATACGCCGGCGGCTACGATTTCAACTATGTGCTCGACGCCGGCCAGCCGGCCCAGCCGGCGCTCGCCGCCGAGGCTTATGAGCCCGCCAGCGGCCGCGAGCTGCGCGTCTTCACCACCCAGCCCGGCATTCAGTTCTACACCGGCAACTTCCTCAACAACGTCCACGGCAAGCACGGCCACGTCTACAACAGGCGCGACGCCTTCACGCTGGAGACGCAGCACTATCCCGACTCGCCCAACCAACCCAGCTTTCCCACGACCGAACTGAAGCCGGGGCAGACCTACCACGAGGTCACCGTGTATCAGTTCTCGGTGCGTTAAGCAAAGGTCGCCGGCTTTACCAGAGGATCAGGTTGGCGATGAAGAGCGCGGTGAACACGATCGCCGCCCCGAACCAGGGGCCGGACAGATGCCCACCGCGCCGTCGTCTGGAGCCGTGCATGGCCGATTGCGCGCGCTGATTCCGGCAGCCGCAGCGGCGCCGAAGACCCCGAACTACTCGCGCGCGAGGAGGCACTTGGAGACGCCACGAGCAGAGCGGGCGCCCGTGGCCGCCCCTCGAAGCCCGGCCGGCAAGGTCTGGGAATTCCGATGGAGAGAGGTGCAGTCGAAGCCAAGGGCTACTTCAGGTAGGCGCGCAGGGCGCTGACCAGGTCGTCGGCCGCGCGCGTCTGTTCAGCAGAGGCACGGCCGTTCTGAGCGAGGATGTGAAAACGAATGTGGCCATCGATCACCTCTGCCATGAGAGCATCCATGGCGCCGCGACAGGCGGCGATGTTGTGCAGTACTTCCGAGCATTCATCATCGCGGCCAAGCGCCTTTTCAATCGCAGCCACCTGGCCCTGAATGCGGTGGACGCGGTGGAGCAAGCGCTTCTTCTCGTCTTTTGTGTGGGCCATAAAAATACCTCTGCGATTATCGCAAATAGTCCTTGACGGCATACCCCAGCCGGTATACGGTGAAAGGAGTTGGTGCGACTAGCGCCGACACAATCCAGCGGAAAGGAGGCCCATTAATGTCCGACAACGGTGGCGGAACCAAGCGTGAACAGTGCATTGAAACCGAGTCGGCGGAGCCTCCCCCCTCTGCCCCCTCGCTTCGATAGCAACGCTGTTCGCGCTCGCATTCAGTGCGTGGCTGCGGAAACTGGAGTAATGGCGCTGTAGCATCGCGCTCGCTCGCCCTGTTTCCGGGCCGCGGCCACGACGCCTCCGCCCGCTGGACTTGGGACCAATGCGATGGCACCCGAGGTACTACAGTCCACGCCGGCGCCCTCCACGGGCGCCTCGCCCCACGCGATCCCGGTTTCGAGCCGGTGGGTAGCCCGCATCCTTGGCTTCCTCCTGGTTGCAGGCCCGGGATTGATCGTGATGGAGGCGGATAACGACGCCGGAGCGGTTTCGACCTATGTGCAGGCGGGCGCCCAATACGGGACTCATCTGCTGTGGCTGCTGATCGTATTGCTGCCCATCTGCTATTTCATCCAGGAAATGGTGGTACGGCTCGGAATCGCCACCGGCCAGGGCCATGCCGCCATGATCTACCGGCGATTTGGCAAGTGGTGGGGCCGATTTTCGCTGGCCGACTTGTTGCTGTTAAATTTTTTCACGTTGGTGACGGAGTTCGCTGCCATTGCCCTGGCAATAGCACGTTTTGGCATCAATCCAGCTTGGGGTGTGCCGGCGGCGGCGGTCGGACTGGCCGCATTGGCGCTGACCGGTAGCTACCGGCGTTGGGAACGGGTGGTGGTATTGCTCTGCCTGCTGGACCTGGCGTGGCTCTTGATCGGGATCAAAGTCCACTCCCTGGGCGGTACGTGGATGCGCCAGGCGATGGTGCCCTCACTCCCGCAAGGGGGCATGACCGGTAGCTGGCTGTTCCTGGTTATCGCCATCGTGGGCACCACCATCGCGCCTTGGCAGTTGTTCTTTCAACAGAGCTGCGTCGCCGACAAGCGGCTCCGCATTGCCGATCTGGGGGCGGCTCGGCTCGACACACTGTTCGGGGCGATTTTCACGATTGTCGTGGCGGGGTGCATGATGCTGGCCGGTAACGCCGGGTTTGCACGTCATTGGACGTTCAGTGATCCGGCGCAAACCGCTGTGCACTTGGGCGCGGCGTTCGGCCCGTGGCTTAAGAATGCGGTCTTGCTGTTAATGGTCAACGCCGCCGTGCTAGGCGCGACCGCCATATCGCTTTCCAGCGCGTGGGCCTATGGCGAGGTCCGGGGATGGCCGCATAGTCTCCAGAAAACAGTGCGGGAGGCGCCGGGGTTTTACGCGATTTACGCCTTCGGCATCGCGGCGGCAGCAACAGTTGTGCTGATCCCCCGCGCGCCCTTGCAGTTGATCATTCTCAGCGTTCAGGTGCTGGCGGGGCTGATGTTGCCATCCGCCGTGATCTTCTTGCAACTGTTGCTGAACGACAAGCAAGTGCTCGGCCGCCGCTTCGCCAACCAATACTGGAACAACTGCGTCAACTGGACGATCGTGCTGCTGCTATTTGTTCTTTCCCTGCTGCTGGCCGCTCAAGTGGCGCTGCCGCAATGGTTTCCGAGCGCATAAGGAGAATTCCATGACTACGATGACTGAAAGCCTCCAACTCGATCCCGCTCCGCGTCGCGTCTATCAGGTATTGCACCCTCTCGATGATGCCGCTGAAGCCAAAGTCGATCTCGACCGTTTGGGTCCGATGCGGCTGACGAGAACGGTGAAGGCCTGCCTCTATATCCTCCGCGGGTACCTGATCCTGATGTCGGCGTTGTTGGCCATGCACGTCTTGCAGTTGGCTGGCGTGATTTAGAGGCGCGCCTGCCAATGGCGCACATGACCGTGCATGGTGTCATGCGGATTGCCCGGGGTTCTTGGGCGCTCGTGAAGCAGTCTCGCCCCAGAAGGGGGATTGGCGTCGCGGTGTTCCCGGTACAGCTTGAATCTGGCGTCTTAAAGCTTGCATTTGTTTTCGCGCTGGCGGGGGTGGCGCTTTACGGGCAGGCTGGTGGAGTCGCAAATGGGAACGGGACACGCCAGTCCACAATCTCGTCGGCGGCGCCGGACGCCTCGTCCCAAGCCGGCGGCGGACCAGGCTGGAACGTGCACGCACAGGTCACCGAGACTTTGCAAGGCGACCCTGGGTTCCCCGCTGCGTATTCGGGGACGAATAGCCTGAACAGCAACGGCGAAATTCAGCAGACGCTTACCTCCGATTTGTACCTTGGCGTTCGCCTGTGGAGCGGCGGAGAACTGCACGTTGACGGGCTGCTCTGGCAAGGTTACGGCCTCAGCCACACGGAAGGCATTGAAGCCTTTCCCAATGGCGACGCCTACAAGCTCGGAACCACGATCCCGCACTTCATGTTCGCCCACCTGTTGATTCGCGAGGCCATCGGCCTGGGCGGCAAGAAGGAACGGGTATCCGACGGGCCACTTGCGCTGGCGAGCGAGCAGGACGTTTCGCGGTTGACCCTCACCATCGGACGCCTGAGCCCGACGGACATGTTCGATCACAACGCCTACGCGCAGGACGCCCACACCCAATTCTCGAATTGGGCGATGCAGACCAACCTCGCCTGGGATTTCCCTTCCGACAGCGTGGGGTACACGACCGGAATCGCTGCCGAGCTGAACCAGACCAACTGGACGCTGCGGACCGGATGGTTCCAAACGCCGGGTACAAAAAACGGCTTTACCGCCGACGATTTGGCGCTCATGTTCCTCCGCGGGGGGAGCAGCGGGAAGTTTTTCGATTCCTGGGGCTCCGCTGTCGAGATCGAACGGCGCTACGGAAGCGCAGCCCGGCCCGGTGCTATCCGGCTGCTGTCCTGGATGGACAAGGCCGACATGATCGGCTATCGCGAAGCTGCTGCGCTGCTTGAATCCAGCGGGCCAGATGCGAACTTGTCTCCGGCTCGCGCCTATCGAGCTAAGTATGGTTTCGGGGTGAATCTTGAGCAGAGGCTCGCCCCCCATGTCGGGGCCTTCTCGCGTCTCGGTTGGAACAATGGCCAGGCCGAGGGCTGGATGTACACCGACGCCAATTGGACAGCATCGCTCGGCGTTTCGGTCAGCGGTGCTGCATGGCACCGCCCGAACGACAGCGCAGGGTTCGCGTTCGCCGCCAGCGGCGCGTCGGCAAGCGCGCAGCAATTTCTCAAGGCGGGGGGCGTGGACATCCTGGACGGGGACGGTACGCTGACCTACGGCAGCGAAAAAGTCACCGAGGCGTATTACAGCTTTCCCGTTGGGCGGAACGTCTACGCGACTCCCGATTTCGAGTTCGTGTCCAACCCTGCGTTCAATCGCAGTCGTGGACCGGTTCCGGTCGCCGGCGTGAGGCTTCACTGGCAGTTTTGATCTGCAGGTTGCGGCATCCCCTCCTATGGACCTCACCGCCTGCCACGCCTCGACGCGGATCACCACATGGCTTGCCGTACCGGCCGACGGCGCTCATTCCACCTGAGCGATGGCAATGTGGTGGTAACGTAGCGCCCGCTCTGCCACGGTGTCAGAAGAGCCTTTGGGCGGCTGGAGTGCCTGCTCAACCATCTCGGCTTCCGCGGCTCGCCGGGCCACAATGGCACTGGGGAACAACCCGCCCAAGACGAAAAATGCGACGCCCACCGTAAAAATCCAGCGCTCGCGCGGTAACGCATCCGCCATTCCGATCAAGCCCGTCTTCCGCCTGCCCAGAAAAAGACGCGCAAACAAGCGAAAAACGCTGACAGCATTCATCGCCGTGGCGATGGGAAGCAACAATCCTGTCAGCGGGTGCGATGCCATGGTTCCGTGAACGAGAAGGTCCAGGGAGCAGAAGCCCAATGTACCCGGCAAGCCGACGAGCGCGAGGCCAAACACAATAAAGAAACAAGCGAGCCTGGGTGCGTGCTCGGCCAACCCAAGATGCGTGCTGCCGGTCAGGTTCTCGCCGAAACGAACCTCGAGGAGCCGGACGATTCCAAAGAGCCCCATGGTGGATGCACTCACGACGAACCAGTGCACGAGGGCGCCCGTCACCCCTTCGATGGTCTGGCTTTCCAAGCCGGCCAAGATGCAGGCCGACTGGCTGAGGGCGAGGTACGCGATCAAACGGCGGGGCGAATTCTCGGTGAGCGCCCGCACGGCCACGTAGAGCGCCGTGCCCAAGGCCAGATACGATAGCAGAGGAAACAGCTCGCGCGCAGTGTCGGGAAAGAGCGGCAGGATTAGGCGCGCCGCCAGCATGGCCCCGAAATGGCCATTTAGCAGCAGGGCGGTGGGAATTGCGGCTCCGCCCTGGGCGGCATCGGCCACCCACGCGTGCGCCGGGCAGATGCCCTTGCGAAACACGACGGCGGCTACCAGAAGCCCAAAGACGGTCATGCTGGTGGGACTACTGTGGATCAGGCCGCCGATGGACATCGTGCCGCCCGACGCCGCAATGACCGCGACCGCGAGCGCCAGGGCGGCGCCTGAGAGCAGCAGCCCTAACTTCGGACGCCACGTGGGGGCGCCAAACCATTCTTCACGAAGGAATGGGGCTGAGGATACGATCCAGGCGGCGAGCAGTACTCGAAGGTCATCGGTCGAGTAGGCCAGGAGCGTGGAACCGAGCAGGAACAGGATGCCCGCGATCATGCCCGAGGTGCAGTCGCGGCGCGGAAGCATCAGCGTAGCTCCGAGAGTCAAGCACGAGTAGAGCACCATCAGGGCGATTGTTAGCGAATCGCCGGCGGGCGCACCTCGCAGCAGCAAGGCGCTGGCTGTCACCGCAATGAACGCCGCCGTAAAGCCAATTGCGCGCGGCCGGCGGTTGGCCGCAACGGTCCCTAGCGCCGCGGCCCACGGGACCCCAATCGCCACGGCTGTGAGCATGACGCCGCGTTCCATCAAATCCTCTCCGGCCGTGGGCCATGTGCGCCAGCGCCACTCATGGAAGCCTCGGCGTCGTCGTGTTCCCGCGGGGGCCGATGCATGCCCAGCCGATCTAGCGCCGCGAACCATCCGGAGAGAAGCATCAGCGGATGGATGGCGAAACGATCGAGGATCGTATCGAGATGACCACGGTCCAAGGCCCAGCGGTAGAGCCACAATTGCCAGCGTTCGGGGAGCCATTCCTCCAGCCTGCCCGCCGCCGGGGTGGTCCCGCCCTCGGCCGAGTCCATCCGGTGGTAGTCGTGCAGCGCCGAGGGCGCGCGCAGGAATTGCAGGGTTCGAACCGTGGCATGTCCCAGGATGTGGACCACGGCGACCCGGTTCCAGCCCATGCCTATTTCCGCGAATATCACGCCCACCTGGGTCAGTGATGCGAATGCCAGGGAACCCTTGGCGTCGGCGCTGACGCGGCCTGAAATCGTGCCGTAAATGGCGGTCGCGACGCCCACCGCAACCACGAGAGCAGAGGCAATGCCGGAGCGCGCCAGCAGCGGTTGCGCGCGCAGCAGAAGATAGGCGCCCGCATGAATGGAGATCGCGCCGTAGAAGATCGCGCTGGACGGCGTTGGGCCTTCCATGGCGCGTGGCAGCCATCCCGAGAAAGGAACCTGGGCCGCCTTTCCGGCGGCCGCGAAAAGCAGCAGCGCGCCTAACATGGAGGCGTGAGACGCGGTCAAATGAGGAAACCCGCCGGCGAACGAAGCCGTCCCGGCCCATTGGTGCAGGGCAAATACGCCAACCACCAATCCGATGTCGCCGGCGCGATAGATCCCGAAGACGCGCAGCGCGTTTTCAACCGGAGCTGCTCGATGCTGAAAAAACGCAATCAGCAGAACCGAGGTGATGCCCACGATCTCCCAACCGGCCACCAGCAGATCGAATGAACCCGCGGCGAATGCAACGAGAGAACCGAAGGTGAACAGATGCAGCAGCAGAAAGAACCGGAAGACGCCGGGTTCGCGATGGAGGTAGGTCGCCGAGAATCGCCCGATCAGCCCCGCCAGCACCACGGTCATGGCCAGGAACGGCAATGACAGCCGGTCTGCCATCAGCACCAGGGGAAAGCGGTAATCGTGCACGGTAAACCAGTTGGCAAATTCCACCGTGACCGCAGCTGTCCCGCTCGAGGTCAGGCCTAGCCACACCGGGATCAGCGCCACCGCGGAGGCAGAGAACATCCAGTCCGTGATTCTGGCGACAGCACGCTCCGGCGGAACCCAGCCCACCAGCCACAGCAGCGCCAGGAGGCCGAATACCGCGCCTGGCGCCAGCGCCACGAAGACGAGCGCGGCCTGCGAGACGTTCATCGCTACCGCTTCCCGCCTCGAACCCGGGTTCCTCCAGGTTGAATCGACGCCATGGCGAGATGCTCGATTTTGCCCCGGTACCATTCGGCGGAGGAAGAAACAACGGGCAAACCGGGCACGGACCCGTCGAGCGTTTCAAAGCCATGCTCCCGGCGGACGTCAACCTGCCCCGATTCCGGGTCAATCGTGGCCATGCGGATCCAACGGTTCTCGACCAACCTTTTCAGGGATGGGCTGGCGTCGATCGCCTTCGCCAAGCGGTCCGGCGTGGTTTCGATCACGAACAGGATGCGCATAGGCTCGTGGATCTCCACCATCTGCCAGGGCAATCCAGTCCGTAGATCGCTGGCGTGGCCATCCATCACGCCCACCATCCCCGTCACGTTGTGAGGCAGTTTGGTGCCGCAACCATAGCGGTCGTTATCCACGAAAGAGAAGTAGTATTCCAGGCTAATGCCCGCGCAGACCGGAACCCCGGAGGCGAGCACGGCCTCGAGGTTTTCGTTGTGGGGGTCTTGCGCGGCGTCGTAGGAGGTCAAGAACGCCCGGCGGTCAAGAAACAGTCCGCGAGTGAGG
>JANWJU010000128.1 GCA_025451775.1 Terriglobales bacterium
ACGGACGGCGCGGCGAAGAGGACACCTTCAAGCGCATGCTCTGGCAGGGCCAGGTCCTGTGGGGCATGATGCTCTTCGACGAGTGGCGCGCCCTCGATTACCTCGCCAGCCGCCCCGAAGTCGATCCTGAACGCCTGGGCGTGCTGGGCTTGTCGATGGGCGCCACCAAGGCGTGGTGGTTGGCGGCGCTCGATCCGCGCGTCGCGTGTACGGTCGATCTCTGCTGTCTCACCGAGTACCAGGCGCTGATCGCAGCCGGCGGTTTGAGCGGCCACGGCATCTACTACTATGTTCCCGCGCTGCTCAAGCACTTCACCGCCGCCCAGATCAATGCCTTGATCGCACCCCGCGCGCGCCTCAGCCTCAACGGCCGCCGTGACCCGCTCACGCCGCCCGCCGGCGTCGAGACCGTTCGTGATCAGGTGATGCCCCTTTATCGCGCCGCTGGCCGCGAAGACGCCTGCCGTATCGAGCTGTTCGATTGCGGCCACGAAGAGACCCCGGAGATGCGCCGCGAGGTGCTGGATTGGCTGGACCGCTACTAGATCTCAATCGGGGCGCGGTCGTGCGGCATGAGTAATGACCAGCACTTTTACCAGCCCGCGCGCCGTTTTGAGGTCCAAGCCATATTGTTCGTGCAATAGCGTCGGCAATGCTGGGAGCGATGAGGTTGCTTCCCGATCCCCGCGCCACTGAAGTTTTCCGTACGGGCCCAGGAGATAGCTGCCAGAAGCGCCGGTGTGGTCGATTACGGGGCGGCCCAACACGAAACTCAGCGAGCCGGCCAATTCGGTCATGGTGGTCGAACCACAGCAAAGGGTTTGACATCCAGGCGCATCGGCCGGACAACTGGCAACACCTCGCGGGCGGGGCGGGTCGAGAGCGGGATCTGACGGCTTAATTTTCAAACCGCCCTTGGCTACTTCGAGTGCCAGCACGGGCATTCGGCGGGTTTCCCAATGCGCGGCGAATTGGAACCGCCGGGCGAGCAAGGTCTGCATCATGCGCCGGGCTTGGTCCGCTGTTGTCGATTGGGGCATGGTCGCCTGCAGCATGTACGCGTTGGTGGCGCCGGACGGGGAACACCGGGCGCCAGCCCACTTCGGCATGCCTTCGATGCGCTCGGTGCCGGTGAGGCGATAGGCAAAATAGACCAGCGAACCCAGACCCACGCACTGTCCCAGCACGCGGCCAGGCGACAGTTGCACGCCGGCGACGAACCCTACCGGCAGGCGGTCGTGCGTCCCCCAAGCACGTATGGAGGCAACCTCGAAGTGCGGCGAAGAAGCGACAGCTTGCGATTGCAGCATGCCGGCGGCGAGCGGCGTGGCGACGGCCCCGGCTACGAGCAGAGCCAGCAGCCACCGCACGTGCGCGCCCAGCGCCGGAGCCAGCGCGCCGCCAGCGATCCAGAGCACGCGCCGCTTCAGATCAGAACCCGACAAGCCGGCCATGCACGCCGCCGGAGCGCTCATGTAATGCCTGCAAACCTTCAGCAACCCCGTGGCGTACTCGTCGGCTTGCGCACCGTGGCGCAGCGTGCCTTCATCGCACGCCAGCTCCCGGTCGCGCGCCATGCACCGTCCCAGCCACCAGACCAGCGGGTGAAACCAGAAGGCCGCCTGCACCAGCATCTGCAGCGCCGCCCACAGGTTGTCGCGGCGGCGCACGTGGCACATCTCATGCCCCAGCACGGCGCGCAGCTCCCCTGCGGAGAGCGTCTGCGGCAACCCTTCGGGGACGAAAAGCACCGGCCGCAGCACGCCAAACACGCCCAACTCGAGTTGGGCCGGCCCGCTGACCGTACGCACCGGCAGGCCCAGGTCGAGGGGGGTGGCATTCCGCACCAGGGCGCGGATGCGCAGCCATTCACGCAGCCAGATCGCGAGCACGGCCAGAGTGCCGCATGCCCAAGCCGCCAGCAGCAGCGCCATCCAGGGGAAGGCCCCATGGCTGGCGATCTGATCAGTGCTGATGCTGGAAGCGGGTACAAAGAGCGCCGCTCCCAACTGTCGTGCGAGCGGAAAACTTGCGCCCGCCGCTTCGGCGACCGGATGTCTCACATGCAGGAGTTGGTGCAGCTGCCCGCCGAGGTCGGCGAGCAACCCCAACGGGAACAGGAACTGCAGCGATCCCACCAGCCATATGCGGAAGCGCACGGCCGGGCGGTAGCGGCCAAGCGCCGATCCCACCAGCAAAACGCCCGCCGCCAACATCGTGGACTGCCACAGGTGATTCAGCAGGAGGGGAACAATGGCGTTCATTTCCGCTTCTCCTTCGACTTGGCTTGTGACTTGGTTTGTACCTGCGCGCGCAGCGCCCTTTCGGCCTCTTTCACGTCGTCGAGCGTCAGCTCGCCCGATTCGACCAAGTGCGCCATGACCATGCGCGCGCGTCCGCGAAAGGCAGACAGCAACTCATCCAGGATGCGCCGCTGCGCCTGATCGCGCGTGATCAAGGCGGCGAAGATGTTGGCGTTGCCGACGCGCTTGACGCACCGGAGCGCCTGCTTGCGTTTCAGGCGGTACACCGTCGTCTGCACGGTGGTGTAAGCCGGATGCGGCTCGGGGAACGTCTCCTGGATTTCACGCACCGAGCAGGCGCCGAGGCGCCAGAGCGCGTCCATGATCCGCATTTCGAGTTGGGTGAGCCGTGCGTGCGCCATTGAGTCAACTATACGCATAGTTAAGTGGATGTCAAGGCCACGAAAGTCCCGCTCGATTGGGCGGTCAAATCCAGGGATTGACGATGCGTTCGACGCTGCCCTCGAAATCGGCCACGTTGCGCGTCACCAGGGCCAGGTCATGCACCGCGCAGGTGGCGGCGAGAAAAGCATCCATGGTGCTGATGGGGCGGCCTTCGGCATTGCGCGCTGCCACAATCACGCCCCATCGCCGGGCAATCGTCTCGCTGATGGGGAGGATACCACCCTCGAAATAGACGCGGAAGGCATGGTCAAGCCAAGCTTGGAGCTGATTGCGTCTGGACCCATGGGGTAGCCGTTGGACGCCAAAATGCAGCTCGGCCACGGTGATCACGCTGGCCTGTATAAGCTCGGCCGCGTGGCCTTCCATCCACGCCCTAAGACCGGGATGGGGATGCGGTCGCGCCATTTCAGAAATGGCGCATGTGTCGAGCAAGAAACTCACAAGTCAACCGGACGTGGGTAATCTCGAATGCGCTCCAAATCAATGCCGGAGCCGCGCAGCGGCGAATCGCGCAGGAACTCCCAGAGGTTCTGCTTGGGCTTGCGCTTTTTTTCCCACTCCTCGGCCGATACGACATACACGGCCGGCCGGCCCCGATAGGTGATCTGCTGAGGACCATCGGTCTGGGCCTTTTGCACCACTTCGCTCAGCCGTGCCTTCGCCTCGGCCAAGCCATAGGATTTCCGCTTCGCCATCTTCGCCTTAGCCGCCATGCCCCCATGCTAGCCCAAGTGACTAGACTGGTCAATTCGGGTTCGAAAACCGCCTTGGGGAGATCACTCATGGCGGAGGGCGATCCAAGGATCGGTGCGACTGGCGCGGCGGGCGGGCACGTAGCAGGCCAGCGCCGCGACCGCGAGCAGCAGCAGCGGCACCGCGGCCAGCGTGAGCGGATCGTGCCAACTCACGCCAAAAAGATAGGAGGCGGCGAAGCGGCCCAACGCCAGCGCCGCCGCCAGCCCCGCCAGCGCGCCCGCAGCGGCGAGGCGCATGCCGTGGCCGAGTACGAGGGCGAGGACGTTGCCGCGGCCGGCGCCCAGCGCCATGCGGATGCCGATCTCGTGCGTGCGCTGGGCGACGGCGTAGCTCAGTACGCCATAAATGCCGATCGCCGCCAGGATCAGCGCCAGCACGGCGAAGGCGCCCATCAGCCACAAGGTCAACCGCCGCTGCGCCAGCGAGAGGGCGATGCGCTGGTTCATGGTCATCATGTCGTCCAGCGGCTGGTCGGCGTCGAGCGACTGGATGGCGGTGGTCACCTCGCCCCGCAACTGCATGGGATCGGCCTGGCGGGTAAGGACGGCGAAGTCGACGGAGGATTGGGCGTATTGCGTGAGGGGGACGAAGCTTTCCGGCAGACGGTCCATTTCGGTGGATTGATCCAGGCCGTAATCCATCACGCGGGCCACGATGCCGACGACGGTGCAGTCATGGCCATTGAGCTGAACTTGCTTGCCCAAGGCGTTGGCGAGCGGATCGTTGCCCGGCCAGTAGCGGCGGGCGAAGGTGTCGTCGATGATCGCCACCAGCGTTGAGGTCTTGGTGTCGGTGTCGCTGAAAGCGCGGCCGCGCAGCAGGCGCATGCCCATGGCGTGGAAGTAATCGCCGGAGATCATGGCGTAGTTGGTTGAGTGGCCTTGGCCGGGAAGGGGCTCGGGACGGCCGACGATGGTGAAGCCGGTCTCCCAGTCGTTTCCACCAAAGGGTAGCGGTTTGACGGTGCCAACGGCGGTGACGCCGGGCAGGCGGGCGAGGCGCGCGCGGGCCTGCCGGAAAAACTCGAGCGTTTGTTCCGCCTTGGGGTACTTGGCGTTGGGCAAGCTGATCTCGAAGGTGAGCACGTGGTCAGGGTTGAAGCCGGGATTGACCTGCTGCAGGCGCAGCAGGCTGCGGATGAGCAGGCCGGCGCCGGCCAACAGCACCAGTGCCAGGGCCATCTCGACCGCGACCAGGATGCCGCGCAAGCGCGTGCCGCTGCCGCCGGCGGAGGAATCGTACCCGCCCTCTTTCAGCACCCCGGCGAGGCTCGTCCGGCTGGCATGCCAGGCGGGAGCGAGGCCGAACAGGAGGCTGGTGGCCAAGGCCAGCAGAGTGGTGAAGGCCAACACGCGCCAGTCGAGCGAGAGCTGGTCGGTACGGGCCATGCCCGGCATGCCCAGCTCGGGGCGGATCAGGGCCGGGGTGGCGCGTATGACGAGCCAGGCCAGCAGCAGGCCCAAGGCGCTGCCGGCCACGCCCAGGCAGAGGCTTTCGGTCAGATGTCCACGGATGAGCCGGGCGCGGGAAGCGCCCAGGGCCGAACGGATGGCATTCGCCTTCTGGCGGGTGGCGGCGCGTGCCAGAAGCAGGTTGGCGACGTTGGCGCAGGCGATCAACAGCAACAGTCCGACGGCGGCCAACAGGATCCAGAGCGCTTCGGGACCGTCATGCTGCACCACGAGGTCGAGATAGCTCACCGCGGCGATCCCTTCATCGGTGTTGCTCTTGGGGAATTGCTGCGACAGGTTGCGTGCGATGCGGCTGAGATCGGCGCGGGCGGCGGCGAGGGTGACGCCGGGCTTGAGACGGCCGAGGCCAATGAGACCAGGATGGTTGTCGCGGGTCATTAGACCAGAATCCTTGGTAGCTTGGGCGCCCAGGGGCGTCCAGTATTGGGCGGCATCCTTGGCAGCGGACAAGCCGGGAAACCCTGGGGGCATGACGCCGACGATGACGCGCGGCGTGGCGTCCAACTCCATGGTCTTGCCCAGAATGTTCGGATCACCGCTGAAGCGCTGATGCCACAACGAGTCGGCGATAACCACCACATCGCCTGCGCCCACGCGGTCGTCGGCTGCGGTGAAAGTGCGGCCCAGTTCGGGTTGCATGCCGAGCACGTCAAAGTACTGCCATGTGCACTCCTGACCGGAGATCACTGCCGGTGGGCCGGCGTGGGTGACGACACCGCTAGCGCCGCGGTAGGCGGACAGGGCGGCAAAACTATGGTTGTCGGCCACCCAATCCAGGTAATCGGGATAGGAGACCGATGCGCTGGGGAATTGGCGGAAGCTCTCGCGCACGGCCACCAACTGCTCGGGGTGGGGAAAGGGCAGCGGGCGCAGCAGCACCGCATCCACGGCGCTGAAGATGGCGGTATTGGCGCCGATGCCCAGGGTGAGGGTGGCGAGCGCCACGGCGGTGAACCCCGGGTTGCTGCGCAACTGGCGCAGGCCGTAGCGCATATCCCCCCACAACTCGCGCAGAAGCCGGCCGGCGAGGGCTTCCCGGCACTCCTCCGTGTAGCGCTCCAAGCCGCCAAACTCGATCCGCGCCTGCCGTTCGGCTTGGGTGCGGGTGAGGCCCTGCCGTTCCAGATCGTCCGCGCGGAGCTGCAGGTGGCAGCGGAACTCCTCGCTCATCTCCGACTCCACCCGCGCTCGGCGGAGAACGAAACCAAGCCAGCTCCGAATCTTTGGCGCGATCTTCATACCTCCTCGGCCTCCGCGCTCAGCACCGCGCCGATCGCCATCGCCAAGCGGTTCCAGCCTGCCACCTCTTCCCGCAGCCGTTTCCGCCCCGCGGTCGTGAGCTGGTAGAACTTGGCGCGGCGATTGTTGTCCGAGGTTCCCCAATCCGCCGTGAGGAACCCGTGCCGAACCAGGCGGAACAGCGCGGGATACAAGGCGCCCTGTTCGATCACCAAGGTGTTGCCGGAGATCTGCTCGATGCGCAACAGGATGCCGTACCCGTGGAGGGAGCCCAGGGATACCGCCTTGAGAATCAGCAAATCCAGCGTGCCGGGAAGGAGTTGAGCTTCGTTCGCCATATACATTCCTAAGCCGATTAGGAATGTAGCGCGTCCTTTCCTAAGCTGTCAAGGGGAGCGCGAGGCTCAGGCGGGCGCGGTGATCACGTCCATGAAGGAGCTGACCGAGAACACCGCCCGCCCCATGCCGGGATCGCCGTAGCCGGGCGGGACCGGGAGTTTGTATTTGGCGTGGGTGTCGCGCCAGGTCTCGAGCAGCCGCAGATGGTATTCCAGCGGCGCGCCCCCGGGCGTCGCCTTGCCCAGCGTGGTCAGCGGCTCGGCGCACCAGGTGGTGAAGCGCGGGCACACGCCGCGGGACATGAAAAACTCCAGCCCTTCGCCGGTCGAGCGGATGGCGTCCTCGACCTCGGTGAAGCCGTGCGGCTTCGACATCTCGATGCCGGCCACGAAGTTGGGGATCACGTGCGAGGGGCCGAAGATCTCTGCGGCGTCGAGGATGCGCCGGTGCCACTCGCCACGCCCCACGTAGCGCGATTTGCCGGGGCAGATGATCGAGAACAGCCGTTCGTCCCAGATCTCGTAGTTGGGGTGGTAGATCTGAATGCCAGCGTCCTTGAACTTCCGCGCCTCCTCCTTGGGGAGCGCCTGCGCCACCATCTTGCCGATCCAGCGGCCCGGGAAGCGCTCCTCGATGGCCTCGGCGTACTGCGCGTAAAAGTCGGCCTCTCCCATGCCCTTGAGCTCGCGCGTCACGCTGCCGCCGGTGATGGTGTAGGCGTGGCTGGCGGAATCGGTCGAGGCGATGATGTCGAGCGCCTCCAAAATCTCTTCGATGGATTTGACTCCGGTGTAGGGACGCCCCTCCTGGATCTGCTGCCGGTAGTTGTTGTTGATGTCGCAGAACTGGCACTCTTCTTTGTCGCCAAAGTACTGGCAAATGCGGAAGACGGTGAGGTAGACCAGGTAGCCCCACTCGATGGTGGGCGCGATCTCGATCACCTTCTTGCCGTTGCTCATGGTGCGGGTGTAGTACTCCGGCACCGGCGGAAAACGCACCGTGGTGAGCGTCTCGCCGTCCAGCTTGAGCACTGCTTGGGCGTCCCCATCACCGTTATCGTCCGCGCCCTCAACATCGATGACGTACGGCGAATCCGGGTTCAGCCGCACCGAGATGATGGTGGGCCGGAACCCCCAAGGGCCGCCCTCCAGCCAGATCTCCTCCGGCGCGCTCCAGTGTTCGCGGTTGGCCATGTCCTTGAGCGGCACCAGATCAAACGAGAAGATGAAGTAGGCCTTGGCCTTGAATCGGGCCGCCAACTCCAGCGCCGCCGGCGAGAATGCCATGCCGGTGCGCAGCATGTCTTCCTTGATCACCGCCTCGCGGGGCAGGGAAGGATGGAGGGCAGCCGCAGCCTCGATGGTGCGCAGACGTTCCACGGGTGCTTGGGTCACGGCCTTTATTGTAATCCGGCGCCCCCGCCGCGGCTCCTTGACAGCTGTCACTCTGTAAGGTAGAGTTCTCTATGTGATCTGCTCAAGGAGGATGTTATGGCTCTTGAACCCAACGATGCCGCGCACGCGCTGCATGACATTGAAGCTGCCGGCAAGCACAGCTCCGCCGCCTTTTACTACCAGCGCGCGGCGCCGCATTTGTTCCTGTGGGGCGTCATCTGGATCCTCGGTTACGGCTCGAGCTATCGCTGGCCGCACGCCGTCTGGGTTTGGCCGGTGTTGGCGGTGGCGGGCATGGGGGCCAGCGCTTGGATGGGGCGCGAGTCCAGAGGCAGCGGATGCGGTTCGCGTTCCGCGTGGAAGAGCGGAGCGACATTCGCCGCCGTGTTCCTGTTCTTCGCGGCGTTGTTCCAGATCTTTCCACCGCAGTCGGTTGCCCAGATCGATGCCCTCTTTCCCCTGCTCGTGGCGCTCGCTTATGTGGGGGTGGGCGTCTGGGCCGAGAAAGCGCGGTTTGCGATCTTGGGTGTGGTGCTCGGCCTCGTGACCGTGGGGAGCTACGTCTGGCTGCCCGGACATATGCTTTTGTGGATGGCAGGCGCTGGCGGCGGCACCTTGATTCTGGGTGGCTTGTGGCTGCGGACGGTTTAATCCAGAGGATACCCGTGGAACAACCCGATGCCATCATCCATCAGCCGGTGCGTTTGAAAATTGTCGCCGCGCTGCGGCCTCTGCCAGCAGCGGAGTTGCTGGAGTTCACGCGCTTGCGGAAGATCGTCAACGCCACCGACGGCAATCTGGGAGCGCACATCGGCACGCTGGAGCAGAGCGGTTACGTGGAGATCGTCAAGGATTTTTTCTTGAAGAAGCCGCGCACCCGCGTGCGGCTCACGAAACAAGGCCGCCGCGCCTTCGAGGCCTACATCGCGTATTTGAAGGAAATCGCTGGCCTGGAATAGCCCCGGCTCGCGTATGCTGGGCGCATGCAAAGACGGGAGTTCCTGGAATTGAGCGCGGCCGGGCTGGCGGCCACCGCGGCATTGGATCTGGCGCCGATGGCTTGGGGACAGAACCCCGCCCACGCCCGCGTGAACGGCTCCGAGCTCAGCCTCGGCAACAGCGCCATCGCGGCCACCTGGAAGATCTCGCCTCAGGGCCTCGCGCTGACCTCGGTCACGCGCGGGCAGATGGCTCGCCGCGGGGCGTGGCCGGTGGCCGCATTCACCATCGGCGATGCAACCATTGACACGACCGCGCTGGTGTTGGCCGGAGCGCCCCGCGTGAGCGCACTTGAGCCGCAGTCCGCGGCCGCCAACTACGCCTCCCGCCTGCCCGGACGCCAACTCACCGCCGTGCTGCGCGATCCGGCGGGGAAATTCCAGCTCACCTGGCGGGCGCTGCTGCGCGACGGCTCCCACTACATCCGCCAGGAGGTCGCGCTGCAGGCCCTGAACGCCGATCTCCCGGTCACCGCGATCACGCTCGTCGATCTGGACTGGCCGGGCGCGGTCGTGCGCGGCACCGTCAAGGGATCGCCCGTGGCTACGCCGGACGGCTGGTTCATGGCCTTCGAGCACCCCCTCTCCGACAGCGCCGTCGCCGGCGGGCGCGTCCAGTGCCGCCTGGTCCGCCCGCTCCCGTTGCGCGCCGGCCAAAGCGCGGTCTACTCCAGCGTGATCGGCGGCGCCGCGTCAGGGCCTCATGGGGGCCAAATGCGCCGGGCGTTCCAGCAGTATGTCGAGCGCGAGCGTGCCCATCCCTACCGCACTTTCCTGCACTACAACTCCTGGTTCGACATCGGCTACGAGAACCCCTATACGCAAGCCGACTGCCTGGATTCCATCCACGCCTTTGGCCAGGAGTTCGTGCAGAAGCGGCGCGTGCGCATGGAGTCGTTCCTCTTCGACGACGGCTGGGACAACTACGAGAACTGGGGCTTCAACGCCGGCTTCCCCGATGGCTTCACCCCCATCCGCAAAGCGGCGGCCGAGTACGGCGCCGCCCCCGGCGTGTGGCTCTCGCCCTGGGGCGGATACGCCCAAGCCCGGCAAAAGCGTCTCGCGTACGCCCGTGCCCACGGCTTCGAAATCAATAAGGATGGGCTGGCGCTCTCCGGGCCCGTCTACTACAAGCTCTTCCACCAGACTTGCATGGAGATGGTCCAGCGCTACGGTGCGAACCAGTTCAAGTTCGACGGCACCGGTAGCGTGGCCCAGGTCGTCCCCGGCAGCGTTTTTGGCAGCGACTTCGAGGCCGCCATCGCGCTCATGAGCGATCTGCGCGCCGCCGAGCCCGCGCTGTTCATCAACCTCACCACCGGCACCTACCCTTCGCCCTTCTGGCTTCGCTATGCCGACTCGACCTGGCGCGGCGGCGGCGACACCGGCTTCGCCGGCGTGGGCACCGACCGCCAGCAGTGGATCACCTATCGCGACGGAGCGACCTTCAAAGGCGTGGTCAGCCGCGGGCCGCTTTACCCGCTGAACTCGCTCATGCTGCACGGCATCGTCTACGCCAAGCACGCCCGCCGCCTCACCAACGACCCCGGCGGCGATTTCACCGCCGGCGTGCGCGCCTACTTCGGCACCGGCACGCAGTTGCAGGAGATGTACCTCTCCCATGGGCTGCTTACCTCCGCCAACTGGGACGCGCTTGCCGAGGCCGCGCAATGGTCGCGCCGCAACGCCGCCACCTTGATTGATACCCATTGGATCGGCGGCGATCCCGCCCAGCTCGAACCCTACGGCCACGCCGCCTACTCGCCCAGCAACGCCATCCTTACACTGCGCAACCCCAGCGACAAGCCGCAATCCCTCACCCTCGATCCCGCCCAGGCCTTCGAACTGCCGGCCGGCGCCCCGCAGCGTTTCCAACTCCGCTCACCTTGGAAACATGACCAATGGGGGAGGCGGCAGAGCCGGGAGAGCGTCGAGTTGCGTGCGGGCGCGACTCATGAGGTTAAGCTTCAACCTTATGAGGTTCTCACGCTTGAAGCTCGCCCCTAGTGCCGCGCTGTTCGCCCTCTTGCTGGCTTTGGCGCGGCCACTGTGGGCGGGGCCGCCGTTCGTTACCGATGATCCCGATCCGGTGCCCTACCAGCACTGGGAGGTGTATCTCGCCTCGACCGGCCTGCGTGCCGCCGATGGCTGGAGTGGCACGCTGCCGCACATCGAGGTCAACTACGGGGCCGCGCCCGGCCTGCAGTTGCACATCATCGCTCCCATGGTGGCGGCTCAACCCGCGGGCGCGCCCCGGCAGTACGGCTATGGCGATACCGAGCTGGGCGCCAAGGTCCGCTTCGTCAAGGAGGGGCAATTCGGCAAGGACACACCCGAGATCGGTGTCTTTCCTCTGGTCGAGGTGCCTACCGGCGACGCCGCGCGCGGCCTCGGCTCCGGCTACACGCAGGTCTTTATTCCGATGTGGGTGCAGAAGAGTTGGGGCCCCGATCAGCATTGGACGAGTTACGGCGGCGCCGGCTTCTGGCGCAACCCCGGCCCCGGTAACCGCAATTGGAACTTCGCCGGTTGGGAGCTGCAGCGCGATTTCTCGAAGACCCTGACGCTGGGCGGCGAGGCGTTTCACGAAACCGCCGATACACTGGGGGCCAAGGGCGGGTTTGGCTTCAATCTGGGCGGATTCGTCAACTTCACCGATCACCGCCATCTGTTGTTCTCGCTCGGCCGCAACGGCCAGCAGGACCACGGCCTGCTCTGGTACGCCGCCTACCAGTGGACGTTTTAGCCGCTCACAGCGCGAGCATCACGGGAAAGCGACCCAGCGAAAAGTGGCGAGCCACCCTTAAAACCCCTGGCGGCGCAGCTCGGTCATCTCCAACCGCGGCGCGGTCCGGTGGGCGGTGAGCAACTGTTCCAGATGGCGGGCGATGGGATCGGTCTCGACGTTCATCGCCGCGCCCAGCTTCAGGTAGCGCAGGTGCGTGTGCTGGTAGGTGTAGGGAATCAGCGCGAAGCCCACCATGCTGCCACTCATCTCGGCGACGGTGAGGC
Organism: Terriglobales bacterium; assembly: GCA_025451775.1. Taxonomy (GTDB): domain Bacteria; phylum Acidobacteriota; class Terriglobia; order Terriglobales; family SCQP01; genus SCQP01. The sequence goes on from JANWJU010000128.1 coordinate 11,919, forward strand.
TGATGCCATCCACCGCCAGCGAACCTTTGGGGACGATGTAGCGCAAAAGTCCATCGGGCACCTTGATGCGCAGCCACCAACCTGATTCGGCATCGACGGGGGTGAGGCCGAGCAGGCGCGCCGTGGCTTCGACGTGGCCCTGCAGCATGTGTCCCCCCAGGGGATCGCCGGCACGCAGCGAGGGTTCGAGGTTGACGTGGCTGCCGCGGGTGAGACTGCCCAAGCTGGTGCGGTCCAGCGTCTCGGCGGTGAGGTCGGCGCTGAATCCGGAAGCCCCGCGCGCCGCCACCGTCAGGCAGCAGCCGTTGACGGCGACACTGTCGCCGCGCTTGAGCCGCTTGGCGAGGGCTGCCGCGCGTAGCTCGAGGCGTGCGCCCGCGCCCTGTTTTTTGAGCGTGGCCACGGTGCCCAGCGCTTGCACGATGCCGGTGAACATGGTTGCCTACTCTCCTAAATACGCCTCGATCATGACATCCGGACCCACGCTCTCGCACTGCAGCGGCCCACGGACCATGCGCGTCCCCGCCATCACGGGCATTTCTGCGAGGGGCACCGCGTTCGCACCCAGCAACAGTGGCGCCTGGAACAGCACCAGCTTATCGACCCAGCCGCCGGCCAGCATGGCGCCGTTGAGCCGCCCGCCGGCTTCGAGCAGCACCGAGGTGATGTCCTCGCTGCCCAAGTGCCGCAGCACCGCGCCCAATTCCAATCCGTGCTCGGCCGCAGCCACCTCTTGCAGCCGCGCCCCGGCTTTGTCCAGCGCCGTCCGGCGCTCGGCGGACGCGGTCGGGGCGTGGAAAATCAGCACGTCACGGTTGCGGCGCGCGGTCTTGAACAGCTGCAGCGGGACTTCCGTTGCTGCCACGCGCAGCGTTGCATCGAGAATCACGCGCAGCAGCGGTCGCCGCCGCGGCCGTTTGGTGCGGTCGGTGAGCAGCGGATTGTCGGCGAGCACGGTACCCACACCGGCGAGCACGGCATCGCACTGGTGCCGCATTTGCTGCACCCGCTCCCGCGCTGGATGCGAGCTGATCGCGGTGGGCCGGGTTGAGAAGGCGGCGATGCGCCCGTCCAAGCTCGTGGCCGCCTTCAGCGTGACGAAGGGCATGCCGGTGCGGATCCATTTGGCGAAGCCTTCGTTGAGCCGCTGTGCCTCTCGCCCCAGGCATCCGCTCTCGACCGCGATGCCGGCGGCGGCGAGTTGCTGGAGCCCTGCGCCGGCCACGCGCGGGTTGGGATCGATCATGCCCGCCACTACGCGCTTGATGCCCGCCGCGATCACCGCTTCGGTGCAGGGAGGCGTGCGCCCGGCGTGGCAGCACGGTTCCAGGTTCAGGTACAAGGTGCCGCCCTGGGCCCGTTCCCCGGCTTCTGCCAGGGCCATGACCTCGGCGTGGGTTTGCCGTTCGTACAAGTGCACGCCGCGTCCCACGATCTCGCCCTCGCGCACCACCACCGCGCCCACGCGCGGGTTGGGCGAGGCCAGGGCGGTGCCCTCGGCAGCGAGTCGCAGCGCCTCGCGCATGAAATCCAGATCGTTGAGCCGGTACATGCTTTAAGGATTGTAATCGGACCTGCATCCCCGTTGGTCACAGAAGCCTCCACGGCCAAGCGACCAGCGGGAGCGCTTGGTCGAGCGATCCCACTGCATAAAAGGCTGCCGCGCCCAGCGGTGCTATCATTCCGCTGATGATTGAGTTGCCCGCCGACGAGTACCGGGATCTGGTCGCGCAAATTGCCCGCGAAATCTCCGTCCGCCGCGCGCCCGCCGCGGCCGCTTCGGTGGGTTCGCTGGCGCCGATTTCCTCAAGACTTCGAGCGGATTTTTGTCACCACGCGGCGCCACCGTCGCGGATGTGGAGCTTCTCCGCACGCTCGCCCAGGGCCGTGCCGGAATCAAAGCCGCCGGCGGCATCCGCACCGTGGATCAGGTCCTCGAAATTTGCGCGGCCGGCGCCACCCGCATCGGCACCACCAGTACCGCCGCGATCCTCGACGAATGGAA
>JANWJU010000129.1 GCA_025451775.1 Terriglobales bacterium
CCGCCAGTACGCCAAGCTGGTCCAGGCGCGCCAGATCCGGCTCGCTGCCCTGGGTCCCTTCCTCTGGGTCCGGCTGCGCGGCGACCGCATCATCCACTTGACCTTCCGCAGCGCCAGTTCGTAACCCAATGCTCTAAGTGGCTCGCCACTTTTCGCTGGCTCGCTGCCGTGATGCTCGCACGGTGAGCATCACTCGCTCGGGGGCAGGCTTCGACTGGCCCGCACCGCTGGGGATGCACGGGTCCCCGTGGCCGAGCGAAAAGTGGCGAGCCACTCGCGGCATCTCCAAGCTCCTCCAAACGAATTGACTAACCGCCCGGGGTCTGGGTGAGCAGGCTGATCTGGCTGAGGCGGGCGCCGGCGGCGAGGATGGCGCTGCGCGCCATCTCCGCCGAAGAGAGCTGGGTAATCGAGGCGGCCATGTCGGCGCCCACCAGCGTGGTCTGCTGCTGGGTGAGATCGGTCTGCTCGTTGGTGAGGACGGTCTGGGTCGAGTTCAGGCGGCCGATGGTGCTGCCGTAGAAGACGCGCTGCTGGCTGAGCTGGCTCAGCGAGGCATTGAGGCCGTTGACGGCGGTTTGCGCGGCGGCGGGATCGTTGCTGTCGAGCGCGGTTTTCAGATCCTGCAAGGCTTGAAACACGCTGCCCGATCCGTTTTGAAAGATCTGGCTGCCGGGCACGTTGACCGCGACCTTCGAGCCGGCGGAGATTTCGACCTGGTTGACGTTGGTATTGCCGTGGTAGCTCACGCCGTCGGGGCTGGAGGCGTCGGCACTGTAGGCCGGACCCGAGGCCGTGCCGGCAAAGATGTAATTGCCCTGGAAGGTCGAGTTGGCCACCCCCAGCATCTGCTGCTGGAGCTGGCCGACCTCCTGACCCAGCGCCATCTCGTCGCTCGCCGACAGGGTGCCGTTGCCGCCCTCGGTGCCCAAGGTAATGGCGCGGTTGAGCACCGTCACCGCCGAGGCCAGGGCGGCATCGCCCACTTGCATGCCGCCGTTGAGGCTATTGATGTTTTGCAGATACTGCGTGACCTGCGCGGAGACGGCGAGGTTGTTGCTGTAGAGGGCGGCGGCGCCGGGGTCGTCGGAGGGGACGTTGACCCGCCGCTGGGTCTCGACCTGGGTGAGGGCGTCGTTCTGTCCCTGCTGGGTCTGGTTCAATGCCAGCAGCAGGTTGTTGTTCATCAGACTGTCGGTGACGCGAGCGAGCATGGCTAGTCCTTCCCGAGGTTGATGGCGAGCGAGGCCATGGTGTTGACGGCGGTGACCACGCGCGCCGCCGCTTCATAGGCGTGTTGGAACTGCTGAAGCTGGATCGACTCCTCGTCCATGGAGACGCCGGACACCGCATCGCGCTGGTTTTGCAACTGCGTCAGCACCAGTTGCGAGGCCTGCTGCTGGGTGTTGGCGGCGGCGATGGTGCTGCCGATGCTGGAGATGATGCCCGCATAGGCGTTGTCGGGGGTCTGGCCGCCGGCAATGGCTTGTTGCTGCAGGGCTTCCAGCGCGAGCACGTTGGTGTTGTCGCCGGGGGTGCCGTCGCCGCTGGCGGCGATGGCGTTGGGGTCGGTGGTGGCGAGCGCCATCACCGCCGCGGCGCCGGTCGCCGGGGGGGTGGTAAAAAGTTGGCCGCCGCGCACGCCCGCCGGCGTATAGCCGAGTGCATTCTGGGTGTTGACGGCGGTGGCGAGTCCGGAGGCCAACTGATCCAGCTGATTGCTCAGTTGCGGCAGAACCTGATCGCGGGCCTGGATGTCGCCCGCTAAACTTCCGCCCGCCGACGAGGCGAGGGCGGCGGTAATGTCGGTGCCCGCAAGCATCACGTCCTGCATGCCCGTCGGCGCCGTTTGCGTAGTGAGCGTGGCCGCCGTCGCGCCCACCACCAGGGCGCCGCCGGCGGCGGTGGTGAGCGTCACTTGGCCGTTGGAACCGGCACTCACGTTGAAGCTCATCAGAGCGGAGAGGCTGCGCATCGCGTTGGTGCGCTGGTCGATGAGAGCGCCGGGGTTCTGCTGGCTATTTTCGGATTCCGCGACTTGGGCGTTCAAGCCGGCGATCTGGGTGAGCAGCGTGTTGACCTGGCTGACGCCCTGCACCACCTCCTGGTTGGCGCCGGCCTGCTGCTGGCTGAGTCCGCCGGCGACCTGCTGGAAGGTCTGGGCCATGGTCGCGGCCGCGCTGATCACCGCCTGGCGCTGACTGCCGTTGGAGGGATCGGTCGAGAGCTGCTGCAGGCTGCTGAAGAAACTGTCGATGGCGGTGCCCAGCCCGGCGCCGCCACTGGTGGAAAACATCGCCTCCACGGGCGCGAGCTGCTGCTGCAGCGAGGTGAGCGAGCCCTGGGTCGAGTTCTCCTGGTTGAGCCGGATCTCGAGCACCGAATCGCGCACACTTTGGATCGAGTCGACGGACACGCCCCCGCCCGAGCCGGAGCCCTGAAAGGGCGCCTGTTCGACCAGGTTGGCGACCTGGCGGCTGTAGCCCGCCGTATTGACGTTGGCGATGTTATTGGCCACCACGTCCAGCCCGGTCTGCTGCGCCTGCAGGCTTTGGTTGGCGATGGAAAGGATGCCGGAGAGACTGGACATGGCGTCGACTTCTCCTACTCCTGGGGCGGGCCGTAGCCTGAGGCGCCCATGGCCCATACCCGCTGGAAGCTCCGGATGGAGCGGCTGCCGTGGGCGATCAGCGCCGCTTGGATGTCGGCCAGGCGCTGCAGCTCGGCGTTCATGGTTTTCAGCTCGGCCGCGGCCGCCTCGCGGCCGGGGTCGGCGGGGCCGGATGCCTCCCACAGTGGCGGCAGCCGCCGATCGAGCGCAGCGATGCGCCGGCAAAGTTCCTCCTGCTGCTCCACGCAATCGAGATAGGCGGGAGCGTCAAAGGCCGCTACCGAGGCGAAGCCGGCACGCAGGGCTTGAGAAAGCGAGTCCACGAGCTCGCGCCGCTGTGCCAGCCACTCATTCATAGGTCAGTGAGGGGATCGGCGAGCATGCGGCCGGCGGTTTGCGCGGCGTTGGGCTGGTAGGCGCCCGCGGCGATCTGGCCGCGGAAATGCGCGACCACGTCGCCGCGCACATCCGGTTGCGCCAGCGCGCGCGCGGTCAAACCCACCGCCGAGGCGCCCAACGACAGCTGGTCGCGGGATGGATCGCCGCCCGCCGCCACCGTCGCGCCCTCCGCGCCTGCCGCTCCGCGCCGAGCCGAAGCGGGCGACGGGGTGTTGATGAGGCTGGAGTTGATGGGGGTTTGGGTAATCTTCATGGCGTGCCTCCGGCGGCGGCTTGAAACCGCTCGATCTGCTTATCGGCAGGCCCGGGCAGCGGCTTTAGGGCGCGGATGGCCGATGGCGGCGGCGCCCCCTCCTGCGGCGCCAGTTGCTTTTCCACCATCTTGGCCCAGCCCAGGCCGCCGGAGGCGGACAAGGCGGTGGACATGGCCTGCAGCCCCAGACTGCGGATGCTGTCCCCGCCGGGGTCGGAGTCGTCGGGAGCCGTCATGGGGTCGTCCTGCATCTCTTTCCACAGCGAGCTGATGAGCATGCCCTCGAACTCCTGCGCCGCCTGTTTGAGCTGGCGGGAGGGCGGCGGCGCCGGCGGCGTGGACGTGGTGGGGTGCAGGGGCGGGAAATGCATGACTTCATGACCTCGAAGGCGTTAGATGACCACCAGTTGCGCCTCCAGCGCCCCGGCGGCCTTGATGGCCCGCAGGATGCTCACAATGTCGCGCGCGCTGGCCCCGATAGCCTGCAATCCGTTGACCAAGTCCTGCACCGTGGCGCCGGGCGCCAGCGTGATTTTGGCGGCGGCGCTGTCGTTGGCCTTGACCGTGGTCTTGGGCACCACCACGGTTTTGCCCCCCTGTGCCTGCGGATACGCCTGGCTGACGGCATAAGTGGTTGAGATCTGGATGGAGAGGTTGCCGTGCAGAATCGAGACCGGGCCCAGAGCCACCTCGTTGCCGATGACAATGGTGCCGGTACGCTCATCGATCACCACCCGCGCCGGCGGCGTGACCGCCACGGTCAAGGCTTCGATGCTGGCTATGAATTCTGGGATCTGCGCGCGGTCGGCGGGCCAGGCCACGTCCACCTCGCGGCTGTCAACGACGCGGGCCGCGGCCCCCGGCACGCCTTGATCGATCGTGGCCGCCACCGCCTGCGCGGTCACGAAGTTGGGGTCGCGCAGCAAGAGCGAGAGCTGCTGGAGCTGGCTCAACGCCACCGCCGTATCCCGCTCGACGATACCGCCAGCGGGGATGATGCCGACATTGGTCTGGTTCACCTGCACCTGGTTGCCGCCGCCGCCCGCGCTGAAGCCGCCGATCGTCAGCGGCCCCTGCGCCTCTGCGTAGACGGTGCCGTCGGGCCCGTGCAGCGCGCTCAGCAGCAGTAGTCCGCCGGAGAGGCTGCGGGCATCGCCGGTCGAGGAGACGGTGACATCGATGCGCATGCCGGGACGGGCGAACGGCGGCAGCGTCGCGGTGACGAAGACAGCGGCGACGTTATCCACCATCACCTGCGCCGGAGGAATCGTCACCCCCATCTTCTGCAGCACGTTACCCAGCGTCTGCGTGGTGAACAACGTCTGGCTGCGATCGCCCGTGCCTTGCAGCCCGACCACCAGGCCATAGCCCACCAGCAGGTTGTCGCGCACGCCGGCGATGGTGGTGATGTTGCTAATGGGCACGCGCAGCACTTCGGGCGGCGCCGCCGCCAGCAGCGGCATCGTCAGGGCGCACACCAGGGTGAGGCGAATGGATTTCATATTAGAACGTCAGGACGCGCAGCAGGATGCGCATCCACACCGCTGGTGGCCGGGTGTTGTCGCTGATCACGCCCTTGCCCAGCAGATCGACCTCGAGCTCGCCGATCTGGGTGGAGAGCACGGAGTTGTCGGGGGCAATGTCGGCGGGTCGCACCACGCCATGCACGATCACCGTTTGCTGCTCGCTGTTCATGGAGATGGTGCGCACCGCCTCGATCACCAGAAAGCCGTTGGGCAGCACATCGGCCACGCGGCCGGTGAGGCTGGTTTGCAGTTGGCTGGAGGAGGCGGTCTGCGCCTGCCCGTTGAGATCGGTGGTGGAGCTGGGCGTGAACAGGTTTTGCAAGGCATTGTTTGGACCCAAGGTTCCAAACAGACCGCTCACGCTGCTGGTGGCGTCGAACTGGCGCTTGGACTGGAGCGTACCGGAGCCGGTGGCCTGGGTGGCCTCCAGGATATGAATGGTGATGAGGTCGTTGACGTTCTGGGCTTTGTAATCGGTGGAGAGGTTGGCGTAGCGGCCGCCCTCGGTCCAGAGGCTGCCGGTGGTGGTGGTGGTGGCGCCGGCGACCTCGCGCACCCGTAAGAGATAGGCGGCGAGCGCCTGCTGCGCGTTCACGGGCGTGGCCGGAGCCAGCGCCGCCGCCGGCCGGTGCTGTCCCAGCGCCCAGGCCGCCAGCAGGAGAAACGTGAAGGTCCTAGTGATCCGCAATTTGCACCTGGTTTTCACCGATCGCCTCGACCTCGACCACGGCGTGGGTGGCGAGGCTGAGCGCGCGCACGCGCTCGCCGCGACGGGCGGGTTGCAACGGCCGCACTTGGGTCACGAGCGCCATCGTGCCCTGGTGGATATCGAGTTCGGCAAGATGGCCGGGCGAGATCAGCACCGGCGCTGCCGCCTGGGCGGATCGGGCCGCAGACGTAGGCCAACCGGCCGCCTGCGGCAACCAGATCGTGAACGCGGGCAGTCCCGCATCCCGCGTGGCGCGGCACTCCAGGTCCACGCCGCCGCGGCGAAGATCGGGGCGAGCGCCCGCGATCACCAACTCCGGATCGCCAGCCACGGTGGTCAGCGGGGCATAGTAGCTCACCCCCGCCGCCGCCCCGGCCGCCAATGGATGCTGTAAATACCGCTGCACCGCCGCCAGCACGTAGTGGCGCGCAATCGGCTGCGGGGCTTGCGCCCCGGCCACACCCGCCAACACGGCGGCGGCGGCGGCAATGGCGAGGATGCGCATGTTACTGGCTCAGGCCGTTAAGGTCCTGGAACATCTCGTCGGCGGCCTTGACCACGCGCGAATTGGCCTCGTAGGAGCGCTGGGCGGTGATCATCTGGATGAACTCATCCACCACGTTCACGTTCGATTGCTCCAGCGCACCCTGCTGGAGCTTGCCCAACCCCTCCGCGCCGCCGGGGTTGCCGATGATCGGCTGGCCGGAGGCGGTGGTGGGGTAGAACAGGCTCTGACCGGCGCTCTCCAACCCACCGGAGTTGGGAAACGTCGCCAGCGTGATGGTGCCGATGAGCTGGGCGTTGGTTTGGCCGGGGATGGTGGCGGAGACGGTGCCGTCGGAGCCAATGCTGATCTGGGTGGCGTTCAACGGAACCGAGATCTGCGGCTGCAACTGGTCGCCCGCGGCGTCGACAATCTGGCCCTGGGCATCGAGGTGAAATGAGCCGGCGCGGGTGTAGGCCATCTCGCCGCTGGGCATTTTGATCTGGAAGAATCCGGCGCCCTGAATGGCAAGGTCCAGCGGGTTGTTGGTAGTGTCGAGATCGCCCTGCGACTGCACCAGTTCGGTGGAGGCGGGGCGGGTGCCGAGGCCGATCTCCAGGCCGCTGGCGACGGTCGTCTGCTGCGTCGCGGCGGAGCCGGGGACCACCAAATTTTGGTACAACAGGTCCTGGAATTCGAGCCGCCGGCGGCGAAATCCGTTGGTGGAGGCGTTGGCCAGGTTGTTGGCGATGTTGTCCAGATCCATCTGCTGGGCGAGCATGCCGCTGGCGGCGGTGTGGAGGGCGCGAAACATGGGGACAGCTCCTTTTAGCTGAGGCGCGGCAGCTCCGAGGTGGCCGCCTGGTCGAAATCGCTGTTGATGATCTGCAGGGCGCGCTCCAAGAGATCGAAGTGGCGCTGCAGTCCGATAAGATCGGTCTCCGCCTGAATGGCGTTCACATTAGAAGACTCCAAGGCGCCCACATCCAGATGAGATTGGGTTGCAGGCGTCCCGGCGCCCGCGGGAGCGGAAAAGTAGGTGTCACCGATGGGCGTGAGCCGCGCCGTGGGCGGAAACTCGACCAGCCGGAGCTTGGCCACCAAGGCGCCGTCGACCGACAGCGTGCCATCGGGGCTGATGGACACGGCGCCGTTGGGCACGGTAATGGGTTTGTCGGGAGCGCCTTTGGCGCCCACGCCCAGCACGGGATCGCCATCGGCGGTGAGCAGCGTGCCCATGGGCCCGATCTGCAGGTTGCCGGCGCGCGTATAGACCACGCCTGCCTTGCTTTGCACCTCAAGAAACCCCGGACCTGCAATCGCCACATCGAGCGGATTGGAGGTCTTTTCAACCGCGCCCGCGCTCAGGTTCAAGCCCTCGCCGGCGAGGATGCCGTATTGATTGACGGCGGCGTCCAGCGCCCCCGTGCTGCCGGCCGCGCCACCCGCGCCCGTGCCCGTGGCGGCGTCGAGCGCCTGGTAGAACTGGCTTTCGCCCTTGTAACCGGTGGTGTTGACGTTGGCGAGGTTATTGGAGAGGATATCCAACGCCTGCGATCGCGCCATCAGAGCTGAACACGCCGCATATAATCCGCTTCCCATGGAACCTCCAGCGGAATCTCAGCACGCTGGAGGCCAATTGCGGAAGGCGAGACTCTAAGAATTGCGGGGTGGCTCGCCGCTTTTCGCTGGGTCGCTCCCGCTGGTCGCTTGAGAGCGGGTGTCGTTTGGCGGCGCCCGAGCGGCCCTGCCGCGCGTGCGCCGCTCTGCGCGTGGCAGCTCCCCGCTGCCTCCACCGGAGGCGAAGCGGGCGGCGAAGCCGGGCGCCCGCGTAAAATCAAGCCGCCGGGCGCAGGAGCGGGGCAGCGGGGCCCCCGCGACGCGGCGGCGGCCAAGCGGGCGGCGTCAGCCGGGCGCCCGCGTGAAACTACGAAGCCGCCACCGGGCGGAACAGGGGGGCGATGTACTCCTTGACCTGATCGGCGGTAAAGGGCTTGCGGATATAGCCTTGCGCCCCCAGGGAGAGGGCTTCCAGCACGTGCGACTCGCCCCCCTGGCTGGTGATGATCACCACCGGCATGGTGCTGGTGGCCGCGGCCTGGCGCAATTGGCGCAGCAGCTCCAGGCCATTCATGCCCGGAAGGTTGATATCGGTGAGAACAAGATCGAAGCGGCGCTGCTGCGCGAGAGCCAAGGCCTCGGCGCCGTCAGCGGCTTCGACGATCTGCCCCCACTCAATGCCCGCCAAGCGCAGGGCGCGCTCGATGACGCGGCGCATGATGGGCGAGGCGTCGACGATGAGGATGGCCTTGGCCGAGGTCATAAATGGCGGTCCAGCCAGTTGCGTACCGACTCCAAGTGCCGGCGGCTGCCCTCGAGGCGCTCGGCAACGGCGCTGAGGCCGCGCTGCTGCGACTGCATCACCTCCAACAACCGGCGCAGGTTGGCGGCGTAGCGGGCGCGCCCCGCGCCCAACTCCTCAGCCAGCGGCGTTGATCGGGCCAGCACCTCGGCGCCGCGATCCAGCAGCGCCTGCACGGAGCGCACGCGCTCAGGCGTGCACCACCGCTCTGGAGCGGCGGCGTGGGCCTCGGCCCCGGCGAAGAACGCCTCCAGTTCCTGGTTCAGCTCCGCCCACGGGCTGGCTACGCCTGCCATGCCACCCGCTCCTGCTGGGAGCTCGCCGCCAAGGCGCCAGCGTGTTCGACGCTGCTGGCGCCCGGCGGCAGCGCGTCGGCGCGCTGCCACGCCGCCTGGACCTGGGTGAAGGAATCCAACAACTCGCGCAGCGGAGCGGCAGCCTGGCGGAAGCTGGCGTCAAGGACGGTGCGCTGGGCCACGTGGTAGAAGCGCGCGAACTGCCGCGCCACCTCCACACCCCGCTCGAAATCCAAGGCTGCATTCAGCTCGGCAATGATGGCCAGCACCTGGTTGAGCGCGGCCGTGCGCGTCTCGATATCGCCCGCTTCGACGGCGGCGATGGCGCGGCGCAGGTTCTGACAGGCAGCCTGGTAGAGCAGCACAATCAGCCCAATGGGACTGGCACTCTCCAGCGCGCGGCGTTTGTAGGCGGCGGCGGCATCCATAAATAGCTTCGGTTATCCCCCCGATTTGGACAGCGAGCCCAACTGGGAGTTGATCGAATTGAGCGTGTCCGGCATTTGTTGCAGCGTCACCGCGACCTGGCTGTAGATCTGCAGTAATTCTTGCTGCTGGGCGTCAAGATTGGCCTGGAAGTCGGCGATGGCCTGGTTGAGCGAGGCGGTGGTCTGCTGGATGCCTTGCTGATCGACGGCGATCGGACCCTGCGTCGGGTCCGTGATATTGGTGATGTCGGTGCTGAAGTTGGCGGCGAATCCGGAAGGCGAGGCCTGCTGAAAGAAGTTCTGCACGGCACTGTAGTTGGCGGCCATGGAGGCACTGAGGGTGGCGGAGTTGACGCTGAGCGTGCCGTCCTCGTTCATATTCACGCCCACGGCCGCGAGGTTGGTGTAGGCGCCGTTGCCGGGAACCGTGAACGCCGCGTCACCCAGCACCTGCTGCTGAATCTGCATGACCATGGTGTCGCTGCCCAGCGGCCCGGTGGATTTCGTGGTGGGGTCGTAGGCGAACTGCTGGTTCAGCGTGCCAATGACGGCGTTGTAGGCGGTGACGAAGCTCTGGATGGCGGTGGTCGCCTGGCTGGTATCGGGGGCGATGGTGAGGGTGACCGGCGAGGCGCTGACGCCGGCAAGGTCGATGGTGACGCCGGGCAGCATGCCCGAAGCGGTATTGCTGGCACTCTGCAGGCTGATACCGTCCAGCGTAAAGGCGGCGTCGGCGCCCGTCGCCGACTTGGTCAGCGTCAGGCCGGTGGTGTTGTTGGAGAGGGTGAGGTCGCCGGGCGCGCCCGAGCTGCCGCTGACCAAGCTCAGCCGGGCGCCGCTGGCGTCGGTGACCACGCTGGCGCTGAAGCCGGCGTTGAGGGCGTTGATGGAGCTGGCCAGGCCGTTGAGCGTGTCGTTGCTGCTATTGACGGTCACGGTGACAGCCGTACCGGTGCCCACCTGCACCTGAAAGCTGCCGGTGGCGAACGTGGTGTTGCCGTCGGCGAGGGTGTTGCTGTAGGCCGAACTGGTGGTCGCCAGACTGGTGACGGTGAGCGTGTGCGCGCCGGCAATGGCGTTGGCGGCGGCCGTGGCCGTGGCCACGGCATCATTGGAGCTGGTGGCCTGCTTGGCGGCCAGCGCACCCTGGAAATCGTTGAGCGCAAACACCGCGTTTTGCAACGTGGTCATCTGCGTGCTCAAGGTGCCGAGCGCGGTCGATTGGTCGCTGAGCGTCGACACCTGCTGCTGCATCAACTGCTCCGGGCCTTGCTCGGAGGCGATGAGTTGGGCGACGTACTGCTGGGCGTTGAAGGTGCTCGTGCCCGCCGCCGCGCTGGAGAGGGAGGATGTGGCCGAAGTCGTTCCCATGAATTACGCCATCCGCCGGACGGGCCCGGCCCTCCAGGGAGATGAGGGCCGGACCCTGCCGGTTATTGCAGCAGCCGCAGAACCGATTGCTGCGACGCATTGGCTTGCGCCAAAGCCGAGATACCCGTCGTGTTCAGGATGTTGAGCCGCGACAGGTTGCCCACCACGCTCGGAATATCGGCGGCGGTGATGTTGTCCTCCGCCGAGGTGAGATTTTGCACCTGGGTGCTGATGACGTTGGACGCCGCCTGCAACTGGTTGATGGTGGCGCCCACCTCGCCGCGCTTGCTGGCGACGTTGGTGATGGCATTGTTAATGTCGGTCAGCGCCGTGGTGGCCTTCGCGATCGAGGTGAGAGTGTCAGAGGACAGGTTGACGGCCGTCAGGCCGGAGGTGGAACCACCCTGGATGTTGCTGGAGCTGAGCGCCCCCACGGCCACCCCGATGGTGTAGTTGGAGCTGGAGTCGCTCAGGAAGATGGACGTCGTCGAGGCGGTGAACACGCTGGAGCCATTGAAGTTGGTATTGGCGCCGATGTTGTCGATTTCGGTTTTGATCTTGCTGAACTCGTTGTCGAGCGCCGTCTGCTGGGTGGTGGTGACGGTGCCGTTGCTGGCCTCGGTGGCCAGGGTGACGGCGCGGTTGAGCAGGCTGGTGACCTGGGAGAGGGCGCCGTCGCCGACTTGCAGCTGGCCGATGCCGTCGTTGGCGTTCTGCGAGGACTGGTTCAGGGCGGTGATGTTGGCCTCCATGCCGTTGGCAATGGCCAGGCCAGCGGCGTCATCGGCACCGCTGTTGATGCGCGAGCCCGAGGACAACTGGAACAGCGTGGATTGCAGTTGGGCCTGGGTGTGGGCCAGCGCGTTCTGCGCGGCGAGCGCGGGGATGTTGTTCAGAATACTCATGGACATGGCAAAACCTCCTCAGTACTTGCGGTGGATTGCTCCCGGCTTCTGTCGGCGATCCCTCCGCTCAGGCAGGTTATCGGCGCGCCCGGCGGCGGCTTTAGTGGCGCGCCACTTTTCACTGGCCCCGCCGCGTTGCGCAGCCAGCTGTGGGCCGCGTCCAGGCGCCGGGCGTTTTCTTCGTGCCCGGGCGCCTCGGCCACCGCCTGGCGCAGCTGTTCGAGGCCGCGCTCACCTTCGCCGGCGCGCACAGCCGCGAGGCCCAGCTTGCTGCGCAGCCCACGCTCGCTGGGAGCCTGGCGCAGCGCGGCGCGGTAGCGCCCCACCGCCTCGGCGTAATGGCCGTTGTTGTAAGCGGCATCGCCGCGCATCTCCTCGAGCAAAGGCGATTGGTAGCCGCGGCCGGCGGCTTGCGCGAAAAATGCCTCCGCCTCGGGTGCGTGTCCCATCCGCAACAGGGCCGCCCCGGCGTAGAACCACCCCAGGGCAAATTCCGGCCGCAACCGCAGGCTGCGCTCGAAGCTAGCCAGCGCCGCAGCGTCGTCATGGAAGTTGTCGAACTCCATCACCCCCAACTCGAAGTGAGCCTGGAAGTCGCCCGCCTGCTCGGCCGCCTTGCGGCGCGCCAGCTCCAGATAACGCCGATTCTTGCCGGCTTGCGCCTCCGCGGTGATCGCCAAACCAAAATGATGGATCACGCCACAACTCCGGCCCAGGCGCAGGCCGCTGGCCGCCACCCGCGGGCCCACGCTCTCGTGCAGCCGGCCCACGAAGTACAGCTCCGGGCAGCGGCGGAACAAGCGCACGTTCTCGTGCTCAATATAGGCGGGATACGCCGCCGTCTCCGGGTGGCGGGCAAGATTGGCGGCCGGGTTGGGCTGCGCCCGCCGGTCCCAGACCCGGGCACCGTCGAGGGAGCGCACGTAGTTCCAAATCGTCACCTGCAGGGCATCGCGGCCGCGGCGGAACTGGGCGCGCCACTGCGCCGGATCGGGGCCGGGGTCGAGCCGCTCGTCGGCGTCCAGGACCAGCACCCAGTCGGTGTGCAGGGGCTCCAAGCCGCGATTGCGGGCGCGGGCGAAATCCTCCTCCCAGGGAATGTCAATGACGCGCGCGCCGTAGGCGCGCGCACACTCCCGGGAGCGGTCGCGCGAGCCGGTATCGGCCACCACCATCTCGTCCACCCAGGGCGCGGCGCTGGCAAGGCAGGCGGGCAGCTCCGCCTCCGCATCGCGCACAATCATCGCCAACCCCAGCGTCACGCCCGTCCGGGATGCATGTTAGTGGCCAGCCAGAACTTAGAGTCTTCTAATCGCCATTCATGCGATCCGCTTCTGGCGCCGATAAGGCGTCTGGTGATCTCCCTGACACGCATCAACGACCGGCCGCTCATCCTCAACTGTGACCTGATCCAGTACATCGAACAAGATCACGACACGGTGGTGACGCTTTACGGGGGTGACAAGCTGCGGGTACGGGAAACCCCGCAGGAGATTGTGGCGCGCGTCCTGGCCTACCGCCGGCAGATTCCGGTCGCGCCGCCGCCGCCCCGCGCGGCGCTGGCGGAGGCGAGCCGTGGATAAAAGCAGCGCCATCGGCGTCTGCGTCGCCGCCGCCGGCATCCTGGGCGGGCTGATGATCGATGGCGGCAACATTGGCCAGATCCTGCAGCCCACGGCCGCCATGATTGTGGGCGGCGGCACGCTGGGCGCGGTCATGCTGCAATTTCCGCTGGAGCTGGTCAAGGAGGCCGCCGTGCAGATGAAGGAGGTCTTGTTTCCCAAGCCCCGCGACACTCAGGCGCTCATTACCCGCATTGTCGAGTACGCCAATAAAGCCCGCAAGCAGGGCCTGATCGCGCTCGACAAAGAGCTGGAAACAATGCCCGAGCCGTTTCTCCGCAAAGCCGTGATGCTGGCGGTGGACGGCGTGCAGCCGGCCGAATTGCGCGCCACCATGGAGTGCGAGCTGGCGTTCCGGCACGAGCAGGAGGAACGGGTGGCGTCGCTCTTGGATGCCGCCGGCGGCTATGCTCCCACGGTCGGAATTTTGGGCGCGATTCTGGGCCTGATTCAGGTCATGCAACACCTGGACCAAATCAACGAGGTGGGGCGCGGCATCGCGGTGGCATTCGTGGCGACCATCTACGGCGTGGCCCTGGCCAACCTCGTGCTGCTCCCCTGCGCCGGGAAACTGCGTCTGCGTTACCGCCAGGGGAGCCTGCAGCGCGAGGTGATGCTGGAGGGGGTGGCCGGCATCATCGAAGGCATCAACCCGCGCATGCTGCAAACCAAACTCTCCGGCTTTTTGGATACGCCCGCCGAGCAGGCCAAAGCGCCCGGCTCCCGGGACGCCGCTCCGGCTGCTGCCCACGCCGAACTGGCACAGTCATGAAGCGCGCGCCCAGCAGCCACAGCCACGTGAACCATGAGCGCTGGCTCATCTCGTATGCGGACTTCATTACGCTCCTGTTCGCCTTTTTTGTGGTCATGTACGCCGCCTCGCGCAGCGATCAGATGAAGGCCCATGCCCTGGCCAACGCCATCCAGTCGGCGTTCGCCCAGATGGGCATGTTCACCCCCGCCAGCACCACCCCGCACCTCACCGCACCCTACATGGAGGCGCCCACCGGCCAGTCCGCACCGGGTCCGCCAGCGCCGGACGCGGCCATCCTCCAGGACCGGCAGCAGCTCGAGGCGCTGCGGCTGCAGCTGGCGGCGGCGCTGGCGCCCGAGATAGCGCGCCACACGGTGGAGTTGAAGTTATCGCATCAAGGGCTGCTCATCCGGTTGCGGGATTTCGGCTTTTTCCCCAGCGGTTCCGATCAGGTGATGCCGCAATCGGTCCCCGTTTTGCAACGCGTCGCCGCGGCTCTGCAGCCGCTGCACAACCCCGTGCGCGTCGAGGGGTACACCGACGACGTGCCCATCCACACTGCGCAGTTTTCCTCCAACTGGCAGCTCTCGGCCGCACGCGCGGCGATGTTGGTGCAGATGTTCATCACCTCCGACGGGTTGGCGCCCGAGCGGTTGTCGGAGGCCGGATACAGCCAGTACCACCCCATTGCCAGCAACGCCACCGCTGCCGGGCGCGGGCTCAACCGGCGGGTGGATGTGGTGGTGGTGTCGCTGCAGGCGGAGCGGGCGATGGCGCCCGCCGCGACGCCCCCCATGGGCCCCCCGGCGCCCCCGCTGGCGTCCCCGGTGACTCCTGCACCAATTCAATAAACATCTGCATTTTCAGGGGCTTGAGTTACTATGTGATAGTCCATGCGAATTCTGGTCGCCGAAGACGACGCTGCCTTGGCTCAGTTCCTCCGCAAGGGCCTGGAGGCGGAGAGCTACGCCGTCGACTGTGCCGCCGACGGCGAGGAAGCGGGACAACTCGCCGAAGAGTGCGACTTCGACCTCATCCTGCTGGATGTGAATCTGCCGCGGCGCAATGGCTTCGACGTGCTGGCGCGCCTGCGCCGCCGTAAGCCCTCGATCCCGGTGCTGCTGCTTACGGCCTACGCCAAGGTTGAGGACCGGGTGCGCGGCCTGGACCTGGGCGCCGACGACTACATCGTCAAGCCCTTCGCCTTCAGCGAATTGTGCGCCCGTATCCGGGCCCTGCTGCGGCGCGGCCAGCGCCCCAGCGCGGCCCTGCTCAAGGTCGGCTCCCTCGAACTCAACCGCATGGAACATACCGTGCAACGCGATGGCAAACCCATCGAGCTCTCCCCCAAGGAGTTCGGGCTGCTGGAGTACCTGATGGTCAATCAGCGCCGGCGGGTGTCCCGCGCCATGATCATCGAGCACGTTTGGAACCTGGCCTTCGACAGCTCCACCAATGTGGTCGACGTCTATATCAATTACCTGCGCGCCAAGGTGGACGAGGGCTTCGAGCCGAAACTGATCCGCACCATCCGCGGCGTGGGCTACCAACTCGGCCCCGCCGCCTCCGCCGAGGCCGAGGCCGAGTGAGCCCCGCCCCGGCGCCGGCCCTGCCGCCCCGGTTGGCCGAGCTTTGCCACCAGCTCAGTCAGCCGCTGACCGTCGCGCGCTGCAGCCTGGAACTGGCCCTGGGCCTGCCGCCGGATGACCCGGCGCGCGCCGCCTTCCTCGAGGACGCACGCCTGGCCATCGAGCGCATGGCCGCCACCGCCGCGGCCATCCGCGACTGGAACGGCGCTTAGCCCCGTTTGGCCCTCGTCCTGCTGGGATCTGGGCGTGAACGACGGCGGCATTAGAGCCGTCTTAGGAGACGTCCATGCTCATCCGCGCCAAGGCGCCCTTGCGGCTCGGCTTCGCCGGCGGCGGCACCGATGTGCCCCCCTACCCCGATTTCGAGGGTGGCTGCGTGCTCAGCGCCACCATCAATATGTACGCTTTCGGCACGCTTGAGCCCCGCGCCGACGGTCACATTCACCTGCGCTCGGCCGATCTGGATTTGGCCCTGGAGTACGCCCAGGGCGCACCCCTCGCCTACGATGGCCGGCTGGATCTGGCCAAGGCCGCCATCCGCAAGCTCGGCAGCACGGGCAGTGACGAACACGCCGCGGCCGCCGGCTTCGAGATGTTCCTGCACTCCGACGCTCACCCCGGCTCCGGCCTCGGTTCCTCCTCCAGCCTGATGGTCACCGTCATGGGACTCATCAAGGAGTGGCGCCGGCTGGTGGTGGGTGACTACGAGCTGGCGCAATTGGCCTGCACGCTGGAGCGGCAGGAGCTGGCCATTCCCGGCGGCATGCAGGATCAGTACGCCGCCACCTTCGGCGGCTGGAACTTCATCGAGTTTGGCGCCAATGGACACGTCATGGTCAACCCGCTGCGTCTGTCCCAGGACGTGATCAATGAGCTCGAGCACAACCTGCTGCTCTGCTTCACCGGCGGCAGCCGCACCTCGGGCGGTATCATCGACGACCAAGTCGACCGCTACCGGCGCGGCGAACACCTCAGCCTCAACGGCTTGCGCCGGCAAAAAGCGCTGGCCATCGAGATGAAGAATCTGCTGCTGCGCGGCCGGCTGAACGAGTTCGGGGCGCTGCTGAACCAGGCTTGGGAGACGAAGAAGAGCCTGTCGCCGCGCATCAGCAACCCGCGCATTGACGATCTCTACGCCGCCGCGCGTGCCGCCGGCGCGCTGGGTGGCAAACTCAATGGCGCCGGCGGGGGCGGCTATATGATGTTCTACTGCGACTTTGAACGCCGCTTGGAGGTGGAACGCGCGCTCCAGGACCGGGGCTGCACGGTGCGGGAGTTCGCCTTCGAGCCGCGCGGTTTGCAGACCTGGCGCGTCAGCGCGCGCGAGCACGAGCGCGGGCTTGATGTCCCGCTCACCACCGGCACCGCCCCAGCCGCGGTTCCCGAACTGGCGCTTTGAACGTGGCCGCCGGCAGCAGCGCGGGCATCGTCTTCCGCGCCGCCATCTACGGCGGCAGCGGCTACGCCGACGGCAACCAGGAGATCCTCGCCGGATTGGAGCGGCACCATTTGCCGCTGCAGCTCGTCCCGCTGGGCGCGCAGAGCGACGCCGCCGGCTTGCTGCCGTCAGCCCGCCGCCGGGCGCTGGAGAAGCTGCAGCGCCGCCGCCTCGACTTGGGGCGCAGCGTCCTTTATCAATCCATGCCCGCCGGCGACTTCGAGACCCAGCTTGACGCCCGCGTCCGCATCGGCCGCACCACGTTTGAAACCGATGGCCTGCCGCCGTGCTGGCGCGAGCGATGCAACGCCATGGACGAGGTCTGGGTGCCGTCCACTTTCAACCGCGAGATGTTCGCCCGCTCCGGCGTGGCCGAGGCGCGGTTGCGAGTGATGCCCGAAGGGCTGGACACACGCCGCTTCCGGCCAGGGTTGCAGCCGCTGCCGATTCCCTGCCGCCGCCGCTTCAACTTCCTCTCGGTCTTCGACTGGATCGATCGCAAAGGCGGCGACGTGCTGCTGCGCGCCTTCCTGGACGCCTTTGGACCAGACGACGACGTGGCCCTCATTCTCAAAGTCCACAAATTCGACGAGCCCGAGGCCGACCTGGAAGCCCGGCTGCTCGACTTCATCGAGCGCGAGGCGGGCGTGCCGCTCGACCACGCGCCCTCCGTCATCCTGCTGCGCGGCCTGCTGCCGGCGCAGGACATGCCGCGGCTCTACGCCTCCGCCCAGGCCTTCGTACTTCCCAGCCGCGGGGAAGGTTGGGGCCGCCCTTATATGGAAGCGGCCGCTTGCGGTCTGCCGGTGCTGGCCACGCGCTGGAGCGGCCAAACCGATTTCCTCAACGACGGCAACAGCTATCTCATCGACGTCGAAGGCGTGGTGCCCGTGCCCCAGGACTCCGACCGGGAGATCTACATCGGCCACCGTTGGGCCGAACCCAGCGTGGAACATCTGAGCCAACTGATGCGCCATGCCGCCAGCCATCCGGATGAGGCGCGCGCCCGCGGCCAGCAAGCCCGCCGGGACATGGTCGCGCACTGGGATAGCACCGTGCTCGCGCCGCCGTGGGCAGCGGCGTTCCAGGGGCTGCTGTAATTCGTTAGTTCGGCTGCGCGGAGGACCAGAACGCCCAGTGAACGTTGGCGGCGCCGCCGCCCTGGGCCAGAACGCGCGGCGGGCCCAGCTTCCCGCCCTCGATCGCGGCCATCAAAATACGATCTTGGACCCGGTAAACGACCTCGTCACCGCTGATCGCGAGGATTTCGGAATCGGGGCTGCCCGCCTCGATTGCGAGCGTGCGCCGGCGATCAAGGTTCATCAGCAGAAAGTGGCCGGTGGGGATGGGACTCTGGGGACCAGGAACGGCGACAGGCAGGACCAGCCAGTTGCCAAACAGTAGTGCCGTGGGAGCGTTGCTGGAGATGGGAAGCGTCAGCGTGCGCCATGTCCGCTTCCGGCGGTCCAACACAAAAGCGGTGACGTGGCCCTGATCGGCGGCTATTCGGCCATTCACAACGCTGTGCAGGGGCGCGGTGCAAACAAAATATTGGGAGGAGGCCGCCAAGATCAACGTGCTCCCGGGCAACGGTCCCGCGCGCAGCGCCGGCGCCAAGGGAGCGGCGACGGCCCGCGAGTCCGAGCGGAATAATACGCTCGGAAGCACGATCCCGTTCGTCTGGGTGTTCGCCATGAGCGGGGGCGCGCCCTGGCTCGCCTCTTCCTGCTGGTAGGCGGATATATACATGCCGGGAGGCAGCGCGCCCCGATACCGGATGGCGCTGTAATCGGACCACGCTCCTTCCTGGAGGCGGGGCTGGCCGGCGATAGCATCGCCCCGATACCGCAGGAGGCGCCAGGGACTGGTGGGGCGGAAGTCGTTGGAATTCTCGTGGCGGAGGAACAGCAGCCAGGAGTGACCACGCGGGCCAGCAGCGGCAGTGACCGCGGTCACAAAAATGTCGGCGAATGGACGGCTCGCATACGATCCTGTTGACCAAGCCAACGGGGCATCCCCATCGCGGCGGGTGGGAGCGTTCTCGTGGATGGTGGTGATCGCGGTGATCTGGTCGAGCGTGCCCGATACCATGTACAGCGTCCCGGCCTCGTCGTCGCGCACGTACTCGATGCCACAGCCACCCACGCCGATATCGCGAACGCGGGCCAAGGCCGCGTGCGCCGTGGCGAAATAGAGGGCCGGATTGACAATGGCATACGACATGCCGCCGGTGTATTGGCAGCCGGCGGCGAGCAGGTAGAGCACCCGTCCGCCGCTCTCAAAAGGAGCCGTGGGCAGAGCGGCAGGCGAAGGCGCCTGGGCGGCGCCCGCCACCAGAAGGCAGGCGCATACGGCCCCCCTTCCAAACCTCGTTATGGCGCGGGCGCGCATGGCGGGATTGTACTATGCGCCGACGAGCGCAGCTTCGGCGGCGGCACGGCGGCCGCTGCGCAGCGCACCGTGGACGGTGGCGTGGGCGCCGGTCGCTTCGGTGGCCTCGCCAGCGAAGAACAGCGTATGCTCCAGCGGCGCGGCCAGGGCGGCGAAGGCATCGGCGCCGCCTACGACGGCGTAGCAGTAGGCGCCCAGGGCGTAGGGATCGGCCTCCCAGTCGTGGGTGTGGGCAGCGAGGAGCGCGTTGTCCAGATCGCCGCGATGGAAGCGCAGCGCGGCGCTGAGCGAATCCAGCGCCAAGGCGGCGATGCGTTCGGGCGCAAGCCCGGCCAGCGCCCATGCCCGCCGGCCGCCCAGCCAGCCGGTAATTTGCGCCCCATGAGAGCTTGAGCCGGGCGCCGTCCACCAGGTTGGGATGTGGCCCTCAGGCACGGCACCGCCGAATAAAAAGCCCAGCGCGTCCAAGGCGCTTCCACGCTCGTCGCGGCAGCGCTCCCAGATCGGCTCCCGGAAACGCAATGTCACGCGCCGCGCGCCGCCCATGGCCAGATGTTCGAGCGCGTCCCGCTTGGCCTCCAACGGCGGCTCGAACGCCACCGGCGCCCCCGCCTGGAGCGAGTGTTGCAGGATGCTGAGCGGCAGCGTCACAATCACCCGCCGCACCTGCCAGCGATGCGGATACCCGTGCCGAAGGGCCTCGATTTCGACCCCGCCGCGCCGCCACCGCACGGTGTGCACGACTGCACCCAGCCATACCCCACCCGCCGGCGCGATGGCTTCCAACAGTCCGGCGTAGCCACCGC
Organism: Terriglobales bacterium; assembly: GCA_025451775.1. Taxonomy (GTDB): domain Bacteria; phylum Acidobacteriota; class Terriglobia; order Terriglobales; family SCQP01; genus SCQP01. The sequence continues at coordinate 19,945 of JANWJU010000129.1, forward strand.
GGGGGCGGAGCGGCCCCTCGTGTTCGCCGCCTTGGGCAAACTCCCGGTTCAGGGCGCGCACGCTGATGCGGCGCGGGTCGGCGGCCTCAAAGCCCTCGATGAACGCCAGCGCCCCCTGCCGCGCCGCCGCCGGAAAATCGGCGTTCTGCTCAAGGAAGGCAGCAAACGACAGATCTGGCGCCGATGCCTCCCGCGCCGCCATGCGCTCGAAAATGGCGCCGGCGCCGAAGGCGAACTCATCGGCGGGCACCAGCTCGCCATCCACCACCGCCCAGTTGCGCTGCGGCGCTTTTGCCCCCTCGGCCACGAAGTCAGCCAACTCCGGTGGAGCGCCGTGAATGAACTCCGCGCCCAGCTCGACCGGCAGCGGCCAACCCGCGACCGGCTCCGGGTACACGCGCCCGCCCAGGCGGTCGCGGGCTTCAATCAATACCGCATCGCAGCCGCGCTCGCGCAGCCGCTGAAACGCCGCCAGACCAGCCACACCCGCTCCGATCACCGCGATGTCGGCGTCCAACATGTCTTCAGCTTAACAATTGAGTGGCGCCTGCCTCCGTGCGCGCCCGGCTGCGACCCTCGCACCGCCGCGCCTCCGCTAAATGTGCTACCGTGTAGCTCATGAAGCCTTCTGCCAAATCGGGCCAGCAGGTCGGCGTGCGGGAGTTGCGCCAGAACCTGAGCGTGTATTTGGACCGGGTCAAGAAAGGCGAGTGCCTCGAGGTCACCGAGCATGGTCGTCCGGTGGCGCTACTGCGGCCGTTGCCCGCCGATGCCTCGTGGCTGGAATCGATGATCGCCGCCGGCCGGGCGACGCGCCCGGTGGGCAAGCTGTCGGACCTGGGGCCGGCCCCTCCCCTGGAACCGGGGGAACGGCCGCTCAGCGACTTCCTCGACGAGCTGCGAGAGGACAAGATTTAGAATGCTCTATCTCGACAGTTCAGCCGTTTACAAGCTGATTGCCGACGAACTTGAGAGCCGGCCACTGACGGCATTCCTGGCGGGCCAGTCTGCGCCCGTCTCCAGCACGCTCGCGCGGGTGGAGGTTGGACGCGCGCTGGGCCGCGCCCAGGGCCGACCATGGCGCGCCGGCCATGCCGACGACGTGTTGAGTCGAATCTGCTTGCTGGCGCTCGACGACTCGATCCTAGCGCGGGCCGCGGGCATCGGCCCGCCCGAGTTGCGCTCGCTGGATGCGATCCATCTGGCCACGGCGCTCTCGGTCCCAGCGTTGGAGGGCATGGTCGTCTACGACCGGCGGCTGGCGCGGGCGGCGCAAGCCGCCGGATTGCGCGTGTGGGCGCCGGGGCGGGAATCCGGCTAAGAGCTGAGCTGGTGCGCAGAGGTGAAGAAGGGAGCCATCCTGGCGGTGATTGGAGTTAATCGGTACGGGAATCGAAGGTGCCGGTACCAAGTTTTTGGACACTACCGCTGGTTAGCCTTCCTTAGTGTTCTCGTCCAGAATGTAATCGATGGTCTCACGGATTTCCGGGGAAGCGTTGGTAATGCGAATTTTTTTGTAGGCAGCCATCCCAAGGCGCAGGATTGGGGTCGCCAAGAGCGCACTCAAGAAACTATGCGTTGATAGCTCGACGTGGTTAAAATCCAGCAAGATCTCCTTGCCCTCGTGAATCGCTGGGAGAAGATGGTGATCGCGAAAGTTGATCGCCTCCTCTTTGTTTTCGGCGAAACGCCCGAAATAATTCTCAATTGAAATGCTGAGCCTCGCGGCAAACTGTGCGGCGTCGGTTTGGTCCACCTCCGCGCTGCTGCGTTCACGTAACTCCGACATCATCTTATGCAGCGTCATCGCCTCGCTGGCCGCATCGAGTCGGATAGTAAGGAACGCGATGGTCCCAGGCCATTTCGCCCCCAAGGACGACGAGGTGATATCCCGTGGCGACACGTGCAGAAGGCCACTGCCTGAGATTAAGAACATATCACCATGCAGGCGCTGCACGATGCCGGTCGAAATATAGAGGCCCACGCCGGCATTATTCTTGCCCGTGGAATATCCATTATTCCCGCCAAACGTACCGGACACTTGCGGCTGAATCGCCTTTCTCAGGGCCTCCACATCGGATTCGAATGGCGGATAGAACCTCTCCAGGTGACACTTAATGCCGATGCCGAGATCTGCAACGATGATTGCGAGAGCGTTGCTATTGCTGTACCAGGAGAACTGGATCAGGCTCGGAAGAACTTTGTTTTGTTGCCGGGCTTGGAATTGCCGCCGGCCGTGCTCCATTGTGTTGTAGAGCAACTCGGACACAACGTAGTGCAGTGTCTTTTCGTATTCAATGTTGAACCCCTTCGTGTAGGCGCCGATGCGAGACAATCGAAATCCTTCTTCCCGCGGATTGCAATCAACGGTTTGAACTCATTGCTCCTGAACTGCTGGCCAACGTCCCAGAGCACACGATCCCAGCCCTGCGCGCCCATTTTCCTCCACATCGCACCCACATCCCGGCTTGGCTCCGAGGTGCCGTCCTCGACGGTAACGAAGCAACCTTGGGATCGAAGATGCCAAAGGTACAGGATTAGAAGTGAAAGGGCTTGGAAATCGGCACGGGCGCACGCGCTGAGATCGATAATGACGTTGGTATCGCGCAGGTCCCAATCGAGTATCTCCAGCGCTGGCTGAAAATCGACAGCCCCCTGGTGCTTGAACCCAAAATAACCCGGCAAGCGAATAACGACATGGCCCGAGCGCATAGGTTCCTGTGGGTACAAACGGGACTGGCCACCGCAGGCCAGTCCCGTCCATTCTAACCGCGATCCGCCGCGCTATTCGGCGCCTAGGTCTTCCATGGTGTCGGCGTCGCCGTCGGTATCGTTGCGGAACAGGTCGAGGGCACGCTCGGCTTCCTCGTAGGGGGACGGCGGCAGCACCACCGACTCCAGCGCGGCCAGCTCCTCTTCCTCCTCGCCCACCAGACGGACGGAGCGGTAGAAGTCGAGGCCGGTGCCGGCCGGGATGAGCCGGCCCATGATGACGTTCTCCTTGAGGCCCCGCAAGTAGTCGACCTTGCCTTGGATCGAGGCTTCGGTGAGGACCCTGGTGGTTTCCTGGAACGAGGCCGCGCTGATAAAGCTGTCGGTCGCCAGCGATGCCTTGGTGATGCCCAGCAGCAGCGGGCGTCCCGTGGCCGGCTTGAGGCCCAGGGCGATGACACGCTCGTTCTCCTCGCGGAAATGGAACTTATCCACCTGCTCCTCGACCAGGAATTCGGTGTCGCCGACATCCTCGACCCGCACCCAGCGCATCATCTGGCGGACGATGACCTCGATGTGCTTGTCGTTGATGTTGACGCCCTGCAGGCGGTAGACCTCCTGGATCTCGTTGACCAGGTAGGCTTGCAGTTCCTTTTCACCGAGCACGGCGAGGATGTCGTGCGGATTGCGGGGACCGTCCATCAAGGGCTCGCCGGCCTTGACGCGCTCGCCCTCCTGCACGGCGATGTGCACGCCGCGGGGGAGCAGGTACTCTTTCTGCGCATTGTTGTCGGCGTTGACGTAGATCTTGCGCTGGCCCTTGGTGACATCGCCGTACTTGACCGTGCCATCGATTTCGCTGATGACGGCGGTTTCACGCGGCTTGCGGGCCTCGAACAGCTCCACCACGCGCGGCAGACCGCCGGTGATGTCCTTGGTCTTGGTGGTCTCGCGCGGGATCTTGGCAATGACGTCGCCGGCGGCGACCGTCACCCCGTCCTGCACCATGAGGTGGGCATGGGAGGGCATGAGGTACTTGCGGGTGTTCTTGCCGCCCTTGTCACCGCCCTTGTCGCTCGCCACCAGCACCTGCGGCTGGCGTTTTTCGTCGCTGGACTCAGTGACCACCCAGTGCGAGAGGCCGGTCACGTCATCGACCTCCTCCTGCAGGGTCGAGCCCTCTTCCATGTCCTTGAACTTCACCGTGCCGGAGATTTCCGTGAGGATGGAGAAGGTATAGGGATCCCACTCCAGCATGACCTCGCCCATGGCCACCGGATCGCCTTCACCCTTCTTCAGGCGGGCGCCGTAGACGGCGGTATAGCGTTCGCGCTCGTGGCCCTTGTCATCGACCACGGCGATGTGGCCGTTGCGGTTCATCACCACCAGGCCGCCTTCCTTGCTGCGCACCGTGGCCAGGTTGATGAAGCGGATGAAACCCTTGCTCTTGGCTTCCTGGCGCGACTGCTCGCTCACCCGGCTGGCGGTGCCGCCGATGTGGAAGGTGCGCATGGTGAGCTGGGTACCGGGCTCGCCGATCGATTGCGCGGCGATGACGCCCACCGCTTCGCCCATCTCCACCAGCTTGCCGGCGGCCAGGTTACGGCCGTAGCAGGCGACGCAGACACCGCGCTTGGATTCGCACGTCAGCACCGAGCGGATGTGCACCCGCTCGATGCCGGCGCTCTGAATGCGGTTGGCCAGGTCATCGGTGATGGCCTGGTTGACGTCGACGATGGTGTTGCCTTCGTAGTCCTTGATGCGTTCCAGCGAGACCCGGCCCACGATGCGGTCGCGCAGGCTCTCGACGATCTCGCCCGAGTCGACAATGGCGCCCACTTGGATGCCATCGACGGTGCCGCAATCGGTGTCGCTGATGATCACGTCCTGGGCGACGTCGACCAGGCGGCGGGTGAGGTAGCCGGAGTCGGCGGTCTTCAGCGCCGTGTCAGCCAACCCCTTGCGGGCGCCGTGGGTGGAGATGAAGTACTGCAGCACGGTCAACCCTTCGCGGAAGTTGGCGGTGATGGGGGTCTCGATGATCTCGCCCGAGGGCTTGGCCATCAAGCCGCGCATGCCGCTCAACTGGCGGATCTGCTGCTTCGAGCCGCGGGCGCCGGAGTCGGCCATGATGTAGACGGGGTTGACCACGCCTTCCCGGTCCTGCTTCTCCAGCACCGAGAACATCTCGTCGGAAACGCGTTCGGTGATGTTGGACCAGATTTCGACCACCTTGTTGTAGCGCTCGCCGTTGGTGATGGCGCCGTCCAGGTACTGCTTCTGGACCTCGACCACTTCCTTCTCGGCATCGCTCACCAGGGTGGGCTTGTTGGCCGGGATGACCAGGTCATCGATGCCGACCGAAATGCCGGCGCGGGTGGCGGCGAGGAAGCCCAACGATTTGATGCCGTCCAGCATCTTGACCGAGGACTCCAAGCCAGAGCGCAGGTAGGCGAAGTTGACCAGCGAGCTGAGGCCCTTTTTCTTCAACAGCCCGTTGACGTAGGGCATGCCCGCCGGCAGGTGATCGTTGAGAATGACGCTGCCGACGGTGGTGGCCAAGTAGTGGTTGCTCACCGATTGCACCTCGGCGCGCACCACGTCCTGGGAGTCGTAGGCGTTGTTGAGGTCGATGAGTTCACCGGTGTAGCGCAGCCGGACCGGGGTCATGATCTCGACGTCGTTCATCTCCAGCGCGATGAGCACATCCTCGACGTTGCCGAAGGTGCGGCCGGCGCCTTTGGCCTTGGAGTTGGGCTTGGTCAGGTAGTAGACACCCAGCACCATGTCCTGCGTGGGCACGGTGATGGGCTGGCCGGAAGCGGGCGAGAGGATGTTGTTGGAGCTCAGCATGAGCACGCTGGCCTCGACCTGGGCCTCGGGCGACAGCGGAATGTGCACCGCCATCTGGTCGCCGTCAAAGTCGGCGTTGAAGGCGGTGCAGACCAAGGGGTGGATTTTGATCGCCTTGCCCTCGACCAGCACCGGCTCGAACGCCTGGATGCCCAGGCGGTGGAGGGTGGGGGCACGGTTGAGCAGCACCGGGTGGTCCTTGATGACCTCCTCCAGGATGTCCCACACGATGGGCTCCTGCTGCTCGACCATTTCCTTGGCCTGCTTGATGGTGGTGCAGTGGCCGGTCTGCTCGAGGCGGTGATAGATGAAGGGCTTGAAGAGCTCGAGCGCCATCTTCTTGGGAAGAC